>DASUCK010000456.1:0-2259 GCA_036276095.1 Nonomuraea sp. | reverse complement strand
ACCTCTTCGGTGTGAACGAAGCGCGCTACCACTGCGCCAATCGCCCTGGTGCTCCCCGTCGTGCGAGGGCTGCGCCGGAAAGGTTAGCGCATGCCCGGGCGGGGCTACATGCCGGGCAGGTCGGGGACCCAGCCGGCCAGGCTCTGGACCCAGTCCCAGCCGTCGACGACGAGGACCGGCCAGTCGAAGGCCACGACGTACACCACCCCTGCCCCGAAGGCCAGGAGCACGGCCAGCCCGGCGACCAGGAGCCGACGGCGACGGACCTTCGGGTCCATCTGCTCGGCCCGCCGCCTCGCCTCGGAGGCCTTGTCCTTGGCCTTGCGCAGCCAGCGCTCGGCCCAGGCGTACTCGGTGGCGAGGATCGCCAGCCCCAGGACGATGGCGAGGATGCCCTGACCGGGCGTGAAGATCATGACGACGCCGGCCAGCAGCACCAGGCTGCCGACCAGCGTGACGACCACCTTGGTGGTGAGGGCGAGGACGGGGTGCGAGTGCAGCCGGCGGTGCAGGCGTCCGCGGACCCGCTCCTCGGGGTCCCGGGCGGTCAGTTCGGTGGCCGGATCGGTCATGGTGCGCCGAGCCTAACCGGGCCGGGGAAGCCCTCGCCGACGCTTGGACCAGGCGCCAACCGGGACAGAAAGGACACACCGCCCGACCCGCGGCCTGCGGCCCGAAAAAAAGTTCACAGATTTGTTTGGAACCACGTCATGACGCTCACTTCTCGGCGTCTCCTTGTCGAAGTCCGGAGGGGACAACTGGGAGGAACACCATGGAGTACTCGATGAACACGGCGCCCGCGGTGGTGACGCAGCCTGTGGCGCTGGAGCTGATCGACACGGCCGGGACCGCCACGCCGATCGAGGCCGAGCTGCGGTACGACCCGACGGACCCCTACGCGGTCACCACGGTGTTCAAGACCGGCTCGAGCCACGTCCGCTGGACCTTCGGCCGCGAGCTGCTGGCCGAGGGGCTCTACGAGCCGGCCGGCGACGGGGACGTGCACGTGTGGCCCTGCCTGGACAGCGCCGGCCACGCGGTCGTCATCATCGAGCTCTGCTCGCCCGACGGCGAGGCGCTGGTGCAGGCCCGCACCGGTGACCTCCAGACCTTCGTCGAGCGGATGAACCAGGCCGTGGCGCGCGGCTCGGAGTCCGACCTCGTCGACATCGACGCCGCCATCGCCGCGATCTTCGCCGCCGAGAACGCCTGATCTCCGGTCGGCCACGTCCGACGGCTGGGCTGGGAGGACCAGCCGCCGGTCCGCCGATCCGGTTCCCCTCAGGGCCACGAGGCCGCTGACACGCCCCTCACGGGTCGGAGTCGGCGGCCTCGCGCTCGTTCCACAGCGTGATGCACGCCGCCGTCACCGGCCCCGGCGCCTGCAGGTCCCGGCCGTCGCACCTGCGCACGGCCTGGACGTCTCGCGTCGTGCTGACCAGGAAGATCTCCTCCGCGCGCTCGAGCACTCCCACCGGCTCGTCGACCTCGCGCAGCGGAACGCCCTCCACCGGCGCGTCGCCGTACCACTCCAGCAGCAGCGCCCGGCTGATCCCGGCGAGGCACCCCGAGGCCAGCGTGGGGGTGCGCAGCTCGCCGTCGAGCACGTAGAAGACGTTGGACCCCGTCCCCTCGCACAGGGAACCGGCCGTGTTCGCGAACAGCGCCTCGCTCGCGCCCTGCCGCTGGGCCTGGGCGAGCGCCACCACGTTCTCGGCGTACGACGTCGTCTTGAGACCGGCGATCGCGCCGCGCTCGTTGCGCGGCCACGGCACCGTGACCACCGAGGTGGGTCCCTCCCACGGCGTCATGGCGTCGGCGACGACGACCAGGGTGGGCGGGGCGTCGCCCCGGCCGGAGCCGAACGGCGCGGGCCCGCCCGTGTAGGTGATCCGGAGCCTTCCTAAGGCGAGGTCCTGACCCGCGAGGACGGCGGCGACGCCGCCACGCACGGCGTCCTCCTGCGGCTCGGGCAGGCCCAGCCCCGCCGCGGAGGCGGCCAGACGCCGCAGGTGCCGGGTGAGCGCGAACGGAGTCCCGGAGACGACCTTGACCGACTCGAACACCCCGTCCCCCACCGTGAACCCGTGGTCGGAGACGGGCAGCGCCGGCTCCCGGGGATCGTCGAGGAGCCGCCCGTTCACCCATGCGCGCATGGACCGACCCTAGGGCTCTGACCAGCGCGAACACGCCTGCGGCACCCGGAATTTGTCATTCACTCGATGTCGGCTAAAGTTCTCGTCGCACGCCGGTTCGGGC
>DASUCK010000455.1:0-30372 GCA_036276095.1 Nonomuraea sp. | reverse complement strand
GATGGCCGACAAGTCCGCCCCGCGCGTGACCATCACCCACCACCCGGACGTGCGCCGCGAGCTCATGCTGCAGAAGGCGTACACGGAGGGCATGCGGGCCCTGGTGCTCTACACGGCCACGTTCCAGGACGCCGTCATGATCGACCCGGCCGACCGGCACGCGGCCGCCATGAACGACCTGCTGCTGCCGGTCGTCAAGGGCGTCGGCTCCGAGCGGTCGTACGAGCTGCTCTCCCGCTCCCTGCAGACCCTCGGCGGCTCCGGCTACCTGCAGGACTACCCGATCGAGCAGTACATCCGCGACGCCAAGATCGACTCCCTGTACGAGGGCACGACCGCGATCCAGGGCCAGGACCTGTTCTTCCGCAAGATCCTGCGCAACCAGGGGGCGGCGATCGGGGCGCTGCTCGCCGAGATCAGCGAGTTCGCCGGCTCCGAGGCCGGCAACGGCCGTCTGAAGGAGGAGCGCAAGCTGCTCGCCGAGGCCGCCGCCGAGGTCAAGGCCATGGGCGACACCATGGCCGGCTGGGCGCTCGGCTCGCTGGAGAATCCGGCCGAGGTCTACAAGGTCGGGCTCAACACCACCCGGCTCCTGCTGGCCCTCGGCGACCTGGTGATCGGCTGGCTGCTGCTGCGCCAGGCGGAGGTGGCCCTGGCCCGGCTCGCCGAAGGGGAGGACCCGTTCTACCTGGGCAAGGTCGGCGCGGCCACGTTCTTCGCCAAGACCGTGCTGCCCCGGCTCGCCGCCGAGCGGCGCGTGCTCGACTCCACCGGCCAGGAGCTCATGGAACTGCCGGAAGAGGCCTTCTAGGATCCTTCTCGGATCCTTCTCGGATCCGGAGGTGGGCTTCCACGACCGGGAAACCGGCTTCCGGGACCGACCGGCCGCGCGGGGCCTTCTGTCGTCGAAGACACAGTGCGTGGCAGGGGCCGGCGAGTACGTTCGGCGGCATGAGTTCCTCCGCGCACGATCACCCGCTGCCGCCGCCCCGCGTCGAAGAGGTCTCCGACGGCGTCTACGCCTATGTCCAGCCGGACGGCAGCTGGTGGATCAACAACACCGGCTTCCTGGCCGGCCGGCGGGCCGTGATCTGCGTCGACGCCTGCTCGACCGAGCGCCGCACCCGGCGGTTCCGCGAGGCCGTCGCCAAGGTCACCGACCGGCCGGTCACCACGTTGGTCAACACCCACCACCACGGCGACCACACGTTCGGCAACTGGCTCTTCCCCGAGGCCACGATCGTCGGCCACGAGGGCGTGCGCGAGCAGATTCTCGCCGAGGGCGTTCCCACCTACCGGGCGGCCTGGTCGCCGCAGGTCGAGTGGGGGCCGCTGGAGCCGGCGCCGCCGTTCCTGACGTTCGCCGACCGGATCGCCGTCCACTGCGACGACCTGCGGTGCGAGGTCGTCCACGTGGGTCATGCCGCGCACACGACCAACGACTCGTACGTGTGGATCCCCGAGCGGCGGGTGCTGTTCGCCGGGGACCTGGTGTTCAACGGCGGCACGCCGTTCGTGCTCATGGGGTCGGTGTCGGGAGCCGTCGAGGCGCTCGGTCAGCTGAGGGCCCTCGGCGCGGAGACGGTCGTGCCGGGTCACGGCGAGGTGTGCGGGCCCGAGGTGTACGACCGGGTCGAGGGCTACCTGCGGTTCGTGCAGGAGACCGCGCGGCGCGGCCGGGAGGCGGGGCTGTCGCCGCTGGAGACGGCGCGGGAGACCGACCTCGGCGAATGGGGCGGGCTGCTGGACGCCGAGCGCATCGTGGGCAACCTGCACCGCGCCTACGCCGAGCTCGACGGACGTCCGCCGGGCGCGCCGATCGACCTGGCCGCCGCCGTGCTCGACATGATCGCCTACAACGGCGGGCAGCCGCTGTCGTGCCTCGCCTGAGACACACGGGTGTGATCGCCGTTACCCGGGTATGACCCGGGGCGTACTCGCCATTTGCCTGGAGGTCGTCATGGGTGTCGGGGTCAGTATTTTCTTCCTCACGCTCGGCGCCATCCTGAGGTTCGCCATCTCGCCCGACGTGTTCGGCGATGCCGTGAAGATGGACGTCGTGGGGATCATCTTCATGATCGTCGGCGGCGTGGGGGTGGTGCTCAGCATCGTGCTGGCGCCGCGGCGGGGGCGCACCTCCGACGACAGGCTGATGCACCGGGAGAACAACCCGCCGGAGATCTAGACGCTCAGCTGCACCGCCGCCCGGGTCGCCAGGATGGGCCTGATGCGCTCGGCGATCACGGCCTGGTGGCGCGGATGGTCGCGATAGGCGAGGTAGTCGTCGACGCTGTCGAAGTCGGCCACCACCGCGAAGTCGTGGTTGCCCTGGTTGATGCCGGCGTCGGGGCCGACGGTGTAGGAGCGCAGCTGCGGGATGAGGCCGGGCAGCTCGCGCAGCCCGGCCGCGACCGCGGCCTTCTGCTCGTCGGTGGCGTCGCCGGTCCAGGTGAACAGCACGATGTGGCGGATCATGCGGAGAACCCTATCGAGGCATGCGCTGGAGGTGTCCGGTTCGCGAGCAGGGTGTATCAGATTGGCCCGCCGCGGTCTCACATGTCCTAGGCGCGACCGTGTGGATCGCATCTCATGGGGCCCACACCGCGGAGGGCAAGCGCGTTCTCGCGCACGCCCACGGTGACCGCCGGGAGAGGGGTCCTCCCGGCGGTCACCGCTCCTCCCGGGTCCGGCTCCGGATCCGGCCTGTCCGGCCCTGAGCGATGCCCGGCTCCAGGCGGTGCTCAGCTCCGGGCGGTGCTCAGCTCCAGGCGATGATGCGGAGCGGGTCCTCCAGCATGTCGCCGACGTCGCGCAGGAAGCGCGAGCCCAGCTCGCCGTCCACGATGCGGTGGTCGAACGAGAGCGCCAGCGTCGTCACCTTGCGGACCGCCAGCTCGCCGTCCACCACCCATGGCATGTCCCTGACCTGGCCGAAGGCGAGGATGGCGGCCTCGCCCGGGTTGAGGATCGGGGTGCCGGCGTCGACGCCGAACACGCCCACGTTGGTGATCGTGATCGTGCCGCCGGACATCTCGGCCGGCTGGGTGCGGCCGGCCCGCGCGGTCTCCGTCAGGCTGGCCAGCTCGGCGGCCAGCTCGGGGAGCGGGAGGGCGTGGGCGTTCTTGATGTTGGGCACCACCAGGCCCCTGGGGGTGGCGGCGGCTATCCCGAGGTTGACGTAGTGCTTCACGACGATCTCCTGGGCGGGCTCGTCCCACGAGGAATTGATCGTCGGGTGGCGGCGCGCCGCGGTCAGGACGGCCTTGGCCACCAGGAGCAGCGGGGAGACCTTGACCTCGGCGAAGTCGGGGAGGGCGCGCAGGCGATGCACGGCCTCCATCGTCCTCGTCATGTCGATCTGGAGGAACTCGGTGACGTGCGGCGCGGTGAAGGCGCTGGCCACCATGGCCTGGGCGGTCATCTTGCGGACGCCCTTGATCGGGATCCGTTCCTCCAGAGCCGACGGTGCCGCCGACCGGGCCGCCGACGGGGCCGCCGACGGGACGGCTTGCGGGGCCGCTTCAGGGGCTTCCGCGGCCGTGTGGACGTCCTCGCGGGTGATCGAGCCCTGCGGGCCGGTGCCGGTGATCGTGGTGAGGTCGACGCCGAGGTCCTTGGCCAGCTTCCGTACGGGCGGCTTGGCCAGCACGGCCACCCGTCCCACGGCCACGCGGGAGGGGTTGGCCACCGGTTCGGTGGGGATGCCGGCCGGCGGGCGCTTGCGGGGGCGGCGTTTGGTGGTGCCGGACTTGACGCCGTAACCGACGAGGACGGACTGGCGTTCCTCCTTCGGGGCCGGGCTGCCGTGGGCGCCGGGCTCGACGGCGCCCTCCGCCGGGGGCGACGGCACCATGTCCTCGGCCAGCGCCTTGGGCCGGGCCGTCGCGGCCGGAGCCCCGCCCTCGCCGGTCGCGGCCCCCTCACCTGTCGCGGCCGGAGCCGCGCGCTCGCCCGTCGCGGCCGGAGCCGCGGTGCCGCCGGTCGTGGCGCCGCCTTCCTCGGCCGTCTCGACGGCGATGATCGGGTTGCCCACGTCGACGGTCTGTCCCTCGTCGGCCAGGAGGCCCGCCACCACGCCGTCCCACGGGATGGGCAGCTCGACGATGGACTTGGCGGTCTCGATCTCGACGACGATCTGGTTGACCTTGACGTCGTCGCCCGCCTGCACGTGCCAGCGGACGATCTCGGCCTCCGTCAGCCCCTCTCCGACGTCCGGGAGCTTGAACTCACGTCGCATGCGGACCCCCTCAGTACCCGAAGGCGCGGTCGACGGCTTCGAGCACCCGGTCCAGGTCGGGCAGGTAGTGCTCCTCCAGCTTCGACGGGGGGTAGGGCGTGGAGAAGCCGCCGACCCGCAGGACCGGGGCCTCCAGGTGGTAGAAGCACTGCTCGGTGATCCGGGCCGCCAGCTCGGCGCCGAACCCGCTGTTGACCGGCGCCTCGTGGACGACCACCACCCGCCCGGTACGGCGCGCGGACTCCATGACGGCCGGCTCGTCCAGCGGGTTGAGCGAACGCAGGTCGACGACCTCCAGCGAACGCCCGTCGTCCTCGGCGGCCGTGGCCGCCTCCAGGCAGGTCTTGACCATGGGCCCGTACGCCAGCAGCGTGGCGTCGGAGCCCGGCCGCACCACCTTGGCGGCGTGCAGGGGCGGCCACCAGTCGGTGGAGCCGGTGTCGACCTCGGCCTTCTCCCAGTAGCGGCGCTTGGGCTCGAAGAACAGGACGGGGTCGTCGCTGCGGATGGCCTGCTGGATCATCGTGTACGCGTCGGCCGGGTTGGAGCAGGCCACGACGCGCAGCCCGGCGGTGTGGGTGAAGTACGCCTCGGGGGACTCGCTGTGGTGCTCGACCGCTCCGATGCCGCCGCCGCACGGGATGCGGACCACCACCGGCAGCTTGATCGCGCCCAGCGACCGCATCGGCATCTTGGCCAGCTGCGTGATGATCTGGTCGGCGGCCGGGAAGACGAACCCGTCGAACTGGATCTCGCACACCGGCCGGTAGCCGCGCAGCGCGAGCCCGATCGCGGTGCCGACGATGCCGGACTCGGCGAGCGGCGTGTCGATGACGCGGTCTTCTCCGAAGTCCTTCTGCAGGCCGTCGGTGACGCGGAAGACGCCGCCCAGCTTGCCGACGTCCTCGCCCATGATGAGGACCTTGGAGTCGTCCTCCATGGCCTTGCGCATGCCCTCGTTGAGCGCCTTCGAGAGGCTCAGCACGGTCATCGCTCGAACCCCTCCAGGTAGGTGGCGAACTGGGCCCGCTCCTGCTCGATGAGGGAGTGGGGCTCGCTGTAGACGTGGTCGAAGATGGCCAGCGGCTCGGGGTCGGGCATGGCCAGGCAGCGCCGGCGCAGGTCGGCGCCGAGCTGGTCGGCCTCCTTGTCGACGGAGTCGAAGAACGCCTGGTCGGCCAGCTCGTTCTTGAACAGGTAGGACTTCACCCGCTCGATCGGGTCCTTCAGCTTCCACGCCTCCAGCTCGCTGGCGACGCGGTAGCGGGTGGGGTCGTCGGTGGTGGTGTGGGCGCCCATCCGGTACGTGAACGCCTCGATGAGCGTCGGCCCCTGCCCGGTGCGGGCCGCCTCCAGCGCCTTCCTGGTGACCGCGAGGCAGGCGAACACGTCGTTGCCGTCGACCCGGATGCCGGGGAAGCCGAAGCCGGAGGCGCGGCGGTAGAGGGGGATGCGGGTCTGCTTCTCCAGCGGCTCGGAGATGGCCCACTGGTTGTTCTGGCAGAAGAACACGATGGGGGCGTTGAACACGCTGGCCCAGATGAACGACTCGTTCACGTCGCCCTGGGAGGTGGCGCCGTCGCCGAAGTAGACGATCGTGGCGGCGGTGGCGTCGTCGCGCTGGATGCCCATGGCGTAGCCGACCGCGTGCAGGGTCTGGCTGCCGATCACGATCGTGTACAGGTGGAAGTTGTGCTCCTTGGGGTCCCACCCGCCGTGGTTGACCCCGCGGAACAGGCCCAGCAGCTTGACCGGGTCGACGTCCCTGCACCAGGCGACGCCGTGCTCGCGGTAGGTGGGGAAGGCCATGTCGGCGTCGGTCAGCGCGCGCCCGGAGCCGATCTGGGCGGCTTCCTGACCGAGCAGCGAGGCCCAGATGCCGAGCTCGCCCTGGCGCTGCAGGGCCACCGCCTCCAGGTCGACGCGGCGGACGAGCACCAGGTCGCGGTAGAGCGACCGGACGTCCTCGGGGGTCAGGTCGATGTCGTAGTCGGGGTGCTCGATCCGCTCTCCCTCTGGGGTGAGCAGCTGGACGAGCTCAGGAGGTGCCTCAGCACCACGAGAGGCGTCGACTGTCACGTGCCACTCCTGTGCGGTCGGGGCCGGTCTGTATGGGATTGCCACGCTAGCCCGGCCTTCGGTGCGATGAACCATTAGATGGTGGTTCGTACGCGTTTGGGAACATCGTGGCAGACGTCACAGGCCCGCGCGCAAGCCCCATGTCCTCCCCGTTCCCGTTGTGCCGACGACCACACGCCCCCGGTAGGCTGGCTTTCCCAACCCCACCGCACGCAGGAGGAACACCGTGGCGCGCGTCATCGTCGACGTCATGCTGAAGCCCGAGATCCTCGACCCGCAGGGCCAGGCGATCGCGCGAGCGCTGCCCAGGCTCGGTTTCTCCGGCGTCTCGGCGGTCCGCCAGGGCAAGCGTTTCGAGATCGAGCTCGACGGCCCGGCCGACGAGGCGGCGCTGGCCGAGGTGCGCAAGATGGCCGAGACACTGCTGGCCAACACGGTGATCGAGGACTACGCGGTGCGGGTCGAGGGCTAGAAGGGAGATTTGGCGGCCGGATTTCCCCCTGGCCGCTTAAAGCCGGGTTCGGACATGCCACAATGCCACGGGCATGCCAACAGTAAATAACAACAGCGTGATTTTGCGGTTAGCCCCGATTTCACAGGGAAACCTACTCCAGGTGACATTCTGGCGCCCGGAGGAGTCCGGTGGATATTGAGTTCTCGTTGGCACTGCCTCGGGATGCGATCGGCATACCGATGGTCAGGCGAGTGCTTGGCGATGCCATGCGTTCACTCAACGTGAGCGAGACGTGCATCGCCGACATGCTGCTCGCCGTCTCCGAGGCGTGCTCCAATGCGGTGCGGCACGGGGGGCCCGCCAACCGCTACGAGGTCACGGCTTCGATCGGCTACGGCCGGTGCGACGTCCGCGTGGCGGACAACGGCACCGGCATTCCGTCGATGCCGCCACACTTCCCCCCGCCCGACACCGAGAACGGCCGCGGCCTGCTGATCATGCGCTCCGTGGTCGACGAGATCTCCTTCGGCGTCACGCCCGGCCGTGGCACCACCGTCCACCTGCGCAAGCGGCTCGACCGGGACCAGAGCGCCGACGCCCGTCCCCGGGAGCTGGCGGCCGTCTAGAGGCACGTCCAGAGCCGATGCGGACCACCGCGGCGCACCCGATACGCTGAAGACACCGCCGCAGACCACCGTCCACCCCGAAGAGACGGTGGCGCGCGCGTGCGCATTCCTCGGAGGGGACGACTGTCATGAGCGCTGCCCGTGTGGGCGTAGTCACGTTTCCCGGCACACTCGACGACCAGGACGCCGCCAGAGCCGTACGCCTCGTGGGCGCGGAGGCGGTGCCGCTGTGGCACGCCGACCACGACCTGAAGGGGGTCGACGCCGTGTTCCTGCCCGGCGGCTTCTCCTACGGCGACTACCTGCGCTGCGGCGCCATCTCGCGGTTCGCGCCCATCATGGACGAGCTGGTCCCGGCCGCGCGGGCGGGGCTGCCGGTGCTCGGCACCTGCAACGGGTTCCAGATCCTGTGCGAGGCGCACCTGCTGCCCGGCGCGCTGACCCGCAACGCCTCGCTCCACTACGTCTGCCGCGACCAGCGGCTCAGGGTCGAGCAGACCGCGACGCCATGGACGAACGCGTTCGCCCCCGGCCAGGAGATCGTGCTGCCGATCAAGCACGGCGAGGGCCGCTACGTCGCCGACGCCGACACGCTGGCCGCGCTGGAGGCCGACGACCAGGTGGTCATCCGCTACCTCGGCAACCCCAACGGCTCGCTCAACGACATCGCCGGCATCCGCAACCCCGCGGGCAACGTGGTGGGCCTCATGCCGCACCCCGAGCACGCCGTCGAGGAGCTGGTCGGCGCGCCGAGCACCGACGGCCTCGGCTTCTTCACCTCCATCCTGAAGAACCTGGTGGACGCATGAGCACCGACACGGTCAACCGGGCCGCGCAGACGCCCGACGAGGCCATGCCCTTCGCCGAGCTCGGGATGAAACCCGAGGAGTACACCCGGGTCAAGGAGATCCTGGGTCGCCGGCCGACCGGGGCCGAGCTGGCGATCTACAGCGTGATGTGGTCGGAGCACTGCTCGTACAAGTCGTCCAAGGTGCATCTGCGGCAGTTCGCGACCAAGGCGCCGAAGTCGGAGGCGCTGCTGGTGGGCATGGGCGAGAACGCCGGCGTGGTCGACATCGGCGACGGCTGGGCGGCCACGTTCAAGATCGAGTCGCACAACCACCCCTCGTACGTCGAGCCCCACCAGGGCGCCGCCACCGGCGTCGGCGGGATCGTCCGCGACATCATGTCGATGGGCGCGCGCCCCATCGCGGTCATGGACTCCCTGCGGTTCGGCGGCGCCGACGCCGTCGACACCCGGCGCGTGCTGCCCGGCGTGGTCGAGGGCATCAGCCACTACGGAAACTGCCTGGGCCTGCCCAACATCGGCGGCGAGGTCGTCTTCGACCCCTGCTACATCGGCAACCCGCTGGTCAACGCCCTGTGCGTGGGCCTGCTCCGCAAGGACCAGATCAAGCTCGCCACCGCGCCCGGGCCGGGCAACAAGGTCGTGCTGTTCGGCGCGTCCACCGGGCCCGACGGCATCGGCGGCGCGTCCGTGCTGGCCAGCGCCACGTTCGAGGACGAGTCGCAGGCCAAGCGGCCGGCCGTGCAGGTGGGCGACCCGTTCATGGAGAAGCTGCTCATCGAGTGCTGCCTGGAGCTGTACGCCGCCGACGTGGTGGTCGGCATCCAGGACCTCGGCGCGGCCGGCGTCTCCTGCGCCACCACCGAGCTGGCCGCCAAGGGCACCGGCGGCATGCACGTCGACCTCAACCTGGTACCGCTCCGCGACCCGTCGCTCCGCCCCGAGGAGATCCTCATGAGCGAGTCGCAGGAGCGCATGATGGCCGTCGTCCGGCCCGACGACATCCCGGCGTTCATGGCGATCTGCGCGAGGTGGGACGTCCCGGCCACCGTCATCGGCGAGGTCACCGACACCGGGCGGCTGGTGATGACGTGGGACGGCGACGTCATCGTCGACATCCCGCCGGGCACCGCGGCCGACGAGGGGCCCGTCTACGAGCGCCCCTACCACGAGCCGGCCGGGCAGGCCGCGCTCAACGCCGACACCCCCGACCGGCTGGAGCGGCCCGCCGACCTGCGGGCCACTCTGCTGCAGCTGCTCGCCTCGCCCAACCTGGCCTCCAAGGAGTGGGTGACCTCCCAGTACGACCGCTACGTCCGCTCCAACACCGTGCTGGCGCAGCCGGCCGACGCGGGCATGCTGCGGATCTCCGAGGTCATGGCAGGGGCTGAGCCGACGACCCGGGGCATCGCGCTGGCCACCGACGGCAACGGGCGTTATGCCCGGCTCGACCCGTACGCGGGGGCGCAGCTGGCGCTCGCGGAGGCGTACCGGAACGTGGCCGTGACCGGGGCCAGGCCGCTGGCGGTCACCAACTGCCTCAACTTCGGCTCCCCGGAGGACCCGGAGGTCATGTGGCAGTTCGCCGAGGCCGTACGCGGGCTCGCCGACGCCTGCCGGGCCCTCGGCGTGCCGGTGACCGGCGGCAACGTGTCCTTCTACAACCAGACCGGCGCGACGGCCATCCACCCGACGCCCGTCGTGGGCGTGCTCGGCGTGATCGAGGACGTCGCCAGGCGGGTGCCGACCGGCTTCACCGCCGAAGGGCTGCGGGTCGTGCTGCTCGGTGACACGCACGACGAGGTCGGCGGATCGGAGTGGGCCCACGTCGCCCACCGGCACCTCGGCGGGCTGCCGCCGCGGGCCGACCTGGAGGCGGAGCGGGCGCTCGCCGCCGTGCTGGTCGAGGCCGCCCGGCGCGGGCTGCTGGAGGGGTCGCACGACCTGTCGGACGGCGGGCTCGCCGTCGCGCTGGCCGAGTCGTGCCTGGCGCGGGGCGTCGGGGCGGCCGTGACGCTGTCCGGCGAGCCGTTCGTCGACCTGTTCAGCGAGTCGGCGGCGCGGGCTCTGGTCGCGGTGCGGCCGGAGGCTTACGACGAGTTCGCCTCGCTGTGCGGCCGACACGATGTCCCGTGCTACGGCCTCGGGCTCACCGGGGGGGCGTCGCTGGTGGTCGAAGGCGTGTTCGAGGTGCCGGTCGAGGAGCTGCGGGAAACGCACTCGGCGGCGCTCCCCGCGCTGTTCGGCTGACGGCCACCGGGAGGGCCGGCGCGGGAGGTTCCGCGCCGGCCCTTTGCGCTGGTCAGACGCAGATGACGTAGATGGTGGCGTTCTTCTCGTTGCTGCTGAACTCGACGTACCAGCCGAGCGGGACGTCGTTGGCGCCGGTGGGAGCGCTGGTGACGACCGGGCCGTTCGCGCGGGACCAGCCGCCGCCCGTGGCGAACCGGCCCTCCGGGCAGTTCACGAAGCCGGCCTTGCCGTTGACGGTCTTGGCCACGTAGGACGTGCCTTTGACGCCGCCGGGCTCGCCCTTAGGACCCTGCGGTCCCTGCGGGCCGGTGTCACCCTTCGGGCCCTCGGGGCCACGGTCGCCCTTGGGCCCGGGCCGGCCGTCCTTGCCGTCCTCGCCGTCCTTGCCGGGGAGGCCGTCCTTGCCGGGGAGGCCGTCCTTGCCCGGGAGTCCGTCCTTGCCGTCCTCTCCCTTGGGGCCCTGGGGGCCGGTGTCGCCCTTGGGGCCCTGCACGCCCTTCGGGCCGTGGGGTCCGCGCGGTCCGGCCGGGCCGGCCGGGCCCTGGTCGCCCTTGGGGCCCTGCGGGCCGGCCGGGCCCTGGCCGTTCTGCTGGATCGTGGTGTCGCCGCCGCCGATCAGGACGCGCACCTCGGTCTTCCGGCACTTCGTCGTCGGGTTGACGATGCGCGCGTACCGGGATTTCTTGTGCACGCAGGCGTGCGCCTCGCCGGCCGCCGAGGAGGCGGTGGCGACGCCGCCGACGGTGATAAGCGAGGCGGCGAGCGCCCCGACGCTGGCGAGGGCGAACATGCGTCCGCCACGAACCTTGATGGCCACGGCTGTCCTTCCAGAACCACGTGTGTCGCTTCTGATGTTCCTGAGGAAGACGTTTCCATCGTTCCAGGAGACGACAGACGCTACATAACGTATTCATCACAAAACAGAGAGTTACTGACGGGATTGACCGATTGTTCGCGACATAGGTGAGTAAATGTTCGCGATGGCACACCGTGGGTGCGTAAAACGACACGTTGGGATGGCGATCTAGGGGAGATAATCGCCGTGTGCCCGCCCCCAACGCCTCCCCGTACCTGCCGCCGGCCACCCAGCCGGTCCGCGGCGTGGTCTGGGGGATCCACCTGGCCCTGCCGCTGCTGGCCCTCTGGCTGCTGCTGGCCAACCCGCACCTCGACGTCTCCTGGCACCACAACGCCGGCCATTTCGCGCTGATCCTCACGGTCGCCGGCGTCAACGTCGTGCTCGGCGCGATGATCAGCGAGGCGTCCCGGCGGCGGCAGGACGCGCGGCTGTTCCTGGTGTCGCTGGTCTTCCTGAGCAGCGCCGGATTCTTCCTCATGCACGGCCTGGCCACGCCGCAGATCATCCTGCCGGTCGGCTCGCTGGGCTTCGACGTGGGCCAGCAGGTAGGGCTCACGGTCGCGGCGGCGTTCGCGTTCGCCTCGGCGCTGCCGCTGGGTGAGCGGGCGGCCGCGAAGGTGCTGGCCGCCCAGCACGTCGTACGCGGCACGCTGGCCGGCTTCATGATCCTTTGGGGGGTGGCATCGCTGGTGCCGGGGCTGACCCCGCTCAGCGCGCCGCCGGGCGAGGCGCCGGTCCCGTGGTTCGCCTGGGGCTCGATCCCTGGCGTCCTGCTGTACGCCGCCGCCGCCGTGATGATGTTCCAGCTGCACCGGCGCCGCCCGTCGGCCATGCTGATCAGCCTGATCACCGCGTACGCGCTGCTGGCCGAGGCGGTGATCGCCGGCATGTCGCAGCGCAATTGGCTGCTGTCGTGGTGGGAGTGGCACCTGCTGCTGACGCTGGCCTTCGTCTTCGTGGCCTACAGCGCGTACCTCCAGTTCAGGCGCGAGGGGTCGAGCGGGGGGCTGTTCGACTCGGTGACGCTGTCGGCGACCGTGCGGCGGATCCAGCGCGACTACGACCGGGCGCTGGAGGAGATGGTGGAGCACGTACGGCGGGGCGAGCCGCTGGCCGCGGCCCGGCTGTCGGGCAAGTTCCGGCTCAACGAGGGCCAGGCGGCGGTGCTCGACCGGGCCGGCGCGGCGCTGGCCGACGAGCGCGAGCTGTCCGCCCGCCTGGCGGCCCTGGTGGACGTGAGCGCCCAGACCAAGGTGGGCCTGCCGGAGCAGGAGCTGCTGGCGGCGTCTCTGGAGCGGGTGCGGCGGGCGTACGGGGACGTCAAGATCGCGCTGGTCGCGGACGGGCGGACGCGGATCGGCTCGCGGGTCTACGCCTTCGCGGGGACGGACCCGATCAGGCGCGACCACCTCATGGCGTTCCCGCTGACGGTCAAGGGGCGGCTCGCCGGCGTGGTGGAGGTGCCGGTCGGGCGTACCCGCCAGGACGAGGCGCTGGCCGCCACCCTGGCGGGGCAGCTGTCGCTGGCGCTGGAGAACGCCCGCCTCTACCAGGAGCTGCACACGCTCTTCCACCAGTACATGTCGCCGGACGTGGCGCACGCGCTGCTGGCCGACCCCGCGCAGGCCGAGCTGGGCGGCCAGCTGAAGGAGCTGACCTCGCTCTTCGCCGACCTCAAGGGCTTCACGACGTTCTCCGAGCAGGTCACGCCGGGCGAGATCGTGGAGATGCTCAACCGCTACCACACGGCCGCCGTGCCGTGCATCCTCGACAACGGCGGCACGATCGTGCAGTTCGTCGGTGACGCGCTGCTGGCGCTGTTCAACGCCCCCGCCAGCCAGCCGGGGCACGCGAGGGCCGCCTGCCGGGCCGCGCTGGACATGCAGCGGGCGGCCGCCGAGGTGGCCGAGGAGATGGCCTGGAAGCGGGTGGAGGACGTGCCGTGGCCGACGTTCCGGGTGGGCGTCAACACCGGTCCGGCCCTGGTCGGCAACATCGGCAGCCCGGAGCTTCGCGGTTTCAACGCCATGGGCGACTGCGTGAACGTGGCCGCCCGGCTCCAGAGCATCGCCGAACCCGGCACGGTCGTCATCGGGGAGACGACGCTCAGGCAGCTCGGCGCGGGCGCGCAGGTCACCCCGCTGGGACGGCTGAGCCTGAAGGGCAAGGAGGAGCCGGTGGCCGCGTACGTTCTCTCAGAAATGCCGTAGAACGTGTGGCATCGTCCCGACATAATCAGGCGCATGGAGCCAGAGCCTGGCGAGTTCCTGTCCATGCTCACGGACGAGGAGATCAACGAGCTGCGCGCGGCCGGCCGGGTCCGGCGCTGGGATCGCGGCACGACCGTGATGACCGAGGGCGACACGTCCGACTGGGTGCTCGTGCTGCTCGAAGGCCGGGTGAAGGTGTCGTCCCACACGACCGGCGGGACCGAGGTGGTGCTCGCCGTACGCGGTCCCGGCGGCCTGCTCGGCGAGCTGTCGGCCATCGACGGCTCGCCGCGGTCGGCCACGGTGACCGCCCTTGAGCCGATCTCCGGGGTCGTGGTCCGCGACTTCCCCGCGTTCCTGCAGGCTCACGGCCGGATCGCGGTGATGCTGATGCGGCTGGTCACCGGCCGGCTGCGCGACGCCGACCGCAAGCGCATCGAGTACGGCGCCTTCGACACCACGGGCCGGGTCGCCACCCGGCTGATCGAGCTGGCCGAGCGGTACGGCGAGAAGACCAACACCGGCGTACGCGTGGCGCTGCCGCTGTCGCAGGACGAGCTGGCCGGCTGGACGGGCGCCTCCCGCGAGGCCGTCAGCAAGGCGCTGCGCACGCTGCGCGATCGCGGCCTGATCGAGACCGGCCGCCGCCGGGTGGTGATCCACGACCTCGAAGGGCTCAGGAAGCGCGCCCGGTAACCCCCGCACAAATCGTACGTACGCCGTACGTCATAGTGGAGGTCATGGTCGCGGTCACTCCCCACGACGACGCCCGCCTCCGTTACGCCTGGCGCGTCTGCTCGGTCACCGGCCTCGGACTCGTGCTCATCGGCATCGCCGGCAGCACGCTCAACGTCGCTCTGCCCACCGTGGTCCGCCACTTCCACGCCGGCCCGCTGGAGTCCGGCTGGATCCTGCTGTCGTTCCTCCTGGTCAACACGGCCAGCCTGGTGTTCTTCGGCCGGGTGGCCGACCTGCTCGGCCGCCGCGAGGTCTATCTGACCGGGTTCGCGCTGTTCACGCTGGCCTCGCTGCTGGCCGGACTGTCGCCGGACGTCTGGTTCCTGGTGGCCATGCGGGTGCTGCAGGCCGCCGGCGCGGCGATGATCCTGGCCAACGGCACCGTGATCATCACTGACGCGTTCCCGCCGGAGCGGCTCAGCCAGGGCATGGGCGTCTACATCGGCACCCTCTCGGTGGCCCAGCTCGCCGGACCCACACTGGGCGGGCTGATCGCCGAGGCCGCCGGCTGGCAGTGGATCTTCTGGGTGAACGTGCCGGCCGGGCTGCTCGCCTTCGGCTGGGGCGCGGCGATCCTGAAGAGGATGCCGAGGAGGCCGCGGCAGCCGGTGGACGCGCTGGGCAACGTGCTGCTGTTCGCCGCGCTGTCGGCGCTGCTGCTGGCGCTGTCGGAGGCCGGCTCGCGCGGGCCGGGCAGCCCGGTCGTCATCGCGGCGGCGGCGGTGTTCGCGCTGCTGGTGCCGCTCATCGTGCTGGCCGAGCGGCGTTCGGCCAACCCGGTGCTCGACCTGCGGCTGTTCGCCGGGCGGCTGCTGGCGTTCGCCAACCTGGCCTCGTTCTGCAACGCGCTGGCCCGCTCGGCGCTGATCCTGGTGGTGGCGCTGTACTTCCAGGCGGCCCGCGGGCTCGACGCCTTCCAGGCCGGGCTGAGCGTGTTACCGGTGCCGGCCGGGATCGGGCTGGCCTCGCCGCTGGTGGGGCTGCTGGGCCGGCGGGTCTCCCCGTACGCGCTGTCCATCGGCGGGGCGGCGCTGAGCGCGACCGGGCTGGGCCTGCTGCTGCCGGCCACCGATCCGGGCACGCCGTACTGGGTCGTCGCGATCGCGCTGTTCCTGGCCGGCTGCGGCAGTGGCACGTTCCTGACCGGCAACACCACGTACGTCATGCGTGCCCTGCCGGGCGACAGCCTGGGCGTGGTGAACGGCTTCCGCGTAATGATCATGAACGTCGGCATCGTGCTCAGCGTCGGCATCTCGCTCAGCGTGCTGACCAGCAGCGTCGGCCCCCGGCTCCGCGCCCAGGTGTACGCCGGCACGCTGTCGCGGCTCTCCCCCGTCGCGCTCGACCAGCTCATGGCCGGCTTCCAGCGCGCCTACGCGGTGCTGTTCACGGTCGCCCTGGCCGGCGCGGTGCTCGCGGCCCTGGCCCGCCCCCGGAGGAGGCCCGGCGGCCCGGACCCGGCGGCCCGGCAGCAGGGCGGCGAACGGCTCTAGCGGGCGGTCTCAGGCGGCCGCGCCGGTCTGCGCGGGGTCGGCGAACTGAGTGCGGTGGAGCTCCTCGTAGCGGCCGCCGGCGGCGAGCAGCTCGGCGTGCGTGCCGCGCTCCACCACGCGCCCGTCCTCGATCACCAGGATGAGGTCGGCGGCGCGGATGGTGGACAGCCGGTGCGCGATCACCACGGCGGTCCGGCCGGCCAGCGCCTCGCCGAGCGCCGCCTGCACGGCCGCCTCCGAGGTGGAGTCGAGCGCGGCGGTGGCCTCGTCCAGGATCACCACCCTCGGCCGGGCCAGCAGCAGGCGGGCGATGGTGAGCCGCTGGCGCTCGCCGCCCGACAGGCGGTAGCCGCGCTCGCCCACCACCGTGTCGAGCCCGTCGGGGAGCGACTCGACGAGGGCGGCCAGCCGGGCCCTGGTGAGGGCGTCCCACACGTCGTCCTCGGTGGCCTCGGGGCGGGCCAGCAGCAGGTTCGCCCGGATGGTGTCGTGGAACAGGTGGCCGTCCTGGGTGACCATGCCGAGCGTGTCGCGGATGGAGTCGAAGGTCAGGTCGCGCACGTCCACGCCGCCGATCCGGACGGCGCCCGCGTCCACGTCGTACAGGCGGGGCAGGAGCTGGGCGATCGTGGACTTGCCCGCGCCCGACGAGCCCACCAGCGCCACCATCTGCCCCGGCTCGGCCCGGAACGACACGCCGTGCAGCACCTCGACGCCGCCGCGCGAGTCGAGCGCGGCGACGTCCTCCAGCGAGGCCAGCGAGACCTTGTCCGCCGACGGGTACGCGAACCGCACGTCCTCTAACTCGACCGCGACCGGCCCCTCGGGCACCTCCCTGGCGTCCGGACGCTGCTGGATGAGCGGCTTGAGGTCGAGCACCTCGAAGACGCGCTCGAAGCTCACGACCGCGCTCATCACGTCCACGCGGGCGCCGGCGAGCGCGGTCAGCGGGGCGTACAGGCGGGTGAGGAGCATGGCCATGGACACGACGGCGCCGGGCGCGAGTTCGGCGCGCAGCGCGTAGAAGCCGCCGAGGCCGTACACCAGGGCCAGGGCCAGCGCCGAGACCAGGGTCAGCGCGGTGACGAAGGCCGACTGGGTCATGGCCGACCGCACGCCGATGTCCCGTACGCGCCGGGCCCGGCGGGCGAACTCGGCCGACTCGTGCGCGGGCCGGCCGAACAGCTTCACCAGCGTCGCGCCCGGCGCGGAGAAGCGCTCGGTCATCTGGGTGCCCATGGCCGCGTTGTGGTCGGCGGCCTCGCGGCGCAGCCGGGCGATCCTGGCGCCCATCCGCCGGGCGGGCAGCACGAACACCGGCAGGAGCAGCAGCGCGAGCAGGGTGATCCGCCACGAGATGCCGATCATCGCGGTGAGCGTGAGCGCGAGCGTGACGAGGTTGCCGACCACGCCGGACAGCGTGTCGGTGAACGCCCGCTGCGCCCCGATCACGTCGTTGTTGAGCCGGCTGACCAGCGCGCCGGTGCGGGTCCTGGTGAAGAACGCGATCGGCATGCGCTGCACGTGGTCGAAGACGGCCGTACGCAGGTCGAGGATGAGGTCTTCACCGATGCCCGCCGACAGCCACCGGTTGAGCAACCCCAGCCCGGCCTCGGCGACGGCCAGGCCCGCGATGGCCAGCGCCACCCCGACGACCACGCCGAGCGGCTCGGCGTGGAAAATCGCGTCGATCACCCGCCCGGCGAGCAGCGGCGCGGCCACCGCGAGCCCCGCCATGACCACGCTGAGCAGCACGAACAACGTCAGCTTGCGGCGGTGCGGCCGGGCGAACCCGCCGATGCGCCGGAGCGTCGCCCTCGTCAGGGGGCGGCGCTCCGGCCGGTTGTTCATCGAGTACAGCTGCCGCCACGCGGTGGTTTCCATGCTCATGGCATGAAAAGGTAGAGCCTCAAGCTTGCTTGAGGTCAACCGCCGGCCTGCTCCCGGTCAGGCGCCGATCTTCTTGCCCTGGGCGTGCCAGACCACCGCGACCGACGGCCGCGGCTGGCTGCCCTCGCCGTCGGGCCAGCGGCTGGAGGGGTTCTCCGGGCTGGCGTCGTCGGTCTCGCCCGGGTGCTGGACGGCGACGAACACGCTCTTCTGGTCCTTGGTCACCATCGGGCCGCAGGTCTCCGCGCCGATCGGGACGGTGAGGAACTGGCGCAGGTGGCCCCGCTCCCGACCGCGTACCGGCATCACGAACAGGCCGTCGTTGGTGCCGAGGGCGTTGCCGTCCGTGGAGATCCAGAGATTGCCGTCGGCGTCGAACGCCACGTTGTCCGGGCAGGAGATCGCCGAGACCTTCGACTTGTCGTAGCCCGCGAAGTACGTGGCCGGGTCGTCCGGGTCGCCGCAGACCAGCGGGAGCGACCACGAGAAGGTCCTCGCGCCGGCGTCGTTCCGCAGCTCCACGATCTCCAGCACGTGGCCGTGCTTGTTGGACGGGCGCGGGTTGGCCTCGTCCACCTGGGCCGGGGTGCGGTTGGAGTTGTTGGTCAGCGCCACGTACACGCCGCCGGTGACCGGGTTGCGCTCCATGTCCTCGGGACGGTCCATCTTGGTCGCGCCCACCTTGTCGGCCGCCACGCGGGTGTGGACGAGCACCTCCTCGGCGGTCATGCCCGGCACGTACGACTTCTCGCCCGACACCAGCGGGATCCACTCGCCGGAGCCGTCGAACGCGCCGTCCGCGGGCAGCTTGCCGGTCCCGTCGATCTCCGTGGCCGGGCTGTCGCCCGTGAATGTCGCCACGTACAGGGTGCCCTCATCCAGCAGTGTCCGGTTGTGCCGGTCGAATCCGGGGATGTAGCGGTTCGTGGAGACGAACTTGTAGATGTACTCGAAACGCGAGTCGTCACCCATGTACGCCACCAGGCGGCCGTCCCGAGCCAGCGTCGTGGTCGCCGCCTCGTGCGCGAACCGGCCCAGCGCGGTGCGCTTGATCGGCGTGGAGTCGGGGTCGAACGGGTCGATCTCCACGATCCACCCGAACCTGTTGACCTCGTTCGGGTGCCTGGCCAGGTCGAACCGCTCCTCGACGCGGTCGAACCTGCGGTTGCCCGATGGGGTGCCGGTGGTGATCGCGTAGCGGGTGATGTACGGCTTCTGCGCCTCCGGCACCTTGTCGCCGTTGACGAAGTACTGGTTGAAGTTCTCCTCGGCGGTCAGCACCGTGCCCCACGGGGTGAAGCCGCCCGCGCAGTTGTTGAGCATGCCGATCGGGGTGGTGCCCTCGGGGTCGGCGGCCGTCCTGAGCAGGGCGCCGCCCGCGGCCGGGCCGCTGAACCGCATCGGCGTCGTGGCGGTGACGCGCCGGTTGTAGCGGCGGCGGCCCTTGGTGACCAGCTTCCACTCGCCGGTGGCGCGTACGCGCTCGATCTCCACGACCGAGCCGCCGTGGGCGGCGAGCCCGATCCTGAGCTGCTCCTCGGTCGCCGCGGCGCCGCCGGTGTAGCCGCGGAACATCAGGCTCTCGTCGGTGTACTCGTGGTTCACCCACAGCAGGCCGCGGTTGTTGCCCATGGGGAAGAACGTCACGAAGTCGCAGTTGTAGCCGAACTGCTTGCCCTGCGCGTCGGCCGTCTGGTTGTCGAAGTCGAACTCCGGGGCGTCGGGCAGCACCGGGTCGCCCCAGCGTACGACCACGGAGGACCGGTAGCCGCCGGGCACGGTCAGCGCGTCGTCCCGGTTCGGCGCGACGGGCGTGAACCGCAGGTCGCCGCTGTCACCGCCGTGCCCGCGTCCCTTGGCGGAGGCGGTCTCGGGGTCGTCGGCGTGTGCCGGGACCGCCCCGCCCACGCCCACACCCGCCACCAGGGCGCCGAGCGCGCCGGCTCGCAACATGCCGCGGCGCGACAGCGCCTCCTTGACCACATCCCCGAAATAGGCGTTGCCGCTCACGTTGCCGACGTCGTGCGCGCACGCGTTGCCGCAGCGGAACTGGCACGTCAGCGCCGATCGGCCAGCTTTGTGCGGGGTGGAGAGCAGCGGCAGCACGCGCCGCCCGTCCCCGGTGAGGTTCGCCACAGGTCCTCCATATTTGTGCGCGATGGTACGGCCCGGAGGCTACGGTCGCCGCTGAAACCGCGGGTGAACGACGACCTCCATCTCGATGAACGCTGCCAGGGAGACAATGGTGGGGTGCCACCACGGAAGATCGATCCGGAGAAGCTCAGGACCGCGCTCGACGCGCAGCTGATCGCCCTCGACCAGCCGCCCTACGACGGCCCCGCGGCCGGCCTGCCCGACGCGCTGGTCGCGGCCGTCCTGGCCGCCTACGACCGGGGGCTGAGCCCCGAGCGCGACGCCGCCCGGCAGGCCGTGCGCCACCTGCTCGACCGGCTGGCCGCCACCGCGCCCGGCCGCACCGTCGAGGTGCGCGTGCCGCCGTACGCCGCCGTCCAGGCCGTCGCCGGGCCCCGCCACACCCGCGGCACGCCGCCGAACGTGGTCGAGATGGACGGGCGCACCTGGCTCGAACTCGCGACCGGCCGCCTGACCTGGGAGGAGGCCGTGGACAAGGGCGCGGTGTCGGCCAGCGGGTCGCGCGCCGACCTGTCAGACCACCTGCCGCTGCGCTAGCTGTGCAGCTAGCGGCCGCTCAGCCAGGGAAACCGCTCCTGGAAGCACTGGTCGGCGGCCGGTCCGGGCAACATGGCACACTCCTCCACCACGTTCCAGAACCACACGGCCACGACCGCGAACAGGATCAGGGACAACACGCTGATCACGATCCCGGTGATGGCCCGGCCGCGACCGGCCCGCCGGGCCAGCGCCACGCACCCGAAGACGATCGACAGGATCGCCGTGATCAGCCCCGTGAAACAGACGAACACCAGGAACGGGCTCGCGACTCCCAGCACGAGCGAGGCCGTGGCCAGCCCGCTTCCCGTCCTGTCCTCCTGGGGCTGGTAGTACGGGGATCCGGGCGGCGGCCCGTAGCCGGGCGGCCCGCCGTACGGGCTCGACGGGGTCGTCCCCGGCACGACCGGCGGCTCCTGCGGATAGGTCCCGTACGGGGTCGCCGGCGGCCCTTCCCCGCCAGGCGGCCCGGCCCACCCCTCACGCCCGGACGGCGGCCCCTGCTCGCGCCCGCGGCCGGACGGCTCCTGGTCCCGCTCGTAGCGCGACGGCCCCGGCCGCGCGGGGCGCTCGCCTCCCGGCGGCGGCGCGCCGCCCCATCCCGGGTACGGCGGGGTGCCGCCCGGGATCGGGTACACCTGCGTCGCCTCGGCGTCCTCGTCCCCCGCCGGCGGCGGGATCTCGGGCGACGTGGGCAGGTCAGGATGCCGGGGCTCACCCCCGGGTTCCGGCGCCGGCTCGGGCGGCTCGCCCTCCGGTTCCTGGGCCGGCTCGGGCGGCTCACCCCCGGGTCGCGGCGCCGGCTGCGGCGGCTCTTGGCCGGCCGCGGGCTCCCGCCGCTCGGGTGGCTCGCCGCCAGGGGCCGGACGGACCGGGCCCGGGCCTTCGTCCAGGGGGCTGATGACGGGTTCCGCCGGCTCGCCGGGGCTGACCGGGCGTTCGCCCTCGGGCGTCGGGCCGCCATGGTACGGCGGGGTCCCGGGCGGGCGTCCCTCCTGCCCCGGCCGGTCCTCCTCGGAGGCGTCCTCGCGCCACCCCTCGGGCGTGTGCCCGGGTTCGCCCCCTTCCGTACGATCCTCGCGCGGTTCCTGCTCCGGGCGAGGCTCGTTCGGATCCCCAGATGTGGTCACGTCTGCGTCTCCCGACGGGTATGCATGCCGGACACTTCACCCTTTCGCGGAAGGCGCGGGCTAAACCACGTGACACGGTAAGAGCCTGTCCATGATTGGGTCACCATGTGCCAAAGCGGCAGGCGTCTGGCGAGATGAGGGCATGCTGGACGAGACCCTGTCGTACGCACTCATCAAGCTCATGAGGCGCGGCGCACCCACCTGGCCGCGGCGATCGGCCCGAGATCATCCGCGACCGGCCCAAACACATCCCGACCGGCTCACGTTGTGTGATATCGCACCCGGGTGTGCGAGCACGGAAGCGCTCAACCTAGACTGAAGCACGTGCTGAAGGGCGACGGCCGGCTCGGCCACGACGTGGACCCCCATGACCGCGCACCCAAAGACGCCTGTGGCGTCTTCGGCGTCTGGGCGCCTGGCGAGGAAGTCTCCAAACTCACCTACTACGGTCTGTACGCGTTGCAGCACCGCGGCCAGGAGTCCGCGGGCATCGCGGTCAGCGAGGGGAGCCGCATTCTCGTTTACAAGGACATGGGCCTGGTGGCCCAGGTCTTCGACGAGTCCGTGCTCGGCACCCTCCGCGGCCACCTGGCCATCGGCCACTGCCGCTACTCCACGACCGGATCGAGCGTGTGGGAGAACGCCCAGCCCACGCTGAGCTCCACCGAGGTCGGCGGCCTCGCGCTCGCCCACAACGGCAACCTGATCAACACTCCTGAGCTGACCGAGCGCCTGACGCCGGGGTCCATCAAGGCCACCAGCGACACCGAGGTCCTCACCACATTGCTGGCCCAAGACCGCACCCGCTCGGTCGAAGACGCCGCTGTCGAGCTGCTCCCGCAGGTCAAGGGCGCCTACTCCCTCGTCTTCATGGACGAGACCACGCTCTACGCCGCCCGCGACCCGCAGGGCATCCGCCCGCTGGTCCTCGGCCGCCTGGAGCGCGGCTGGGTGGTGGCCTCCGAGACGGCCGCGCTCGACATCGTGGGCGCCACGTTCGTCCGCGAGATCGAGCCCGGCGAGCTGCTCACCATCGACGAGCACGGCGTGCGCTCGCGCCGCTTCGCGCTGGCCGAGCCCAAGGGCTGCCTGTTCGAGTACGTCTACCTCGCCCGCCCCGACACCACCATCGCCGGCCGCGGCGTGCAGGTGACCAGGGTCGAGGTCGGCCGCGTGCTGGCCCGCGAACACCCGGTCGAGGCCGACCTGGTCATCCCCACGCCCGAGTCCGGCACCCCCGCCGCCGTCGGCTACGCCCAGGAGAGCGGCATCCCGTACGGCCAGGGCCTGGTGAAGAACTCCTACGTGGGCCGCACCTTCATCCAGCCGTCCCAGACCATCCGCCAGCTCGGCATCAGGCTGAAGCTCAACCCGCTGCGCGAGATCGTCGAGGGCAAGCGCCTGGTGGTCGTCGACGACTCGATCGTGCGCGGCAACACCCAGCGGGCCATCGTCCGGATGCTGCGCGAGGCGGGGGCGCGCGAGGTGCACGTCCGCATCTCCTCGCCGCCCGTGGCCTGGCCGTGCTTCTACGGCATCGACTTCGCCACCAGGGCCGAGCTGATCGCGGGCTCGCTGTCGGTGGAGGAGATCAGGGCCTCGCTGGGCGCCGACTCGCTCGGCTACATCTCGCTGGAGGGCCTGACCAAGGCCACCACCCTCCCGGCCGACCGGCTCTGCCGGGCCTGCTTCACGGGCGAGTACCCGATCCCCATCGACGCCGACAACGTGGGCAAATTCGTGTTGGAGAGCAAGGCGTGAGCACCTACGAGGCCGCCGGCGTCGACATCGAGGCCGGCGAGCGGGCCGTCGACCTGATGAAGGCCAAGGTGGCGCGGTCGCGCCGGCCGGAGGTGGTCGACGACGCCAGCGGATTCGCCGGCCTGTTCGACGCCTCCGCCCTGCTCGGCTACCGCCGGCCGCTGCTGGCCACGTCCACCGACGGCGTGGGCACCAAGGTCATGATCGCCCAGCGGTACGGCAAGCACGACACGATCGGCGTCGACCTGGTCGGCATGGTGCTCGACGACCTGGTGGTGTGCGGGGCCGAGCCGCTGTTCATGACCGACTACATCGCCTGCGGCAAGGTGGTGCCTGAGCGGGTGGCCGAGATCGTCGGCGGCGTGGCCGAGGGCTGCCGCCTGGCCGGGGCCGCGCTGGTGGGCGGCGAGACGGCCGAGCACCCCGGCGCGATGGGCCCGGACGAGTACGACCTGGCCGGGGCCGGCACGGGCGTCGTGGAGGCGTCGGAGCTGCTGGGTCCCGGCCGCGTGCGGGAGGGCGACGTGGTCCTGGGCCTCGCCTCCTCCGGCGTCCACTCCAACGGCTACTCGCTGGTCCGCCACATCATCCGCGAGGCGAAGCTGTCACTCGACGCGGTCCTGCCCGAGCTGGGCCGCCCGCTCGGCGAGGAGCTGCTCGAACCCACCCGCATCTACTCCCTCCACTGCCTGGAGCTGGCCCGTTCCACCGAGGTCCACGCCTACGCCCACGTCACGGGCGGCGGCGTCGAGGGCAACCTGTCGCGCTCGCTGCCGGCCCACCTGGACGCCGTGCTCGACCGATCGTCCTGGACCCCGCCGCCGATCTTCTCCGTGCTGGCCGGACACGGCCGGGTGGCGCAGAAGGACATGGACCGCACGTTCAACCTGGGCGTCGGCATGGCGGCCGTGGTCGCCCCCGACGCGGCCGACGCATCCGTGCGCCTGCTCGCGGGGCGCGGCCTGCCCGCGTGGGTCATGGGCGAGATCGTCCCGGGCGCCGGCAGGGCCCGCTACCGCTGACGGCGCCGCCGGTGGTACCGGAGGCCGAGGTGTGCCTTCCTCGGTCGGGCAGTCCGACGCGGCGGGCTGTCGAGGCCGTCAGACGAGGCGGTCGAGGCCGTCAAGCGTGACGAAAGCCCCACGGTTGCCCGTGGGGCTTGACGCACGTGGGCGAGGATCCGGCACCGCGGCGCCGGCCCTCGGCCACGTCAACCAGAAGTACGCCTATCGACGGCCGGACGAACGGCCTCGGCCGTCGTCGTCGTCCTCCGCGCCATAGTCATCGGCGTAATCGGCATAGCGATCCGCCAGCTCATCGTTGAGGTCGTCGGCGTCGTCATTGCGGCTGGAGTCTCCGACCCCGAGTTCGTCGCGAAGACGGTCAAGATCCGTGCCACCGCTGTTGTACTTCAGCTGGCGAGCAACCTTGACCTGCTTGGCCTTTGCTCGGCCGCGCCCCATTGGCTCGACCCCCTCGTGTGGGGTCGTCCCCGACCCCTCGTCGCTAACGCACCACACACTGACGCCGCCTGACTTCGGGCGTCAGCCTATCGTTCGCCTATTACCGTACCTGTTTTGTGCCCAGCTCGGTACGTCGTATGGGCGTGGGGCGTCAGTGGCCTAGCCAAATAGCCCGAATCCGCCCGACTTCCGACATTCTGCGCTCAGCCAGCCTATCCGCTGCGACGGCGGGAGGAACGCCCTCATCGGCCGCGATTCCGAAGATCTTCAGAGTCGTGTCGTAGATGTGGGCCGCCTTCGACCTGGCCCGTTCCATGTCGAAACCGCCGATCTCGTCGGCGACCTGGATCACGCCGCCGGAGTTGACGACGTAGTCGGGCGCGTACAGGATGCCGCGTTCGGCGAGTTGCTTCTCGACGCCCGCGTGGGCGAGCTGGTTGTTGGCCCCGCCGCACACGATCTTGGCCTGCAGCCGGGCCACGGTCTCGTCGTCGAGCGCGCCGCCCAGCGCGCACGGCGCGAACACGTCGATGTCGGCGGACGTCAGCGCCGCGGCGTCGGCGACCACCTCGACCTCGGGGTGACGCAGCCGCACCCGCTCGACGGCCTTGGGATCGACGTCGCAGATCACGACCTCGGCGCCGTCCTCGCGCAGCAGGTCGACCAGGCGGTGGCCGACCTTGCCGACCCCCTCGACGCCGACCCGCCGGCCGTGCAGGGACGGGGTGCCGAACACGACCTCGGCGGAGGCGCGCATGCCCTGGAAGACCCCGAACGCCGTGAGGATGGAGGAGTCGCCCGCGCCGCCGTGGGCGACCGTGCGGCCGGTCACGAAGCGTGACTCGCGGGCCACGACGTCCATGTCCTCGCTGTAGGTGCCGACGTCGCAGGCGGTGATGTAGCGCCCGCCGAGCGACTCGACGAACCTGCCGTACGCGCGCAGCAGCGCCTCGCTCTTGTCCTTCGCCGGGTCGCCGATGATGACGGCCTTGCCGCCGCCGTGGTCGAGGCCGGCCAGCGCGTTCTTATAGGCCATGCCCCTGGCCAGATTGAGCACGTCGGCGAGGGCGGCGTGCTCGCTCTCGTACGGGTAGAACCTGGTGCCCCCGAGGGCGGGGCCGAGTGCGGTGTTGTGGATGGCGATGATGGCACGAAGGCCGCTCTGCTGGTCGGCGCAGAACACGACCTGCTCCTGGACGTCCTTGTGGGACGGGCCGAAGACGTCGGTCACGGTGGTGACTCCCTGTCCGGTCCGCCGCTCCTTCGCGGCGGAGATCACCTCACAGCGTAGTAAGACACGACGGTGCGCGCAGGTTCGCTTCGTGACACGATGCCTCCGTGCTGCCCTATGCCGCCTACCTCCGCGTCTATGAGCCACTGACCGCGTTCGCCGAGTCCGAGCGCAAGGTGTGGGCCGACTACGCCGACTCACGTGACCGCCCGCGCCGCGCGAACGCGCTCAACGTGGAGCACGGCGAGTCGGTCATGCGCCTGCTCGGCACGCCCCCTCAGCCGGTTCCCGCCCAGGAGAGCCCCAACGCCTATCTGCGGCGCGTCGAGGACCGCCTGTACGTGTGCCCCTGGCAGAGCCGGTTGCGCTCGTGGCTGGCCTTCTCACGGCTGCGCGGGACCACTCCCCCCAAGGTGATGGACCACCTCGTGCCGAAGGGCGTCGCGGAACGCGTCGCCGACGACTTCGACCGGTTCAAGCGCAAGGCCGGTTCGGGCGCGTTGCGTACGCACATCCGCACCACGGCGTGGCACGTCCCGCCGTCGTGGTTCGTGCCTTTCGATGGGAACGAGCGCTGGCTGGTGCTCGGCTCCTCGGCCGGCCAGGACGTGAAGACCACCGCCACCGGACGCAACCTCATCTATGTCACGTCCATGGCCCAGGCCAGGAGGCGGGCCGCGCGGGCGCTCAACGTGCTGCGGAGGCACCTGGGCGACGTGGCGGCCAACCTCGACGTGGAGGACGTCGCGCGGTGGCTGGAGGAGTTCCATCCTCATTCGCTGGTCGAGCTCGACTACGGCGGTCTGGTGCACCTCATGGACGACGACGCGCTGCAGGCCGACCAGTCGGTGGCGGAGCTTTCTGCCGCTTTGACCGGTCTGGACACGGGTCAAGAAGAACTTGCCTACGCCATGTACCAGAGGGTGATCCTGCGGTGGAAGTCAATCCAACAGCTGGAATCTGCCAACTGAACCCCAATACGGCCGTCTGACCTGCATGAGTAGGTCACGTCTCGCGGCTGCTCTCTTCTGCGAACTGAGTAGTTTGCCGTTTTCACTGCGATACCACGAACCGTGTCGCTAGAATCACCGAGCGTGACATGGCCACGGGGGCGGGCAGTTGGGTCAAAAGAAGGGCTCGCCAATCGCTCAGCGTGGCGGTATGGTCACATCGGGTGATGCCGCATATGGCTCAGAAAAGCCGCACGCTCTGGGCCATAGGTGGACATCCGTGACACGCGCAAAACGGCAGTCACAGGATCGCGAAGCCGGTCCACACGGAGGAGAGGCCGCACAAATGTCAGCTCGTACACCCGAGGCCGAGCCGCTGCTTACGCCCGCTGAGGTCGCCACCATGTTCAGGGTCGACCCCAAGACCGTCACACGGTGGGCCAAGGCGGGCAAGTTGACGTCGATACGCACCCTCGGCGGTCATCGGCGTTACCGGGAGACCGAGGTCCGCGCACTGCTCGCGGGGATTCCGCAGCAGCGCTCGGAGTAACCGGAGGGTCGTCGCGCACGATCCTCATGGGGGGTTGAAGGGTGGACCTGGCTATCACTGGAGCCCGGTCCACCATGAAGAGTTGGCGCCGCCCGCCCGGCGCCATCCTTCCCTCTCCTTCAGGAGGCCCGCCACGTCGCGGTCGTGGGTGGCGGCGACCTTGAGCAACTCCACCATCTGATCGACGAGCATGCGTTCGAGCACCGGACGCTCGATGTCGCGATGCTCCAGCCAGTCGAGGCCGGCCGTCTCCACGGAGGCGATCCACGACCGCAGGGTCGTGCGCAGCACCGGGCTCGGCTCCTCCACGCCCATATGCTGCTGGATCAGGCGGAACAGCCTCCGCCGCACGCCGTCGACGATCTCACCGGCCTCACCGGTCCTGTTGGCCGGGCCGCCGCGCAGCAGCGCCGCGAAACCGGCCGCGTGCTCCTCGACGAAGTCGAAATAGCGCTTGAGCCCCGAGACCAGCTCGTCGAGCGGCTTGCCGCCCTCCTGCGCGAGCAGGCGCGACTCCAGCTGGTCGGCCGCGCTCTTCAGGGCCGCCACGTACAGCTCCTGCTTGCCGCCGAAGTAGTGGTAGACCAGGGCCCGCGAGGCGCCCGCCGCCGACGCCACGTCGTCGATCGAGACGTCTTCGGCGTCGCGGGTGCTGAACAGCTCGAGCGCGGCCGCCATGAGCTCCTCGCGGCGACGGTCGACGCTCAGCCTGCGCCGGGCCGGCCGCGCGGTCTCGGCTGACTTCCCGGGTGTCACAGATGTACGGTAGCCGACCCCCGCCTGACGGCTGACGTGTGATTATCCGGTCAACTTCCGGATCATTGAGTCAATCCGTGATGGAGGCCGTACCCTGCGGCGTACTCGATCGTTTGGTGAGACAGGTGCCCATATCCGCATCGCGGGGGAGACACATGTCAGGACCGCCCGTCAAAATGTCAACCATTACCGAGCTGAGGGAGGTCGACGCCCTGCCTCGGCCCAGACCGACCATCCGCAACGTCGCCGAACGAGCCGGCGTCTCGAAATCGCTGGTCTCGCTCGTGCTCCGCGGATCCCCGCACGTGAGCGAGCACCGGCGCCAGGCGGTGCTGCAGGCCGCCAGGGAACTCGGCTACCGGCCGAACGCGGTCGCGCGCAGCCTGGTGGAAGGACGTACGCATCTGGTCGGAGCGCTCGTGGCCGACCTGCACAACCCGTTCTACGCCGAGTTCCTCGACGGCCTCCAGGAGAGCCTGCACGGCGACGGCCTGCGCATGCTGATCGGCAACAGCCAGTGGGATCCGGCGTTCGAGGACGAGGCCGTGGCCGCGTTCCTGGAGCTCCGGGTGGACGGCCTGGTCCTGTTAGGGATCGCGCCGACCAGCGAGACACTGGTCGAGGCGACCTCCTACACGCCGACCGTCGTCGTCGGGGAACGTGACATCGAGCTCGACGGCGTCGACATCGTGGCCGACGACGACCAGCTCGGCGCCCGCCTGGCCATCGACCACCTGGTCGGGCTGGGCCACAAACGCATCGCGCACATCGAGGGGCCGCGTTCGTCGCGCTGCGAGGGGTACCTCGTGGCGATGCGCAGGCACTCGCTGGCGCCGTACATCATGGTCGAGGCCGCGGACTCGTCCGAGGAGGGCGGCAAGGAGGCGGCCACGGCGCTGCTCACCCGCGACCCCAGGCCCACCGCGATCTTCGCCGCCAACGACACGGTGGCGCTCGGCGTCCTGTCCGCCGCGGCCGAGCTCGGGCTGCGCGTGCCGGAGGACCTCTCGGTGGTCGGGTACGACAACACGCACCTGTCGGCGTCCCACCACATCTCGCTGACCTCGATCGACCAGGCCCGCCGCACCATGGGCAGGTCGGCCGCGGCGCTGCTCAGCGACCGGATCGGCGACCCCGGCAAGGTCGCCCGCCTGCGCCAGGTCGAACCGGAGCTGATCGTGCGGCGGAGCACGGGGCCGGCTTAAAGAACGTCAAACGTGAGTCAAGCCGTGTGGCGGTGTGGCCGCACGGCTGTTTACTCGGCAGCGTCATGCTCTTTGTGGCCGGATGCGATCCGGCCACGTCTGATCCGGGGGAACAGTCATGCGTGATCCGGAACTGGTGTCCTGCGCCCAACGCGCGGCAGCCGAGCTTGAGCGCGCCTGGGGGCAATGGCGCGCGGGCAGGGGGCGGGGCGCCGACGGCGGCGCCGAGTCCGTCGCCAGCTACGTAGCCCACTCCCTCGACCACCCGTGGGGCCGCCCCCGCGTCGTCCTCGGGCTCGACGCCGAGGACGCGCGGGAGCTGGCCGCACTGCTCGAACGGCAGGAGGTCGGCGCTCCCGGCTTCTCATAAGCCGCGGTTATACGCACGGGTTTGACGTAAGTTGGAGCCCATGCGTGCTCTACCAGCCTCCATCCTGGCCGTGTGCGGCCTGATCGCCACCGCGTGCGGCGGCGCCGGCTCCGGTGGCGCCGCGCCAGGTCAGGCCGCTCCCGCGCGGACACAGCAGCCGGCGCGGCAGGCGCAGGCTCCCGCGGCCGAGCCCACTCCAGGCGACCCCACGCCGAAGGCCGCGCAGCCGCTCGACGGCAAGGTCATCGTCATCGACCCCGGCCACAACGGCGGCAACTACCGCAATCCGGCGGCCATCAACCGCCAGGTCGACGTGCTCACCCAGAAGAAGGCGTGCGACACCACCGGCACGCAGACCAACAGCGGCTACACCGAGGCCGCGTTCACCTGGGACGTCTCCAACCGGCTCGCCAAGCTCCTCAAGCGGCGCGGGGCCACGGTGAAGCTCACGAGGAGCGGCAACACCGGCGTCGGCCCGTGCATCACCGAGCGGGCCGCGATCGGCAACCGCGCCAAGGCCGACGCCGCGATCTCCATCCACGCCGACGGGTCGGACGCGGCCCACCACGGGTTCCACGTCATCCTGCCCAAGACGATCAACGGGCCGGTGGACAAGGT
>DASUCK010000454.1:0-18365 GCA_036276095.1 Nonomuraea sp. | reverse complement strand
GTTGCCGGGTGGGGAACAGGTCGTAGAAGTCGCCGACCACCGCCTCGCCGTTGCTGGCGGGCAGATACAGCGCGGCCGCGTCCAGCCAGGCCGGCCGGGCGATCACCGGCGGCAGCAGGCTGTCTTGCAGCGTCCGGGCCAGCCGGTCGGCCGCCGCTCCGGTGCTTTCCAGCGCGTCGATGCGTTCCTGGGCCTGGTGCACCTGCCGGCGCAACTCGATCAGATCGCTGACCGCGCCGGCCAGCCTGGTCAGCGTGTCGATCTGGCGGTCGGTCCAGGGATGCGGCCGCTCATCGAGCACGCACAGGCCGCCCAGCACCAGCCCATCGGCCGACAGCAGGGGGAAGCCCGCCCAGGCGCCCACCTGCTGATCGCGCACGTCCGGGAGGTGGGCCAGACGGGCGTCCCGGGTGGTGTCGGCGGCGACCAGCGGACCGGAGGTGCCGGCCAGCAGCGGGCAGGCGTCGGCGTGCAGGGGGGATACTGCGCTGACTGAGCGTCAGGGGCCCCCGGCCGGCCGCGGCCTTGCAGAACGCGTGACGGGCGTCGAACAGCACCACCAGCGCCTGCCGGGTCCCGGCCGCTGAGGCCGCCAGCTCGCACAGGTTGTCCAGGTCCGGATCCGGTTCGGTGTCCATCAGTGCGGTGGCGGCCAGTGCCGCCAGCCGGGCCGGGTTGTACACCTGCACCGGCATCAGCGGCGCGTCCGGCAGCACCAGCGGCTTCAGCGGAGCCTTCATCACGTGCCCGCCTTCCGCCGCCGAAGGTGATGCCCCGGCAGCCCCAGCCCACAGACCGCAGCCACGTGGTCGCAGCCGGATGGAGTCAACACCGTGGACGCCCCTTTCAGGGTAGACAGCCGTCAGCGGGCAGGACAAGCAGAATGATCTTGCCGCTGGTCCGGCTAATGGTCGGTGATCAGGGCGTCCAGGGCGGCTGCCTTGTCGGCTTCGGTGGGCAGGGCGTAGCGGCGGGTGGTGTCCAGCGAGCCGTGGCCGAGGAGTTCGGCGACCAGGATGGGGTCTTTGCCGTCGCGGATGAGCTGGGTGGCGAAGGTGTGGCGCAGGACGTGCGGGCTGAAGGGTTCGGTGGGGTCGTCACCCAGGCCGACGGCGTCGCCGAGGCCGGTGATGATGGCGCGGGCGGCGCGGTCGCTCAGGCGGCCGCCGCGGTGGTTGAGGAACAGCGCGGCGTGGGTGTCGGCCCCTTTCCAGTCGGCGCGGGCTGTCAGCCAGTCGGTCAGGGCCTGGCGCAGGTCGGGGTGGACGGGCAGCAGGCGGATCTTGCCGCCGTCGCGGCCCTTGCCGCGGATGCGCAGTTCGCCCTTGCGGGCCGACAGGCGGACGTCGGCCAGGTCGAGGCCGACGACCTCGGAGATGCGCAGGCCGGCGTAGTAGGGCAGCAGGGCGACGGCCTTGTCGCGCGCAGATGCGGTGAGCTGGACGTGGCGGACGTAGCGGCGGGTGCGCCGGGCGTCCAGGGCGCGGGGTGCGGTGCGGCGGGTGTCGCGTTCACGGCGGGCCTGGGGCTTGCCCAGGCCGCGGCGGGCGTAGAAGTCGTCGATGGCCGACAGGTAGGTGTCGATGGTATTGGGGGCGCGGCGGCCGTTCTTCAGATGCCGGCGGAAGTCGCGTACCGCGCCGGTGGCGGCGATGGGGTCGGTGAGCGGGTCGCCGTCCAGGGCGCCGGCGTCGGCCTGGTCGGCCAGCCAGGCCAGGTAGCCGCGCAGCCGGGAGGCGTACTTGGTCCTGGTGGAGTCGGCCAGCGGGGCGTGCGCGAGCGCGGCGGTGTAGCCGGCCAGGACGGCGGCGTGCGGAGCGGAAAGCGGGCGAGCCCGCGACCGGCGCGTGTTTCCGGAAGCTGCTCCGGCCGGTTCCGCGAACTCTGCGGGCCTGTTTCCGGAAGTCACCCCTGCAGTCTACTTCCGGAATTGTGAGATTCCGGAAGTCATGCCGTACACTGAAGGTACCGAGGTCTTTTCGAGCGTTGGCATTCAGGTCGGCGTCGCCCCCGGCGAACCACCACCGGCCTCTTCGGAGGCCTGGACAGGTCAGGCGACCATGACGCCGACACTTCTTTCTCCACCCGCACCGCTCAGCCCCGCCTCGCCCACGATCCCCCGGGCCGATTCCGCGCTACGACTCAGCCTCAACCCGGTGCCGAACCGGCTGGCTGTGGTGGACGGGGCCTGGTGGCCCTCCTCCCGTGACGCGGCCGCCGAACTGCCCGGCCTCATCGCCGCCGTGGACCGGCTACTGGATCGGGTCACGCTCCGCATCGGCCTGCACGGCGATGTGTGGCAGAACATCCCGCGCCGCATCCCCGCGCGCGGGCGTCAGGTCCGCATCGGCTGGTTCCGCCACACCGACCCGCGCGTGATCACGCTCAGCTTCGCCACCGGCGAGCCAGTCGTCCTGCTGATCATCCCTTCGGGCACCGCCGCCGGCGCCGCCGAGGCCACGCTCAAGCTCGCCGCCCAGGACATCGCCGGCATGAGCATCGACGCCATCCTCACCCTCGCGCATCTGCCCGCCCGCCCCGCCCCGCGTGCCACGGCCGACGGCCCGGCCCGCTGGGAGGACGAGGGCGGGTCGGTCATCGGGCAGGCAGCGCAGCCATCCCTGGGACGGCCGGCAACGTCGGAATGACCCCGTGCCGCCTGCCGGCCGGATCGAGCGGTCCTGGCACCGCCCGTACTGGCGGCGGGCCGATCTTCGGCCGGCAGGCCTCTCATCACCTTTCAGCTTCTCCCGTGAGGAGACATTCCATGACCGTCATCGACACCGCCCCGCTCGCCGGGGCCGGCGCCTCGGCGCCGACCCTCGTGCATCTGTCGGGGGACATCGACATCTTCACCACAGCCCGGCTGCGCCGCCGGCTGATCAACACCCTCGACCACAGCACCGACCTGCTCGTCCTGGATCTGTCCCAGGTCACCTTCTGCGGGGCAGGCGGGTTGGGCGTGCTGGTCGGCGTGCAGGGCCGGGCCCGGACACGGGGCATCACGCTGGCGCTGACCGGTGTTCCCCCGCGCGTGGCCCGGTTGCTGCGCATCACCGGGCTGGACCGGCGCCTCCCGGTCATGGCATGACCGGCATGCCGACCGCCACCCGCACCGCCGCCGAGGCGGGCTATGACGGCCATGCACCGTTCCCCCGGCCCGCCGCGCCCGCGAGGGCCGGCATCGTCGCGGTGACCATGACCTCGGCGATCGTCATCGTGCCGTTCCTCGCGCTGGGCGCCGGCATCTGGCTGGCGTGGGGAAGCGGGATCACCCTCACCGACCTGCTGCTGGCCGCCGTCTTCTACGTGGTGACCGGGCTGGGGGTGACGGTCGGCTTCCACCGGCTGCTGACCCACCGTTCCTTCACCGCCCGCCCGTGGCTGCGCGTCGTCCTGGCTGTGGCCGGGTCGATGAGCTTTCAGGGCAACCTCATCGACTGGGTGGCCGTCCACCGCCGCCACCACGCCTTCACCGACCAACCGGGCGACCCGCATTCCCCCTACCGCTACGGCACCGGCCTTGGAGGGCAACTGCGCGGCCTGGCCCACGCCCACCTGGGCTGGCTGTTCTCCGCCGAACGCACCTCGGCCACACGGTATGCCCCCGACCTGCTGCGCAACGATCCGGCCATGCTGCGCATCTCGCGCGCCTTCCCCGCCTGGTGCGCCGCCTCCCTGCTGCTGCCGTTCGCGGCGGGCTGGGCGATCAGCGGCAGCCTGTACGGCGCCCTGACCGCGTTCATCTGGGCCGGTCTGGTTCGCATCGCCCTGCTGCAGCACGTCACCTGGAGCGTCAACTCCCTGTGCCACATGATCGGTGACCGGCCGCACACCACGCGCCGCCACGACCGCTCCACCGACCTGTGGCCGCTGGCCCTGCTGTCCTTCGGGGAAAGCTGGCACAACGGCCACCACAGCCGGCCCAGCTGCGCCCGGCACGGGCGCGGCCCCCGCCAGATCGACCCCTCCGCCGCGCTCATCAGCCTGTTCGAACGCCTGGGCTGGGCCACCCAGGTGCACTGGCAGCCCGCCGACGTCCTCGGCCACCCACGCATGGTGGCCGGCAAGCACACACTGCGCACCAGCACCCGCCCCAGCACGCCCGGGAGACGTTAGCCCTGGTCAGCACGCTCGGAAAGGAGCTCGTTCCGCATGGGGGAGACGATCTATTGTGAGGGGAGGGGCTCCAGGGGGCAGGCGTCAAGGTGACGGGTGATGGTGAGCGGATGCTGGGCGGCCTCCTGGACGCCACTCAGCTGTCGGCGATGGAGGATCTGCCGGGCCTGGTCGCCGAGTACGGACGGCTGGCCGGCTTCTCCCAGACGATGATCTACGTAGCTGACCTGCAGCAGCAGCTGCTGGTGCCCTTGGCCGGGCAGCGCGACGTGTACGGCGAGCGGCTCGAGGCGATCCGGATCGACGCCACCATGGCCGGGCGCGCCTTCCGCGACGTGGAGATCGTCGAGGCCCGGCACGTGCTGGATCCCGCCGCTCCTGAGAGCGTCCCCGCCTCGCCGGCCGGCGAGGGGCCGCAGCGACTATGGGTGCCGTTGCTGAGCGGCACCGAACGGGTCGGCGTCCTGGGAGTGAGCGTGCAGCGGGGATCTGAGGCCGCGGCGTTGCTGGCCGGCCGGCTGGCCTCGCTCGTCTCGCTGCTGCTGATCAGCAAGCGCCCCTACAGCGATTCCTACGCCCGCCTGGTCCGCGCCCGGCCGATGACGCTGTCGGCCGAGGTGTTGTGGAACCTGCTGCCGCCTGGGGCCTTCGCCGACGACAGGGTGGTGGTCAGCGCCGCGCTGGAGCCGGCCTACGAGGTGGGCGGCGATGCCTACGACTACGCGATCGACGGCGACACCCTGCATGTGTCAATCTTCGACGCGATGGGGCACGACACCGCGGCCGGGCTCACCGCCACCATCGCCATCGGGTCCGCTCGCACCAGCCGCCGCCAGGGCACGAACCTGCCCGCGACGAGCGAGGCCATAGACGCGGCGATCGCCGAGCAGAACACCGGCCGCTTCGCCACCGGCGTCCTGGCCGATCTCGATCTGCGGACCGGCCGGCTGACCTGGGTCAATCGAGGTCACCATCCGCCGTTGGTGATCCGAGGCGGCCAGCAGGTCGCCACCTTGACCAGCGTGCCCGACCCACCGATGGGTCTCGGCCTGGACCTGTCCACCGGCCTGCTGCACTACCAGCTCGAACCCGGGGACCGGCTGCTGTTCTACACCGACGGCATCATCGAGGCCCAGAGCCCGAACGGGGAGCTGTTCGGGCTGGAGCGCTTCATCGACTTCATCATCCGCCGCGAGGCCGACGGCATGTCGGCCCCGGAAACTCTGCGCCGCCTGATCCAGGCCATCCTGGCACACCAGCGCGGCCGGCTGCAGGACGACGCCACCGTACTGACGGCCGAATGGCGCACCCAGCGGCAACAGCCGCTCACCCTGGAACGCTCCAGGCTGACCGCGCCGCACGAGGCACGAGGCAACACGATGATCAAAAGCCATCGGCACGCCGAAAATCACGCAGCCAGCTCGACGTCGGTGAAGTCGACCTCTTTGAGCAGGGGGTCGAACGGATCTGGCCGATGACGGATCTCGTCGGTGGCGTACGCGCCGAAGCGGCTGATGTGGGCCCGCAGGTACGGGGCGATCTGGCCGAGCTGGTCGGCGGTGATCTCCCAGCCCTCGGCGACCAGCTGCCGCACGACATCGGAGATGTCCAGGGCGTTGTGGAAGACCACCAGGTTGGCCAGCAGGGTGTTGAACTTGATCAGTTTCTCCTGCTCTTCGGGGTCGTTGTCGGCCAGCACCCCGCCGAAGCCGAGCCACTTGGAAAACCCGTTGTAGGACTCGACCTTGTTGGTCGCCGCGGTGATGCGCGCCCGCAACGCCGGATCGGCCAGATACCGCAGCAGGGCGACCGTGCGCACGCTGCGGCCGACCTCCCGGAAGGCCCTTGTAGATGCGGTTCTTGCGGGAGTTGGACCGCAGCCGCCGCATCAACGTGGCTGAGCTCAGCCGGCCCTCGCTGATGGAGATCGCCACCTGCATCAGGTCGGCCCAGTGCTTGTCGATCAGCTTCCAGTCGATGACGTTGCGGCCGCTCTCGCCGAACAGCTGGTCGATGTGCGGGTAGGCGATCTTCTCGGAGGCGCGGAAGAAGATCAGGTCCTTGAAGTTGCGGATGCGCGGCATCAGGTCGAACCCGAACAACGTGGCCAGGGCGAAGACCGGGAAGTTCTGGCCCTGGGTGTCGGCGTGCACCGTGGAAGGCTGGATGTCGGAGGTGTTGGCCAGCAGACCCTCGATCAGGTGCACCGCCTCCCACACCCCGCACGGAATGAACCGGGAAAACAGCGCCACGTAGGTGTCGGAGATGTAGTGGTAGGCGATCCCGCCGAATCCTCCGTACCGGATGCTGGTCTCGGCCAGGAGATTATCGATGTAGGTGTCCACCTGGGTGCCGTCGGCGGCCACCGTGCTGCCATCCCCCCAGGCCTTGACCACGTCCAGCTCGGCGAAAGCATTGACCACATCCGCGATCGCGGCGTTCAGCTTCTTCAGGCTGATGTGCCGGTTGCGGACCATGGACAGCTCGCGGGCGGTGACGCCGGCGATGTGTTTGGCCGCCTCGTACGGGCCAATGTTGATCCCGCCGGTGAACACCGCCAGCGAGTACCGCCCCAGCTTGTCCTTGATCTTGGGATCGGAGCCGGAGGCCGGGCCGAAGTGGCGATACCAGGTGAGCCAGTGAGCGGTACGCGCGACGATCGACAGCAGCGAGCGCTCGGGCATGCGCCGCTCGATCTCGGCCGCCAGCCGCTCGGCCTCCGCATCGCTGCCCTTACCGCGGCGGCGCTTGAGGGTGGGCACACCAGCTTCGTCGATGACCAGGTCGGCGTTGTCAAGGTAGCCGGCGTCCAAATGCGCGGCCGCGCTCAGATGAGCGTCCTTGAGGTGGGCGACGAAACCGGCGGGGGTGTCGGGCAGCCCGACCTTCTCGCAGAACGCGGCCAGTTTCGGCTGGCAGTCTTCCCAGGGCAGCAGGTGCGCGCCCCAGTCGGCGTACTCGTTCGAGCCGAGCACGGCCACGTCGCCGGTGCGCAGTTCCTCGGCCAGGTAGCAGAACACCATCGCCTCAAAATGCCGGCGCGCCACCATGCCGGGCCGTCTGCGGTCGGTCACCGCGCGCCGCCAGTTGCCCGAGGCGAACGCGATGCCCGACTCCGGCTCATCCTCCTCCACCGCCGGGGGCAGCGGGATGAAGTCGCGCCGCTTGGGTGAGTGACCACGGGCGTGCGCCAGCGCGGCCAGCACCGAATCGTCGCTGGAGGTGGCCTTCAGCCGCAGCTTGCCCGCCAGCTCCAACAGCGCCGGCCGGTCCTTTTTGAAGAAGCGGTACACCAGCAGCTCGTGCGCGTCACCGTGGAAGGCGGCCACCTCCTCGATGTCGGCCAGCTGCGCGGCGAACCCCCCGGCCTGCTCCACCGCCGCCCGCACCGCCTGCACACTGTGGGCCTGGACCACGAGCGCCGACAGCATCTCGCTGAGCGCCTGGACCTGCCCGGCGTTACCAGCGCACGAGGTCACCGCCTCGACGGCCCGCGCCACCGCCTCGTGTCCGGCGGCCGAGGTCTCGCTATCGGGGTCGAGACGTTCCAGTACCTGACGGTAGGTGCCGATGAGCCGCTCGCTGGTCGCGCGCTGGCGGGCGCGGATCTCCTCCAGCTCCGCCTTGGCCCGTTTGACGTGGGCGGCCATCCGCTTGCACAGCATCTCGGCCAGGTCGTCGCGGGCCCGCATCCGGGCGGTGTGCGTCAGGCACGCCAGCAACGCCACCTGCTTGACCGCCTCGTAGCGCGACAAGGTGTCGGCGTCCTGGGCGTCGGCCTCACCCGCAAAGTCAGCGATCTTCGACGGCGCGATGCCCTCCAGCCAGGCGTCGGTGTCGCCGAGCGCGTCCACCTGATCCAGCCATCTCACCTGCTCACGAAATCGCGACCAGGTGGCCCGCTGGGCGGGCTTCTTAAGCCGGTTGAACGTCGATCTGCCGTCCGGCCCGACGACGAGCAGACCCTCCATCCGGACCCGGCCGGCCTCGCCCATCCGCTCCAGGATCGTAGCGAAGATGGCGGCGTTCACCTCGGCGCGGATGCTGGTGGCCAGGTCCTCCAGCGTCGTGTACCCGAGCAGCTCCAACCGGAGCCGGAGCAACTCCTCGATCGCCACATTGATCAGGTCCGCCGGGTTGTTCTTGGCCTGGGCCGCCTTCCGGATCGCCGCCGCGGCGATCGCCCTGGCCCGGCCCGCGTCGTACTTCACGCCCTGACGCTGGCGCACCAGCTTGCGATGCGCCTTCGCGCTACGGGAGGCGCCATGGTCCGGCCAGACGTCCTCGGGCAACTCCAGGCACCGCCGAACGTGGTCGATCACCACCTCGGGGATCTCGTCCGGGGACGGAAAGCGCGCCATCTTCTGGAAGCACTTCAACGCCAGCACCAGCGCGAAGCACGACTCGGGGCTGCCGGTGCGCTGTTCGGCCCAGTCCGCCTCTTCCGGCGACGGCGTGAAGAACACGTGCAGCACCCGCGCCGATGTGAGCCGCTTGAACTGCGGATAGGCGGTCCGCTCGATCCACGTCATCCCAGACCGTCCCTCGCCTCGATCCCGGCATTCAAGACGCCGAAACCGTAGCGACGATCAACTCCACCAGACACCTTGTTCACCAAACCGCAACCAACCCTTGCGGAGGGTCACATCATGCGACGCACGTGCCCTCTGGCCTGCGACTCAGCGCCCCACTGCCCCCTTCTCTCGTACTTGGTCTGCCCCCCTGGTGAGGGCATCGTCGATCCTTCCCGCCTCGTCCTGTCGGTGGCAGGGCAGGCGAAATCCGGGCTCGACGTCTCCCCAAGAGAACCCATCCGGGTTACTCTCGGGAATGCGGGAGCCACTGTCGGTTAGACCTGCTGGTCGCTCACGCAACCTCGGCGGCACCCTGCTCATGCACGGCATGGCCGTGATCAGGGACGGATGGTCAATCGGCCTCCCCGGTCGGTGCGTAGCCGTTGATCCCGGCGGCGATCGCGTAAAGCCCGTCGGCTTCCCGGCAAAGCCACCCATCAGTCACCAGTCGCTGCAACCGCGAACGCATCCCCTCGACCTGGGAGCGGGTGTCCGGCTTGCCGATCGCCTGCACGATCTCCCGTGCCCGCATCGGCTCATCGGCTGTGGCCAGCAGCGCCACCACCTGCTGCCTGAACCCCCGCAGCGGCGGTAGCTGTGCGTGCTTGACTTCAGGGTCGAGGCGAGCCGGGGCGGGCGGTTCCTCCTCGACGACCACGCCGTCACCTTCAGCCATGTCGGCGTGGCTGAGGCGGTCGCCGGTGAACTCTGTCAGCGTCTCGCGCGTGATGGCCAGGCGCTGCAGTCGTTCCTCGACCGCGGCCAGTTGTGCCCGCAAGTCCTCGGCCTGCGTAGCGCAGCCGTCTCGGCCTGGGCCACGCGTTCCAACAGTGACGTCACCATCGCCTCCCCCAGGAGAAGCAGCGTACCCGCCTGCCGCATTCACGCCATGCAGCTCAACAACTCCACACTGTAAACGGCTAAGCACTGGCAGTCACTACTGCTCTCAAGATCTGTCCGTCCAGTCAACGTCGACGTTTACCGAGCCGAGCGCAACCCCGGGGGCCAGGTGCCCGCCCGAGGCGAGCACCTGGCCCCCGGAAATGTCAGCCGCCTATGTCAAGGTGACCTGATCACCACAGTCGACCACGTTCAGGCTCCTGCGGCCTGACGGGTTCAGTCGTGACTCGGATCAGCCCACTCCATCGAAAGAGGTGCCCTCTTGCGTGACCTTGGCCCATCGCTTCACGACCACCCATATCCCGAGGATCTGATGGCGGATGTCGCCTCCCGTCCCCGCGGTTGCGCCACGAACAGCGATGGTGGTGCGTGAAACCGATCCGCGAGGCGATCGCTCCCCTCACCGTCCGGGACTTCCGCCGCTACTTCTTCGGGCACACCGCCTCGACGTTCGGAGACGCCCTTACCCCCTTGGCGATCGCCTTCGCCGTCCTGCACCTCACCGGATCGCCCGCCGATCTCGGCATCGTCATCCTGAGCACCAGGATCCCCGTCATCGCGCTGAGCCTTTTCGGCGGCGCCCTCGGCGACCGCTTCTCCCGACGCAACGTCATGCTGGTCGCCGACCTGATGCGCATGTTCGCCCAGGCGGCCACCGCGGCCCTTCTCCTCAGCGGAACGGCCCGCATCTGGATGATCGTCGTCCTGCAACTCATCGCGGGCATGGGATCTGCCCTCTTCAACCCCGCCTCGGTCGGCCTCGTGGCCTCGCTCGCCGGCAAGGAACGGGTGCAGGAAGCCAACTCGCTCCTGTCGATGTCGCGCAGCATCACCTCGATCCTGGCGCTGAGCACGGCCGGAGTGCTGGTGGCAACCGTAGGGCCGGGGTGGGCGATCCTGATCGACGCAGCCACGTTCCTGGTCAGTGCGGCCTTTCTCACTCGCCTTCCCCGCGCCGTCGCCACGCAACCCCCCGCCGCGAGCGCAGGACTGCTGACCAGCATCAAAGACGGCCTCGCGGAAGTCACCAGACGATCCTGGCTCTTGATGTCGATCATCCACGTGGCCTTGACCAACCTGATCGTGGTCGCGCCGTTCCTGGTTCTCGGCCCTTATGTGGCAGACAAGCACCTCGGCGGAGCCCCGGCCTGGTCCGCGATCGGCATCGCCTACGCCGTCGGAGGACTCGCCGGCGGCGCCGTCGCGGCCAGGTGGAAGCCCTCCCGCCCGGTAGGCGCGACATTGGTGGTGTTTCTCCTGATGACACCGCTGCCGGCCCTCTTGGCAGTACCAGCCGGCCTCTGGCTGCTGATGCCGGCCGCATTCCTGGCCGGCCTGGAGGTGGTGGTCTACAACGTGTTCCAGACCACCGCCATCCAGCGCCATGTCCCCGACCACCTCATCGCCCGGACCAGCTCCGTCGTCACGCTGGGCGCACTCGTGGCGGCCCCCTTGGGCATGGCTGTCGCCGGACCCGCGGCCCAGACGCTCGGCAGCGGCACGGTCCTCGCCGCCAGCGCCGTCATGGCCATCCTCATCACCGTGGCCACCCTGCTCGTTCCATCGGTGTGGCAGATCCGAGACAGCCCACAAGAGGATGCGCAACCACAGCCAGCTGAACCCACTCAGGTCGAGGCGGGCGGACGCTCAGCCGCACCCGAATCGTAAGCGTCGGGAAACGATCATTGTGTGTCCGGGAAGCGATCATCGAACCGTCGGATCTGTGCAGCTCAGCCGTACTCGTGAACGCCCCTTCCCGCTGTACCAGCTGTTTCTGCTGTTCGTGTTCTTCGTCGGCTTCGCGGCCGTGCTGGCCGTGCCCGGACTGCCGGCCGGACAGGCCGACCTGTCGCTGCTGCGGCTGGCCAAGGAGTCGCTGCCGCCCGTGGTCATCGGCCTGGTGGGCGGAGGCGGGCTGCTGGCGGCGCTGGTGCCCGGCGCGATGCTGCTGAACACCACGTCCGCGTTGATCGCCAACAACGTGTACAAGCCACTGCGGCCAGGAGCCGACATCCGAAAGGTGGCCCAGCTCGCGGTGCCCTGCGTGGGAGGGGTGACGATCTACCTCGCGCTGAACGATGGCGCGGCGATCGTGAACCTGCTGCTGCTCGCGTACGCCCTGGTCACCCAGCTCGCGCCCGCGCTGTTGCTCAGCCTGCTGCGCAGGAACCGGTCAACCACTGGGGCGCCGGCGCCGGGATGCTGGCCGGCACCGGCGCCATCGCCTACCTGACCGTGAACGGCCTGACCGTGGCCGAAGCGGCGCCGTTCCTGCCGCCCGTGCTGCAGCAGCTGAAGGTGGGGGTGCTGGCGCTGGTCATCAACCTCGCCGTGCTCGCCTTGGTCACCCTCGCTACCGGCCGGCGCACTCCCGCGATCAGCTACCCAGGAACCGCGTAGGTTCGCCGATCTCCAAATCCACGCGCCGCACGGGGCGACCCCCGCGTGCGGCGCGAACCATGGCCAAGCCCCCGTCGGCGTAGCTGTGGCACAGCTCCGGCAGGGTGAGGTCGCCGCTGGGGTGGAACCAATGGGACACCGCGGTGCACATCTCCAGCAGACCGATGGTCAGAGCCTTAGGCTGCGGGACGGTGAACACGCCGGCGGCCACGCCTTCCTCCACCGTGGCCCGCCATACACCCTCGTAGGAGTCACGCAAGCCGATCACCCGCTCGCGCCGCTCACCGGACAGGGCCCGAATCTCGGTGTCGCTGACGATCTTGGCCAGGCGGTCGGTGACATGCTCCCAGACGTGCTGCTCGATCAGCATCGCCAGGCGCCGGCAGGGCGTGTCCAGCGTTCGGAACGCTTCGTCCGCGGCGCGCTTGAGCGGTGTGGTGCTGGTGAACATGATGTCCACCAGCAGATCGTCCTTGCTGCCGAAGTGGTGGTAGAGCGAGGACAGGGTGACGCCGGCCTGAGTGGCGATGTCGCGGATGCCTGTCCCATGGAAACCCCGCTCGGCGAACAGGCTGATGGCCGCCGAACGGATCCGGCGAGGCGTCTCCGCCGCTTCGGCGGCGCGCGGGCGGGGCATCGTTCGGCTCCTACCTGACGAGACCATCTCGTGTGACTGAACCTACCGGATCGCGATCACTGCCGCCGTCACCCCGCCATCGTCAAACCGCCGCTGACGGACAGGATCTGGCCGGTGACGTGTGCCGGGGACGCGGCGAAGAAGGCGACCGCCTCGGCGATCTCCTCGGGGCGGGCGAGGCGCCTGTCGGGGGTGGCGCGGACGATCGCGTCCATGGTGGCCGCAGCGCGCTCGTCCTGCTTGATCTCGTCGAGCAGGGGGGTGTCGGTCGGGCCCGGGCACACGCAGTTGACGGCGATGCCGTGGCGGGCGGTCTCCCTGGCGATGGACTTGGTGAAGGCGATCGTGCCTCCCTTGCACGCGGCGTACACCGCCTCGCCGGACGAGCCGACGCGTCCGGCGTCGCTGGCCACGTTGACGATGCGGCCCCCGCCGCGCGCGACGAGCCGGGGCAGGACGAGGTGGGTGGCGTTGAGCACGCCCTTCAGGTTGATGTGGATGAGCTTGTCCCACAGCGGCGGCGCGGTGTCGGCGAATCGCTTCACGTGATCCCAGCCGGCGTTGTTGACCAGGATGTCCAGGCCGTTCAGCCGCGTGCAGGCCGCCTCCACGGCCTCGTTCATGGAAGCGTAGTCGCCGACATCGGCGGTCAGCGCGAAGACGTCGGGCACCTCGTCGGCGAGCGCCTGCGCGGCTGCCGCGTCCAGGTCGATGACGGCGACGGCGGCGCCCGACGCGGCCAGCCTGCGGACGATCGCGGCGCCGATGCCCTTCGCGCCGCCAGTCACGATCGCCGTGGCGTTACCGAGAGCGAGGTGGTTGAGAGGAGTGCTGGTCATCGTGGAAACCCTTGTCGTCGGTGGTGGTGAGCAGTGGGCGGTCAGCTGTGCATGTCGCGGTCGAAGGTGTGAGGGCCGATTCCGCGCGACTTGAGCACGCGCTTTTCGATCTTCTCGGTGGGCGTCTTGGGCAGCGGGCCGGTGAACTCGACGTAGCGCGGCACCATGTGGCGGGGTAGCCGGTCGTCGCAGTAGGAGAGCAGGGTGCGGGCGTCCAGACTCTCCTCCGGCCGAAGGGACACGACCACCATCACGTCCTCTTCGGTGAGGTCGCTCGGCACGCCGAACGCCGCCACCTCCAGTACGCCGGGATGCCGGCTGATCACCGCTTCGATGTCCAGGGCGGAGATGTTCTCCCCGCGCCGGCGGATCACGTCCGCGCCCCGGCCGACGAAGTAGAAGTAGCCGTCGTCGTCCCGACGGGCGAGATCGCCGGTGTGGAACCAAAGGTCACGCCACGCCTGGACAGTGACCTCGGGCATGCCGAGGTACTCGTTGAGGATCACGTGCGGCTCAAGCGGCCGGATGCAGATCTCCCCCACCTCGCCGGCCGGCAGCTCGAATCCGTCGGGATCCAGCACCTTGACGTCGAAGGGGTGGACGGGACGTCCGCACGCCCCCGGACGACGTTCCTCACCTGGGCGGTTGTACAGGACGATGCCGGTGTCGCTGAGGCCGTAGACCTCGACGAGCTCGACGCCGAACCTGCGCTCGAACTCACCTGCCCACTCCGGGAGTGGGACGCCCCAGCCGAGCCGGGCGGGGTTGTCCGCGTCGCCGGGCGCGGGCTCCTGCTTGTACAGCATGGTCAGGGTCGCGCCCATGAAGTCGAAGACGGTTGCCTGGTAGCGCCGGATGTGGTCCCAGAACCGCCGCACCGAGAAGCGCTCCGCCAGTGCCGCGGTTGCGCCGAGCAGGAATGCGGGGGCGACGGTGAAGATCGCGGCATCGGCGTGGAACAGCGGGAAGGGGCAGAACAGCACGTCGTCGGCGTTCAGGCCGAGTTGCTCGGAGAAGACCTCGGCCTGCCGGAGCACGTACCGGTGCGGCAGCACGCAAGCCTTCGAGCGGCCGGTGCTGCCAGAGGTGAACAGCAGGATGCTGGGGTCTCCCGGGCGGGTGTCGTGACGGGGCGCGCAGGACTCGGACGCCGTCAGGTCCGCCCAGCGCCGGAACGACTCGGCATCGACGGAGGCATCGGCCTGGCCGCGGACGAAGACCGCGCGCAGGTTCACCTCGTTCAGCAGAGCTTGGCTCAGCGCCGGCATGAACTGCTCGTCAACGATCGCGACCTCGGCCCTGGACGTCCGCAGGGCGGCCGCGACTCCATCGCCCAGCAGCGCCGTGTTCACCGGCGCCGCCACGGCGCCGATCCGGCCCAAAGCCAGCCAGGCGATGACGAACTCGACGCAGTTCGGAAGGATCAGGGCCACGGTCTCCCCCGCGCACACACTGTTGTCCGCCAAGCCGGCAGCCACCGACTGGACCCGTGCGGCCAGTTGGCGGTAGGTAAGCGTGTCATCCTCGACCCGAAGCGCCAGGTGGTCGGGCCGGACACGAGCGTGCTGGTCGACGAGGTCGCCGAGGGTGCGCGCGTCTCCGATCATGACCGAGCCTCCCTGAGCGCCCTGCGAGCTGCGAACGCGCGCAGGTTGGCCTCGGCCACGTCGGTGCGCCGCGCCTCCCCGACGGTCACCGCCTCGCATTCCAGCGCACGCAGCACATCCTCATGACCGCCGTCGCCGAGCAACCGCCGGGTCAGCCTGACCGCCTGCGCCCGACTCGACAATTCCGCACCGCATACGACAGCCCGGTCGAGAACCTGGTCGCCGGGCAGGACCTCGGTGACCAGCCCGGCGGCCAGGGCCCACGTCGCGTCGTAGGTCCGTCCGGTGAGCAGCATGTCGCGCGCACGTCCGTGCCCGATTATGGACGGCAGCAGCACCGACGCCCCGTTCGTGCACACCAGACCCCAGGCCACCTCCGGGCAGGCGAATACGGCGTCGCGGCTGGCCACCCGCAGGTCGCAGGCCAGGGTCAGTTCCAGGCCGCCGCCCATCGCCGCGCCGTTGATCGCGGCGACGCTCGGCTTGCCGGAGGTGAGCAGCACTCTCGTGACGCGTTGCAACCCTTCGATGGTCTCGTCGAAGGTTTCGGCGTCGGTGCGGGCCGCCTCCGTCAGATCGTCGCCGGAGCAGAACGCTGAGCCCGCGCCCGTGATGACGATGGCTGCCGTCTGGTCGTGCCCGTCTGCCTCGACGAGCGCATTGATGAGGTCGCACAACATCTGGCGGGACAGGGCGTTGCGCCTTTCCGGCCGGTTCAGCGTCACCACCGACACCGGCCCTTGATGGTGGAGCAGGACTTCTGCGGCGTGGCTGGCAGCGGCTGGGGCCTGGGATTCCATGGACACGAGTGTATTGTATCGATCGATCGATACTAATCAAGGAGGATCATGGACGGGTATCCGGAATACCAGCGACTCGCCCTGCGCTGGGCCTCGGCAGGCGTCCTGCAAGTCACCATCAACAATCCCCGCCGCGCCAACGCCCTCGATGCGGTGGGCCACGGGGAGATCACTCGCGTCTGGCGCGACGCCGAGGCCGACCCGCGGGTGCGCGCCGTCCTGGTGACCGGGGCGGGCAGCACGTTCAGCGCGGGTGGCGACCTCGACTGGGTGCGCAGCCTGGCCGACGACCCGCAGGCCCGGACCGCCGGACTCCGCGAAGCTCGCGAACTCGTGACCAACCTGATCGAGTTCACCAAACCAGTCGTTTCAGCGGTACGCGGAGCGGCGGTCGGAGCGGGACTCGTCGTGGCCCTGCTCGCCGACATCTCCGTGGTCGCCCAGAACGCCCGGCTGATCGACGGCCACACGAAACTAGGCGTCGCCGCCGGTGACCATGCGGCCCTCATCTGGCCTCTTCTCTGCGGACTGGCCAAGGCCAAGTACTACCTCCTCACATGTGACCCGCTGGACGGTGCGGAAGCGGAGCGCATCGGCCTGGTCTCACTCGCGGTCGACGACAGTGAGGTGCTCGACAAGGCCACCGACCTCGCCACCCGGCTCGCGAACGGCGCCCCCACCGCCTTGAGCTGGACCAAACAGGCGCTCAACTCCTGGCTGAGAACCGCCACGCCGCACTTCGACGCAGCTCTGGCGCTCGAATTCCTCGGGTTCGCCGGGTCGGAGGTACAGGAAGGCATCTCGGCGCTGGAGGCGAAACGTCCTCCCATGTTCCAGCCGGGCGCCCGGTCGGCATGAGGCGGTCCGCGATTTACACGGAGGGTGCGACGATCGCCGTTCGATGTCACCGGGGCTCCACCACCCGCCAGCCGAGAGAGGACCACAGCTAGAAGTGGGACGAAGGTCTCACTGGCCGACGTCGCCGGCACGATCAGCGTGATCGCGTTGTGGCGGCCGGCGGACGGGTGAGCGGGCGGGCGGCAGGCCGCGCTCGGGCGACCGGCTCTGCTCTGCGTCCACCTGCCGCTGGCGTTGCTCGTGTTCAGCCCGGGCGGCCTCTTCGATGTCGCGCCGGTCCGGTGGCAGGTCGGCGCGCCGCTCCTGCTCGTCGCGGACCGCGGCCAGCTCCTGCCGGAGGTCGGCCTGGGCGGCGCGTGCTTCCTGGGCGCGCAGGGCGGCGTCGGTGACGTCGCGGCTTCTGGCCGCGCGTCGCACGGCGTCGAAGTCGCGCTCCAAGTCGGCGTGGCGGCGCCGTACCAGGGGCCAAGTGACCTGGCGTGGGGCCTGCTCGGCGGCCTGACGGGCGGTCTCCTCCGCTCCGGAGACGTGTTCCAGGGCCTGGTCCAGGTATTCATACTGGCGGGCTCGACGGTCGCGGATCCGGGGAAGTTCGGCCTCGAGTTCGTGGCGGCGGGCCCGATGCCACGGGCGCAGGGTGTCGAGTTCGCGGGTGATCTCTTGCTCACGCCGGCGCAGGTCCTCCAGCTGCCGGCGCGTCTGGTCGATGTCCTGGCGGGCCTGCCGTAGCTGCTCGGTGGCGGAGGCCGCGGCCTCCACGAGGCGCACCTGCTCGGCCAGTTGCGCGCGCTTGGCCAGCAGGTCGCGTTCGGCGCGGCCGCCGCCGTCGCGGGCGAAGCGGTCCTTGTCCTGTTCGGCTGTTCGAGCCTTGACCTCCGTGGCGGCGATCTTCTCGCTGAGGTCGCGCGTACGTGCGGCGAGTTCGGTCTCTGGAAGCAGGCCGACGCCGTGTCGGGATTGCAGCAGCGTCAGCAGGGCGCTGGCGCGGCCTACGGCGGCTCGTGCCCTCCGCTCGGCATCGCCTGGGCCAGCCTCGGGATCCGTGCGTGCTCGGCCGGAGGCGGCAGGGGGTTCGGGTGCCCCGCCGTCGCGGGCGTGCGCCTGGTCGTGCTCGGCTCCGCGGGCAGGCTCAGCGTGCTCGACGCTCCGGGCAGTCTCCTCGCCTTCTGCCTCGCGGAGGGCGATCGGATCGGGCTCGGGCGTGAGGAAGGCGTCGGCGCGGTCGCCGTCCAGGGTGGCGGCGTAGGCGGCCAGGGCCCGCTGCAGCGCGTCGGCCTCGCTGCGGACCCGGCCGTGGAAGACCCGGTCGGCGTCGGTTTCCAGCAGTTCGCGCGGCAGATACAGGCGGGCGGTCTCCCGATCGCGGGTCATCGCCGAGTACAGGGTGTGCGGGTCCAGGCCCATGCCGTAGATGAGGGCGTGCTCGGCGGTCAGCCCTTGGGCGGCCGCCACCGTCATCGCGGTGCCATACGACAGGCCGCCGTCGGCAATGTGTTGAACGACTTTGAAGGTGCCGATGTAGTGGGCGGAGTGCGGCATCCTGTCTGCCGACAAGATCGGATGCATGCTCCAGGGAGCCGGGAAGTTCGTCGGCGGCGGCACCTTGCCGACGGAGGGCATGCAAAGGCCCT
>DASUCK010000453.1:0-14817 GCA_036276095.1 Nonomuraea sp. | reverse complement strand
GGCCTGAGGCGCGGCCTGAGGTGCGGCCTGAGGTGCGGCCTGAGGTGCGGCCTGAGGGGCAGTCGAACCAGGGCATCCAGCCGATCCAACTGCCGCAGCCGCAGCCGCAGCCGCAGCCGGGGCCGGGGCCGTTCCAGCGTGTGGGGTCGCCGCCGTCGCCCCCTGCCGGGTCCGCGCCGGTGCCCCCCGCTTTGGCCCTGCCGGTGTCCTCGTCGCTGCCCGGGGTGCCGCCGAGGCCGCCGGCGCGGAGTCTCGGAGACATCCCGATCAAGGTGGTCTACCTGGCCGGCGCGGTGCTCGCCACTGCCCTGGCCGTGGTGCTGGTGTTCGTGCTGTTCTCCGGTGACGTTCCGGTCACCGAGGAGCCGGGGGAGGAGGTCGTGCGCGTGGCGCCGGTGCCGTCCGGGTCGGCGGCCCCCACGGCGTCGGCCAGTCCCACGGTCAGCGAGAGCCCGATCGTGCTGCCGCCGGTGCCGGAGGGCAAGGCGTACGCGAACCTGCCCGGCAGGGCGTCGGCGGTCATCGGCACCATCAGCGACCGCAACAGCGGGATCAGCTACCCGCGCCTGGCCGCGCCGTGGAAGGCCAGGTCGTATCCGCCGTACGCGATCGCACAGCGCATCGGCAAGGTCGAGATGCCGTACACGCTGATCGCCTCGGCGATGCTGCCGGGCGAGTCGCCGGAGAAGAAGCCGGACTCCAACGCCGACTACCGGGAGATCGCCGCCCAGGCCGTCCGCTGGACCATCCGTACGCAGTACCCGAAGGGCGCCACGCTGGAGTGGACCGCCTCCGAGAAGATCCCGGTCGGCACGGGCTGGACGCTCGGCTACAAGGTGACCTACCCCGACGGCGGCGAGCAGGAGGTCGCGCAGGCCATGGTGACGGTCGTCGAGGTCGGCAAGACCAAGCCGGCCATGCTCATGGCCTCGATCCCCGAGTCCGGCAAGAGCCGCTGGCGTGACCTGAACACCCTCGCGCGGCGCGTCAGGCCGTTGTAGAAAGAGCTTGCCAGAAGCATCCTCTAGAATATGGTTCTGGCATGGATCGGACCTGGCTGGAGGGTGAGCAATGGCGATCGGGTTGAGCGAGGAACACGAGGCGCTCCGCGCGTCGGTGAGCGGCTGGGCTGAGCGGAACATCCCCTCCGAGCTGGTCCGCGCCCGGACGGACGGGCGTCCGCCGTTCTGGGCGGGCCTGGCCGAGCAGGGGCTGCTCGGGCTGCACCTGCCCGAGGAGCACGGCGGTTCCGGCTACGGACTGCTGGAGGCGGCGGTGGCCGTCGAGGTGCTGGCCGAACGGGTGGCGCCGGGGCCGTACGTGCCGACCGTGCTGGCCGGCGCGGTGCTCAACGCGTCGAAGCGGTCCGACCGGCTGGCGGCGCTGGCCGACGGCACCCTCACCGGCGCGGTCGCGCTGACGGGCGCCCTGACCGGCACGCGCACCGAGGACGGCTCCCTGGTCGTCTCCGGCACCGCCGACCCCGTGCTCGGCGGCTCGCTGGCCGACGTGCTGGTGCTGCCCGTCACCACGGCCGACGGCGAGGAATGGGTCGTGGTCGACGCCTCCGCCGCCACCGTCACCGAGGTCACGTCGCTCGACCTGACCCGGCCGGTGGCCAAGGTGGAGCTGGCCGAGGTCACCGTGCCCGCCGAGGGCGTGCTGGACGGCGTGGAGACCTCCGACGTGCGCAACCTGGCGGCCGTCGTGCTCGGCGCCGAGGCCGCCGGGCTGGCGTCCTGGTGCGTGACGGCCGCCGCCGACTACGCGAAGGTCCGCGTGCAGTTCGGCCGCCCGATCGGCCAGTTCCAGGGCGTCAAGCACAAGCTCTCCCGCATGCTGGTGGCGCTGGAGCAGGCCCGCGCCACCGTCTGGGACGCCACCCGCGCCCAGGGCAGGGAGCTCGACTACGCCGCCGCGGTCGCCGGCGTGATGGCGCCCGACGCGGCCGTGCGGTGCGCCAAGGACGCCATCCAGACCTTCGGCGGCATCGGCTACACCTACGAGCACGACGCCCACCTCTACCTCCGCCGCGCGCTCACCCTGCGCGCCCTGCTCGGCTCGTCGGCCGAGTGGGCCGCCACGGTAGCGGAGCTGGCGCTCCAGGGCGTCACGCGGGAGATGGAGATCGACCTGCCGGAGGACGCCGAGGAGCTGCGCGAGTCGATCCGCGCCGAGATCGCTGAGATCGCGCGGCTGGAGGGCAAGGAGCAGAAGCGCGCCCTGGCCGAGCGCGGGTTCGTCATGCCCCACCTGCCGAGGCCGTGGGGCCGCGCCGCCGGGCCGCTGGAGCAGGTGCTCATCGCGCAGGAGCTCAAGGCCGCCAGGGTACGCCCGCCCGCGCTGATCATCGGCGCCTGGGTGGTGCCCTCCGTCGCCGTGTACGGCACCCCGGAGCAGCAGGAGCGCTTCCTGCCGAGGACGCTCAGCGGCGAGCTGATCTGGTGTCAGCTGTTCTCCGAGCCCGGCGCCGGGTCCGACCTGGCCTCGCTGCAGATGAAGGCGGAGCGGGTTGAGGGCGGCTGGAAGCTCACCGGCCAGAAGATCTGGACGTCGGTCGCCCACGTGGCCGAGTGGGGGATCTGCATCGCCCGCACCTCCAGCGAGGGCTCCAAGCACGAGGGCATCACGTACTTCCTGGTCGACATGAAGTCGCCCGGCGTGACCGTCCGGCCGCTGACGGAGATGACCGGCGAGAACCTGTTCAACGAGGTCTTCTTCGACGCGGTCTTCGTGCCGGACGACCTGGTCGTGGGCGAGGTCGGCGACGGCTGGAAGGTCGCCCGCAACACGCTGTCCAACGAGCGGGTGTCGCTGTCGTCCGGCTCGGGCGGCACCGGCGCGTCGGTGCCCGACCTGCTCGGACTGGTCGGGCGGCTGGGGCGCGCGCTCACGCCGGTGGAGGCGCAGAAGGTGGCCGCGGTGGTCTGCGAGGGCCACTCGATCAACGCCCTGTCGCTGCGGGTCACGCTCAAGCAGCTGGCCGGCACCGAGCCGGGCGCGGACGCCTCCGTACGGAAGCTGCTGTCCACGTCCCATGCCCAGCACGTCTCGGAGACGGCGGTCGAGCTGCTCGGCCCCGCGGCCACGGTGGCCGCCGACATGACGCTCGGCGACGCCGGCTACTGGAACCGCGCGGTGCTGGCCACCCGCGCCATGACGATCTACGGCGGCACCACGGAGGTGCAGCTCAACATCATCGGCGAGCGCATGCTGGGCCTGCCGAGAGACCCGGAGCCGGGGCGGTAACCCCGCGGCCGCGCCGGTGACCGCGGGGCGCGGCTATCTCCCCACGGGCTGTGGGGGGATGGCCGGGCCGTCCGCGGCGGGGGCGGGCACGCCGATCCTGATCTCGCCGACGCAGGTCGAGCCGGCCGGTGTGCGGATGGCCACCTCGTCGCCGCCGCCCGTGAGCGGGACGAACGTCGCGCCGAGGTCCGGCCCGGCGGGCACCTCGGCGTGGGCCAGGCCGAGCCGTACGGACAGGGTGGTCGGTGCGCCGTTGAGGTAGGAGATCTGGACGGTGTGCTCGGCGGGGGCGACCGGGGCGGGCAGGCGGAACCGTACCTCCTGCGACCCGACGGGCGTGCAGCCGCGGTCGCCGCGGGCCGGGATCGTGACGCCGTCGATGCCGGCTGGCCGCAGCCGGCCCTGCGCGTCGTAGATCAGCGGGTTGGTCACCGGGCCGGTCAGGCGCCTGGCCCACATGATCGGGTGGGGCGCGGCCGGGCCGACGATCTTGGAGTGCCGGGCGTAGTCGTAGAAGAAGGGCGGGAAGGCGACGTGGTCGGGCACGTACGTGTCCAGCACCACCGACCCCGCGGGAACCCGGCGGAGCGCCTGCTCGGCGGTGGCCACGTAGCTTCTGACGTCGCGGCCGAGCGGCCGGTCGGCGTACGCGGCGACCGACCACACCGAGCTGGCGGTCACCGCGGCCGCCAGCGGCACCCACGCCCAGCGCCACCGCACCGCCGGCCGCCGCCACGGCCGCTCCTCGCCCCGCACGGGGATGAACGCGAGCCCGATCACGAGGGCCACGACCACGGCGGTGGACGACACGTACCGCAGCTCGAACCCGCTCAGGTCCGGACCGAGCACCTCCACCCGCCCGAGCATGATCGGCACCACGTCCGCCAGCAGGAAGTAGCCCAGCAGCGTCAGCCATGCCAGCCAGGCCCGCCGCCGCCACACCACCGACACCGTCACCGCGACGGCCGCGACCACGAAGCTCACCCAGATCAGCGGGGCGGGTGTGGCGGCCAGCGCGTAGTCCGCGCCGATCGGCTGCCACCGCCAGGGCCCGCCCAGCGACGTCGGCACCAGCGACCCGGTCAGCAGCGTCCACGCCGACCGCGCGGCCACCTCGGCACTGGGCAGATCGGGGCGGAACGTCTCGTTCGTGAGCTGCACGGTCGTGAACAGCTGCCGGAAGAACACCACCGCGTACGGGACCAGCGCCCCCAGGTACAGCAGCCACACCCGCCGCATCCGGGCGGCCCCGCCGAGCCAGCCGGCCGTGAGCACGAACGCCAGCACCGGGATGAACGGCGCCTTGACGAAGAACACCATCCCGAACACCGTCCACCCGGCCGCCGCCACCGCGTGCCGGAAGCGCCCGGTGCGGGTGTGGAGCACGTGGGAGGCCAGCGCCATCGGCAGCGCGATCTGGAAGGGCAGCGTCTCGGCCACCACCGCCCACCACGACAGCCCGGGGACCGTCATGGGCGTGACCAGCGCGAACCCGAGCGGCACGAGGATCGCCGGGCGCGGCCCGAACACCACCCACAGCAGCCGCAGCAGCGCCAGTCCCGCCGCCGCCTGCAGGCTGATCGTGAGCCCGTGCGCGAGCAGGTCGTTGTGGACGCCGAGCCGCCCCACGGCCCAGTGGATCGCGAACGCGCCCGGCATCAGGTGGCCGAAGTCGATGCGCATGAGGTAGTCCCAGGTGAGCCCGCTCTCCAGCCCTCTGGCGATGAACATGAAGTCGTCCTGACGGAAGTACGTCCGCCGGACCAGCTCGAACTTCCACACCAGCTGCGCGGCCACCATGACGAGGCCGACGGCCGGCACGGCGTCCGCGCCGCGCAGCCACTGGCGCGCCCCCGCCCCGTAAGCCGTCACGCCGCCAACTAACCACGCTCGTCGTCCGCGGCGGAACGGTCGTGGAACGGCCGTGGCCGGGTTGTGATGTCATAGCGGGATGCCGCGCACCGCCCGGGCCGGGCCCGTCGCCGCCCTCCTCGGGCTCGCGCTCGGCTGCCTGGCGCTCGGCCCCGGCCTGGGGTGGGGGTTCGTGCTGGTGCACGACATGGTGTTCGTGCCGGATCCGGCGTTCTCGGCGTGGACGTTCGGGCTGGCCGGCGGCGCGCCGCGGGTGGTGCCGAGCGACGTGGTGATGACGGCGCTGGCGCACGTGCTGCCCGCCGAGCTGGTGCAGAAGGCCATCCTGCTGGGGATCTTCGTGATCGGGTGCTCGGGGGCGGCGCTGCTGCTGCCGTCCGGGTCGCTCGGGCCCCGGCTGGTGGCCGGGGCGTTCTACGTGTGGAACCCGTACGTGGCCGAGCGGCTGCTGATCGGGCAGTGGGCCCTGCTGCTCGGGTACGCGGGCCTGCCGTGGGTGGTGCGGGCGGTGTGGGCCGGGCGGCGGACGGCCATGGCGATGCTGCCCGCTGCGGTGGGCGGGTTCGCGGCGATGACGGTCACCGCGATCACGGCGTTGCCGGTCGCGGTGCCGCGGTGGCCGGCCGTGGCGCGGGTGGCGGCGCCGCTGGCCGCGTTCAGCCTGCCGTGGCTGGTGCCGGCCGCGCTCCGGCCGGACGGGATCGCCGGGGATCCGGTGGGGGTCGAGGCGTTCGCGGCGCGGGCGGACACGCCGTTCGGGGCCGTGGGGAGCCTGCTGTCGCTCGGCGGGATCTGGAACGCGCACGCGGTGCCGCCCGGGTTCGACACCTGGGCCGGGGCGGCGGCGCGGCTGCTGCTGGCGGTGGCCGGGATCGTGGCGTTCGCGCGGTCGGACCTGCCGTTCCGGCGGGGGCTGGGCGCGGCGGCGGCCGTCGGGACGGCGGTCGCCTGCGCCGGGGTGAGCGGGCCGGGGAGGGAGGCGTTCCGGTGGGTGGTGGAGGTGTGGGGCGGGTTCGCGGTGTTCCGCGACGCCCAGCAGTTCGTGGCGCCGCTGGCGCTGGTCGTGGCGCTGGGGCTGGGGCGGCTGACCGAAGGGGTGGCCGGGAGCAGGGCGTGGGTGGGGGCGATGGCGGTCGTGCCCGTGGCCGTGCTGCCGACCATGGCGTGGGGGGCGCTGGGCACGCTCGACGCCGTGCCGTACCCGGCGGGCTGGACGGCCGCCCGGGAGGTCATCAGGGCCGACCCGGAGCCTGGCGACGTGCTGGTGCTGCCGTTCGAGTCCTATCGGCGGTTCCCGTGGAACGGCATGCGGCCCGTGCTGGACCCGGCGCAGCGGTTCTTCGCCGGGCCGGGGCGGCGGGTGGTGTCCAACGACGCCGTACGGGTCGGCGACCTGGTCGTCCGGAGCGAGGACCCGCGGGCCCAGGCGGTGGAACAGGTACTAGAAGCTCGTTCACCTGACATCCAGAGGGCCGGATTTCGCTACGTGATAGTCGACGCGGGGACAGGTGAGGAGCGGGAGCGGTTCGGCGGATGGCTCCGCACGGCGGAGGTTCTGGTCGATACCGGTGACCTGCGGTTGTACCGGTTCGCGGGGCCGGTGGGGCGGGCGGTGTCCGGACAAGTACGCTGATCAGCGGGTTTATTAAGATTTCGTGTAGCCTACTTCCGAGTAGCAATAATTGGTTCTAAGTTGGGGCGCGTCCGCTCCACCGCCCGCTAGAGGAGGAACCCCCCCGTGATCAAGGCCCTCTTAGCAGCGATCATCGGCGTCGCCGTAGCGGCTCTTGTGGCGACGGTCACCACGGTCTCCCTCACCGGCGCCACCGCGACGCCGGTCAACCAGCCGCTCTACAACTACGGCGACCGGTAGGCCCGAACCATCATGCCGCCCTCTCCGCCAGGGGACGGGGGGACGAGCCGGCCACCACTGCTTGAGATCGTCGTTCCGGCCTACAACGAGGAACGCCGACTTCCCGGGGGGCTCCTGCAGCTGTGCGCGAAGCTTGCCCGCATGCCGTTCCCGACCGCCGTCATCGTCGTTGACAACAACAGCACCGATCGCACGGCCGAGGTCGTCAGGTCCTGGCCGGGCGGGTCCGTGCCGGTCCGCCTCATCTCGTGCCCGACCCCGGGGAAAGGCGCCGCCGTACGCGCCGGGCTGCTGGCGACCAGCGCGCCGTTCGTGGGCTTCTGCGACGCCGACATGGCCACCGACCTCGACGCCGTCGACGTGGCCTTCGGCCTGCTGCTGTCCGGCGAACGCGTGGTGGTCGGCTCCAGAGGCCACGCCGGCTCCGTCGTCGAGAACCGCCACAGCCGGGTCCGCGAACTGGGTGCCTTCGGGTTCCGCGCGCTGGCCGGGGCGCTCGTGCCCGGGGTGAGCGACACCCAGTGCGGCTTCAAGTTCTTCGACGGGGAGCTCGCCCGCGAGGTCGCGGCGTCGCTGCGCACCCCCGGCTTCGCCTTCGACGTCGAGCTGCTCGCGCGCTGCGTGGCCGACGGCTCGGAGGTGCACGAGATCCCCGTACGCTGGCACGACGTGCCCGGCTCCCGGTTCTCGCCGACCCGGCACACCCTGGGCATCGTGCTCGAACTCGGGCGGATCTGGCTGCGGTTGCGCGCCAGGCCGCGTACGGCCGCCCACCCGGCCTGGGAACCGCCGCTCGATCCCGTCGGATCTCCGTGAAGATCGCCGTCGTCAACTGGCGCGACCCCTGGCATCCCCAGGCCGGTGGCGCCGAGACGTTCGCCTGGGAGCCGGCCCGCCTCCTGGCGCGGGCGGGCCACCGGGTGTGGTTCGTCACGGCGCGGGCGCCGGGGCAGAGCCGGGAGGAGACCGTCCAGGGCGTGCGGATCGTCCGCATGGGCGGGGCCTTCACCGTGTATCCGCTCGTGCTGGGCTGGCTGCTGGCGCGCCGGTGGCGGTTCGACGCGGTGCTCGACTGCCAGAACGGGATCCCGTTCTTCACGCCCTGGGTGGTGGGGCGGCGTACGCGGGTGGTGTGCGTCGTGCACCACGTCCACGATCGGCAGTTCGGGGTGCATCTGCCGGGATGGCTGGCGGCGGTCGGGCGGTTCCTGGAGGGGCCGGTGTCGCGGTGGAGCTACCGGCGGCATCCGAGCGTGGCCGTGTCGCCGTCGACGGCGACGGCCATGCGGGAGCGGCTCGGGTGGAAGGGGCCGGTGCACATCATCCCGAACGGGGTCAGCGTCGCCTCTCCCGGAGATGTCGCGAGAAGTCGGTCGCCGCGGCTCGTCTGCGTGGGGCGGCTCGTCGCCCACAAGCGCGTCGACCTGCTGCTCGACGCCGTCGCGGAGCTGCGTACCCGCTGGCCCGACCTGGCCGTGGACGTCATCGGGCGCGGGCCGGAGTGGGACCGGCTGCGGGCCCGGCTGCCTCCGGGCGTCACCCTGCACGGGTGGGTGCCGGAGGAGGAGAAGAGCCGGCTCGTGGCGCGGGCGTGGCTGCACGTGAGCGCCTCCCAGGGGGAGGGCTGGGGGCTGAGCGTGCTGGAGGCGGCCGCCCTGGGCGTGCCGACCGTGGCGTACGACGTGGACGGGCTCCGCGACGCCGTACGGCACGGGGAGACCGGCTGGCTGCTCGCCGAGGGGACCGATCTGGCCAAGGGCATAGCCACAGCACTCGACGAAGTGGATCACACTTATACCGTGAATTGTCGGGCATGGGCTGACCGCTTCTCCTGGGACCGCAGCACCGAGCGCCTCATGGCGATCCTCCACGGCGACCCGCTCGGGGAGGACTGGTGAACGACCACCCCGCTACGGACCGGCCACGGGCCGAAACCCCGGCCACGGGCCGCCCCCGCACCGGCACCCCTGCCACCGACACGCTGGCCACGGGCCGCCCCCGCGCCGGCACTCCTGCCACCGACAAGCTGGTCGCGGGCAAGCCCGGCACCGGCCGCCCGCGCCTCCCCGCCCCCGCCTCCCCGCCCGCCGCGGACAGGGTGGTGGCCGGAAGCCCCGGCACCGGCCGGCCCGGTGCCGGGGCGCCGGTCAGCGAGCGGGCTCGGCGGCGCTGGTGGCTCGTGGTGTGCTGTCTCGGGTTCGGGGTGCTGGCGTTCACCACCAGGCCGGGGCACCTGATCGCCGACACCAAGATGGACCTCGCGCTCAACCCGGTCGGCTGGCTGGAACGCGCCGCCCACCTGTGGGACCTGCAGCACTTCGGGCAGCTCCAGAACCAGGTGGCCGGCTACATCTTCCCGATGGGGCCGTTCTTCGCGCTGGGCGACCTGGCCGGGGTCGAGCCGTGGGTGACGCAGCGGCTCTGGCTGACGGTGCTGATGTGCGTGGCGTTCCTCGGCGTCGAACGCCTGGCCGGGCAGCTCGGCGCCGGAACGCCGGGCACCCGGGTCGCGGCCGCCCTGGCGTACGCGCTGGCCCCGCGCACGCTGTCGATTCTCGGCGAGATCTCGATCGAGTGGCTGCCGGCCGCGATGCTGCCGTGGATCCTGATCCCGCTGCTCACGGCCACGGAGACGGGCCAGCGGGCGCGCGGCGCGGTCAGGTCGGCGCTGGCCGTGGCGTTGTGCGGCGGCGTGAACGCGGTCGCGGTGCTGGCCGTGCTGGTCGCCCCGGTGCTCTACATCCTCACCCGGCCGCGCCCGGTGCCGCGCTGGCGGCTGCTCGGCTGGTGGACGGCCGCCGTCTCGGTCGCGACCGTGTTCTGGTGGCTGCCGCTGCTGCTGGTCGGCCGGTACGCGTTCTCGTTCCTGCCGTACACCGAGACCGCGGAGACGACCACCCAGGTCACCTCGCTCACGAACGTGCTGCGCGGCGCCTCCGACTGGGTGCGTTACCTGCCCGTCAACGGCGTGCCGGAGCAGCCGCCCGGCTTCGCGATCGCCACGTCGGCGACCATGGTCGTGGTCACCGGCGTCATCGCCGCGCTGGGGTTGGCCGGGCTGGCCCGCCGCGACCTGCCGGCCAGGGGGTTCGTGCTGGCGATGTTCGTGGTGGGCGTGGCGGCGCTGGTCGCCGGACACATGAGCGCGCTGGAGCCGGTCACGGCCGAGTGGGTGCGCTGGCTCCTGGACGGCCCGCTGGCGCCGCTGCGCAACCTGCGCAAGTTCGACCCGCTGGTCCGGCTGGCGCTCGTCCTCGGCCTGGCCCACCTGCTGGTACGGGCCCGGCTCCCCCTGCGCGCGGTGGCCGTGGCCGCCTCCGCGGCGCTCGTCCTGCCGGTCTTCAACCAGGGCCTCGCGCCGCCCGGCGACTTCAAGGAGGTCCCGGCGCACTGGCGGGAGGCGGCGGCCTGGCTGAACGACAACGCCGGCGACGACGGCGTGCTGGTGGTCCCTGGCGCCAAGTTCGGCGAGTACGTCTGGGGTCGCCCCCTGGACGAGCCGTTGCAGGCGCTCACGACGGCCCGCTGGACCACCAGGCAGATCACCCCGCCGGGCTCCGTCGGCCTGACGCGGCTGCTGGACGTCATCGACCAGCGGCTCACCGCCGGCCACGGCTCGGCGGGGCTGGCGGCCGTGCTGCGCCGGATGGGCGTGCGCCACCTGCTCGTCAGGAACGACCTGCTCAGGGAGAACCTCCACGGCGCCTGGCCGTCCCGGATCTTCGAGGCGCTGCGGGAGACGCCGGGCGTCCGGTGGGTGCGCTCGTTCGGCGACCCGGTGGGCGACCGGGAGAGCGACGACGCGGTGCACTCGCTCGACCCGGCGTTCCCCGCGCTGGAGCTGTACGAGGTGTCGGGCGGCTCCGACCTGGTGTCGGTGCAGCCGGTCGCGGACGCCCTGGCGGTGCGCGGCGGCCCGGACTCGCTGCTCGCGATGGGTGACCTGGGCCTGCTCGGCGACGGCCCCGTCCTGGTCAACGGCGACGTGGACGGGCGCGAGGCGCCGACCGTGGTCAGCGACGCGCTGCGGCTGCGCGAGCGCTCGTTCGGCGAGATCCGGGCGAACTGGACGCCCACGCTGACGGCCGACGCCAAGGCGGACTTCTCCGGGGTCAGGGAGCTGGACCTGCTGGAGGACGGCTGGCTGGAGGCCACGGCGACGGCCGAGTACCGCGGCATCGCCGGCGTCACGGCGTCGTCGTCGGTGGCGGACCCGTACGCGACGGGCGGGCTCGCCCAACCCGGCCACAGCCCGTGGGCGGCCCTGGACGGCAACGTCGGCACCGGCTGGCAGAGCGACGGCACCCGGCGCCCGGAGGGCGAGTGGCTGCGCGTGGACCTGCCGGGTCAGCGGCGCGTCGACCGCGTGCAGGTGATGTTCGCCCCCGGGCTGCAGGTCGGCCGGTCCGTACGGCGGGTGGCCGTGGAGACCGAGGCGGGCACCCTGGAGCAGGACGTCCGCGACACCACCGACCCGCAGTGGCTGCGCGTGCCGGCCGGGCCGACCGGCTGGCTGCGGATCGAGGTCGTCGCCACCGGCTCGGGCCAGTGGAGCTACGGGCAGCGGGCCGGCATCGTCGAGCTGTCGATCCCCGGTGTCGTGGCCGAGCGGACGATCCGGCTGCCGGGCGCCGGCGGCGACGTGTACGTCATGGACAAGGGCCTGGAGGAGCGGCCGGCCTGCCTGCGGAACCCGTCCCGCTGGGTGTGCAACGCGGCGGTGCTGGCCAGGCCGGACGAGGAGACCGGGTTCGACCGGACCTTCGCCGCGGCGTCGGCCGCGACCGTCGGCGTTCGGGGTTCGGCCGTGCTCACCGATCCCGAGCTGGCCGACCGGTTCACCAGGGTCAGCACCGGGCTGACCAGCGTGGCCGGTTCGTCCCAGCTGACCGCGGACGCCCGGGTCTCGCCCAGGTCGGCCTTCGACGGCGACGCCGCCACCACCTGGGTGCCGGCCGCCGAGGACACCGAGCCCACGCTCACGCTCGCCTGGAAGGGCAAGCGCACGATCTCGCGCGTGCAGATCGGCCGGCCGGGCGGCGACCGGCTGCAGCAGCTCGACGTGGTCGTCACCGGCGACGGCGGCGTGGTCCGCGCCGGCCGGGTCGACGACCGGGGCCGGCTCGCCTTCCAGCCGATCAGGACGTCGCAGCTCAAGCTCCGCTTCGTCCCGTACGCCGGGCGGCTGCAGGTGACCGAGCTGGTCGTGCCCGGCGTCGACCCGGTGACCAGGCCCGCCGACATCCCGCTCCGGCTGCCCTGCGGCCTCGGCCCGCACATCGAGGTGAACGGGCGGACCATCGCGACCAAGGTCGCCGGCACCCACGCCGACCTGGTGGAACAGCGGCCGGTGCAGATCCTCGGCTGCTCCAGGGCCGAGCTCGCGGCCGGGGACAACCGGGTGCGGGTGGCCGGGTGGGAGCCGTACGCGGTGGAGAACCTCGTGGTCGGCGCGCTCGCGGACGAGCCGCGCGGGGTGACCGGCGCCGCGGTGCGCGGGGTGTGGACGCCGTCCGAGCGCGAGGTCAGGGTGACCGCGCCGAAGGACTCCTTCCTGATCGTCAACGAGAACCACAACGCGGGCTGGCGGGCCACGATCGACGGCGGCGCGTTGCGCCCGGTGCGCGTGGACGGGTGGAAGCAGGCCTGGGAGCTGCCCGCGGGCACGTCGGGCACCGTGCGGCTGGAGTACGTCCCCGACCGGGCCTACTGGCTGGCGCTGGCGTACGGGATGGCGGGCATCGCGGCGCTGGCGCTGGTCGCCCTGGTCCTGCGCGGACCGCGGCCCGAGCACGTGCGGGAGACGGCGCCGGCGGCGCGGTCGCGGATGTCGCGGCTGCGGGCCCCGTACGCGGTCGTGCTGGGGCTGGCGTTCGGCGGCTGGGTGGCGAGCTGGCCGGGCGCGCTCGCCGTCCTCGTGGCCGTCCTGGCGACGCTGCCGCTACGGGCCCGGCGGCCGGCCCACTGGGCGGCGGCGGGGCTCTTCCTCGGGGCCGCGCTGTGCCTGGCGGCCGGGCTGGCGCTGCGCGGGCGCGGCGTGGACGTGGCCGTGCTGCTGGATCAGGTGCCGCAGCTCGTGGCGTGCGCGGCCATGGGCGTGGTGTTCGGCGGGCATGTCAGCCGGCCGGCGCCACCGGAGCCGGAGCCGGAGCGGCGGGCGGCCGAGCGGGTGCTGGCCGGCGCCGGCTCAGCCTGAGGGCGGTGACCTCGACGAGATGGTAGCTCCCCACGCTGAGCAGCGTCGTCACGACGAACGACACCACGGCCACGCTCGGGAAGTCGCCCTGGAACGGCTGCGCGCCGGTGAGCTTGAGCTGCAACGTGATCACCGGCGCGTGCCACAGGAAGAAGCTGTAGGAGATGCGGCCCAGGTAGGCGGTGACCGGGTTGCCGAGCACCTTGTGACGGAGGGAGCCTTCCCTGGGCGCCAGCGCGAACGGCGCCACGAGCAGCACCGCGACGGCCGCCTCCAGGCTCATCCGCAGCAGCGACTGGCCAAGGGTGGGCAGGTCGAGCGTGCGCGGCCCGGCCAGCCCGGTGCTCAGCACGGCGTACAGCAGGAGGGCGAGGACGAGCAGCTGCGGCGCGAGGGCGTCGACCACCCGGCTGTGCCGCAGCCACGCCGACAGCACCGCCATGGCCATCCCGCAGGCGAAGAACACCAGGTGGTACGGCAGCCAGAGGCCGAGCTGCGGCTGGTCGGCCAGCCGCGCGACGGCCACGCCGGCCACGGTGAAGAGCGGCAGCACGGCGATGCCGGCCAGCAGCCGGACCGGCGGCCGGGGCCCGCGCCGCGCCCACCGGTCGAGCACCCAGGCCAGCGCCGGCAGGAGCACGTAGAAGGCCATCTCGATCGGCAGCGTCCACATCTGGTAGAGGCCGTCGGGGGTGGGGTCGCCGGGGAAGTAGTTCTGCAGGAGGAGCAGCCACTTCGCCCACCCGGTCCAGTCGAAGCCGCTCCACGCCCACAGCGCCGCCGCCGTCACCAGCCAGTAGACCGGCAGCACGCGCAGCACCCGCCGCCACAGGTAGCGCAGCGAGCTCGGGCGTGCCGTGTCCTCGATGACCGCCCGCGCCCACGGACGGTAGAGCAGCAGGCCGGACAGGAGGAAGAAGATCGGTACGGCGATGCCCAGCCGGCTCATCAGCCAGGCGTACATGCCCTCGCGGTACATCACGCCCGTGTTGCTCCCGACGTGCAGCAGCCAGACGCCGAGCGCGGCGCAGGCGCGGATGCCGTCGAGGGCCGCGTCCCTGCTCTTCATGCCTGCTTCCAGCCTCCCGGTTCCGTCGCGGAAACCACGATAGAACTTGTTTCTATCGATTTGGTTGCGGAGAGATCCTCGCGGGTGACGCGCATCACCCTCTGTCATACTTTGTTGCTCGACGATCGCACCGGACGACAACATGTTCTAGAAAATGCGGAGGCCTCGATGGGTCGTATCTCCACGCTCGTCCTCATCGGGTTCGGGGCTTTCTTCATCGCGCTGGCCGGGCTGGTGAGATTCTGGGCCGCGGACCAGATCATTTCGGCGCCCGCGGACCAGTTCGGCATCTCGCGCCTGGAGGTCAAGGGCGCCCAGTACTTCTCGCTCCAGGACCTCAAGGTGATGACCGGCGACCTGGACATCATCGTCACCACGCGCGGCGACGTGAAGGAGGCCAACGCGGAACGGGTGGTCTGGGACGAGGCCACGGTCGTCAACGACGTGACCAACAGCCGCCCGCAGATCGACATCTCCGAGCGGCGCAGCGCGTTCGACCGCTACACCGGGCTCGGGCTCAATTGCTGCGGGTCCAGCGTGGAGAAGGCGCCGGTCACG
>DASUCK010000452.1:0-13684 GCA_036276095.1 Nonomuraea sp. | reverse complement strand
GACTTTTCGGGCGTCACTATTCGGGCGTCATCTTTCGGGTGTGACCTCTCGGGCGTGACCCTTCGGGGTGGGAGCAGGGTGGGCGCGTATCGGGGCGGGTATCGGGGCGGGTATGGCGAAGGAGCCCGCCGGGTGGCGGGCTCCTTCCGGGGACCGTGGCTGGGGTCAGAAGGACTCGACGGCCCGGCGGGCCTCGGCGTCGAGGACGCCCCAGCTGATCAGCTCCTCGGTCAGCTCGCTGGGCGACTTGTCGTAGATCACGGCCAGGGAGCGCAGGTCCTCCTGGCGGATCGACAGGACCTTGCCGTTGTAGTCGCCACGCTGGCTCTGGATCGTGGCGGCGTAGCGGGCCAGCGCGCCCGCCTTCTCCTTCGGCAGCGACGCGAGCCGCTCCAGGTCGATCACAAGCTTGGGCGTGGGGCCGAGCGGGCTGGGGGCGGCGCCGCCCGGCAGCAGCTCGGAGACGGGCACGCCGTAGAAGTCGGCAAGCTCGGCAAGCTTCTGCACCGTGACCGCTCGGTCGCCGCGCTCATAGGAGCCCACGACCACGGCTTTCCACCTGCCACGCGACTTCTCCTCGACTCCATGCAGGGACAGGCCCTGCTGGGTGCGGATGGCGCGGAGTCGTGCACCCAGCGACTTTGCGTACTCAGACGGCATCGTGTGGCCCCCCGGCTCTCGTATGTATCGCTCTTAGTAGATTGTGCTCCCTTGCGGCGTATGCCCCGGCCACCGGGGGTCTGGTGTCAGGCTTGGCACCATCGGTAGCCATGGCCCCGGGTTTACCCCAGGACGCCGCGAGGTGTGGTTACGCACAGTGACGGTAAAGGTCCGGATGCCTAAGGTCAAGCTGATTGGAAAAAAGATGCCGAATCCGATCCGGTAGGGATCGCCACAATCGCCCCTCATGTCTCATGAGTAACGCTAATTCGTCATAGTTTGCCCATTATGTCGTTCTTGTCAGGGGCGACGAGTGAGGATCATGACCGGACGAGTCGAGGCGCGTACGATCTTGAGTGAGGTGTCTCCCAGGAACACCCGCCGCAGGGGCCCGGCGTCGCTGGACGCGCATATGATCATCTCGCCGGGCAGCCACGTCGTCGCGCCGAGCGCCTGCGCGACGGTGCGCCCCTCCAGCACCTCGACCTCCACGCGCGTGCGCCGCGACTGTCCGCGGGCGGCGGCGCGCAGGTCGGCGGCGGCCTGGTCGCGCAGTCGGGCGACCATGTCCTCCTCGACCTTGACCCGCCGGCCGGCGCTCACCACCAGCGTGACCAGCCGCAGCGGCACGTCCAGCGCCGCGGCCGCCCTGGCCGCGTCCCCGGCCGCCGCGTCGCAGCCGGGGCCGCGCCGGTAGGCGACGGTGAGGCGGTCGAACGCGTCCGGGGGCTGGTCGGCGTAGCCGCGCGGGGCCAGCAGGACGGGCACGGACGAGGAGTGCAGGAGCTGGTCGGCGGTGCTGCCCAGGGCGATGCGCCCGCGCCCGCCGCGCGGCCCCGAGCCGATCACCACCACGTCGGCGGCGCGCCGGCGGGCCAGCTCCACGAGGCCGCGCCCGCTATGGCGGCTGGTGTGGGTGACGTAGTCGGCGTCCTCGCCGGCCAGCTCGCGGGCCTGGGCGAGGGTGGCGGCGGCCTGCTCGGCGAGGTACGCCCGCCACGCGCTGTCCTCGGCCCTGGCGGGGCCCGGCACGGTCCAGGCGGGCGGACGCACGGTCGCCACCGTGAGCCGGGCGCCGGCCCGGTCCCTGAGGAGCACGGCCAGCGCCAGGCCGTCCCGTGCCCGCGCCCCGGAGACGTACCCGGCGAGCACGTTGTCGGGCTTCATGGCCGCACCTCGGCGTTGAGCCGGGAATGGCGGTAGCCGTACAGGAAGTAGGCGGTCAGGCCGGCGAGCATCCACAGCGCGAACGCCAGCCACGTGACCCCGGCCAGCCCCGCCATCACCACGACGCACATCAGCGCGCCCAGCGCCGGGAAGACGGGGAAGAACGGGACCCGGAAGCCGCGCGGCAGGTCGGGACGCCGGTACCGCAGCACCAGCACGCCGACGTTGACGATGGCGAAGGCGAACAGCGTGCCGATGCTGGTCGCCTCGGCCAGCTGCCCCAGCGGCACGAGCCCGGCCAGTACGGAGACGAACCCGGCGACGATGAGCGTGTTGGCCACCGGGACCTGCCGGCGCGGGTCGACCCGCTGGAACACGCCGGGGACGAGCCCGTCGCGGGACATAGCGAACAGGATCCGGGTCTGCCCGTAGATGACCGTCAGGACGACGCTCGCGATGGTGATCACGGCCCCGAACGCCACGATCAGGCCGGGCCAGGTCGCGCCGGCGGCCACGTCGGCGATGTGCGACAGGACGGCCACGCCGCTGTCGGGGTCGAAGTCCGTCCACGGCAGCACGCCCACGGCGGCCAGGGACACCAGCATGTAGACGGCGGTCACCACGACCAGCGACAGGATGATCGCCAGGGGCAGGTCGCGCCTGGGGTTCCTGGCCTCCTCGCCGGCGGTGGAGGCGGCGTCGAAGCCGATGTAGGAGAAGAACACCTGGGAGGCCGCCGCCGTGATCCCCGCCACGCCCAACGGCGCGAACGGCGTCAGGTTGCCCGACCGGAAGGCCGTGAACGCCACCACGCAGAAGAACAGCAGCACCGCGATCTTGACCAGCACGAGGATCGCGTTGGTCGTGGCGCTCTCCGACGCGCCGTACAGCAGGACCCAGGTGGCCAGCACGACGATGAGGATCGCCGGGACGTTGACCAGGCCGCCGTCCTGGCCGGGCGAGCCGGTCACCACGGCCGGCAGCTCGACGCCGAACAGCGACCGCAGGAACGCGTTGAGGTACTGGCCCCAGCCGACGGCCACGGCCGCCACGGACACGGCGTACTCCAGCATGAGACACCAGCCGCACACCCACGCCACCAGCTCGCCCAGCGTCGCGTACGCGTACGAGTACGACGACCCGGACACCGGGATCGTCCCGGCCAGCTCCGCGTACGACAGGGCGGAGAACAGCGCCGTGATCGCCGCCAGCACGAACGACAGCACCACCGCCGGCCCCGCCTTGGGCACCGCCTGCCCGAGGATGACGAAGATGCCGGTGCCCAGGGTCGCGCCCACGCTGAAGAGCGTGAGCTGCCACAGCGTCATGGTGCGCCGCAGCTCCCCGCCCTCACCGTGCCCGCCCTCGGCCACGATGCGCTCGGTCGGCTTGGTCCGCAGGAGCCGCTCGGCCAGGGCCATCCCGAGGCCTCCTCTACAGCGTGCTGGTGAGCGGCCATCGTCCGCCCGGAGTCACGATGGTGCCCGCCGAGCCGTCGAGTATGCGTTCGGCGTCGTCCAGGCGGCCGATCGCGGCCATGTCGCCGGTCGTCTCCACGAAGCGGCAGGCGGCCTCCACCTTGGGCCCCATCGACCCGGCGGGGAACTCCAGGGCGCGCAGCTCGTGCGGGGTGGTGTGGGCGATCTCCTCCTCGTGCGGCGTGCCGTACCCGCGCATCACCCTGGGCACGTCGGTGAGGCTCAGGAACGCGTCGCACTCCAGCGCCTCGGCCAGCACCGACGCCGTGAGGTCCTTGTCCACGACGGCCTCGACGCCGGCCAGCCGGCCGCGCTCGTCGCGGACGACGGGGATGCCGCCGCCGCCCGCGCAGATCACCACCACGCCCTCGCGGACCAGCCGGTGGATCAGCCGGGTCTCCACGATGCGGCGCGGGGCGGGGGAGGGGACGACGCGCCGCCAGTGCGGGCCGTCCTGCTTGACCGTCCAGCCGTGCTCGGCGGCCAGCTTCTCGGCCTCCTCGCGGTCGTAGACCTGGCCGACGAACTTGGTCGGGTCGGCGAAGGCCGGGTCCACGGCGGTGACCAGCGTCTGGGTGACGACGGCGAGCACCTGCCGGCCGGGGAGCGCGTTCTGCAGGGCCTGCTGCATCCAGTAGCCGATCATGCCCTGCGTCTGCGCGCCGAGCGTGTCGAACGGGTACGGCCGGGTCAGGCTCGGGTCGGCGGCGCTCTCCAGCGCCAGCATGCCGACCTGGGGGCCGTTGCCGTGGGTGATGACCAGCTCGTGCTCGCGCGCCAGCCGGGCCAGCGTCCGCACGGCCGCGCGGACGTTGGCGATCTGCGTGTCCGCCTCCGGCGGCTGCCCGCGCCTGAGCACCGCGTTGCCGCCCAATGCCACGATGACGCGCATCGGCCCTCCTCAGATCCCGTCCCGTTCGAGCGGGCAGCTCATGCAGCGCGGCCCGCCGCGGCCGCGGCCCAGCTCGCTGCCCCTGATGGTGATCACCTCGATGCCGTTGTCGCGCAGGTGGGCGTTGGTGGTGGTGTTGCGCTCGTACGTGACCACCACGCCGGGCTCCAGCGCCAGCCCGTTGCAGCCGTCGTCCCACTGCTCGCGCGCCGCCGCCCGCAGGTCCTGCTTGGGCGTGAGGACCGTGATGTCGGCCATGTCGAGCGCGTGCGCGATGGCCCGGTGCATGTCCTGCGGCGGGTGGTCGGTGAACCTCAGCTCCTTGTGCGTGCGACCGGGCTCGATCGTGTACGCGGGCAGCATGCCGAGCCCGGCGTACTTGGTGAACACGCCGACGTCCAGCATCGTCATCACCGTGTCCAGGTGCATGAACGCCCGCGCCTGAGGCATGTCGACGGCCACGATCCGCTGGGCCGAGCCGGTGCGGAAGAGCCGCTGGGCGAGCATCTCGACGGCCTGCGGGCTGGTGCGCTCGCTCATCCCGACCAGCACCGCGCCGCGCCCGATGACGAGTACGTCGCCGCCTTCTATCGTGGCCGGCGCCACCGACCGGCCGGGGATCCAGCAGTGGAAGCCGCCGTCTCCAGGCCGGTTGAACCCGGCCGCGAACGTCGGGTGGTACATGTAGACGGCTTCCATGTTGACCGTCTCCCGCATGCGGGCCCGCTTGCGCATCGCGTTGATCGACACGCCGTCGTAGATCCAGCAGGACGGGTCGCGGGTGAACAGGTGGTTGGGCAGCGGCGGCAGGATGAAGTCGTCGTCGCCGGTGGCGTGGAAGGTCACCGACTGCGGGTCGCAGCCCAGCTCGACCAGCTCGCCCTTGGTGATGCCGCCGGTCAGGTAGAGCTGCAGGGTCGCGGCGTCCATGCCGTCGAGCGTGTTGCGGATGTCGTCGATCGCCACCGGGCCCAGCCAGCGCTCGTCCACCACGGCGTCCAGGATGTGCTTGCGCGCCTCGGGGATCTCGACGGTCTCCCTGAGCAGTTCGTCCAGCAGGTGGACGCGTACGCCGCGGTCGCGCAGCACCTGCTGGAACTCCTCGTGCTCCTCCATCGCGCGCTGGACCCACAGCACGTCGTCGAACAGGAACTCGTGCATGTTGGCCGGGGTGAGCCGCCTGAGCGCCAGGTCGGGCTTGTGCAGGAGGACCTGACGCAGCCGCCCGACCTCCGAATCGACGTGGAATGTCATCTTTGCGATATCCCCTGCCCGCGCCGGATGTCACCCTGGACGGTCATCGCGCCGCCGCGGAGGGGGCACGGGTCGTGCCAGGTGGCGCCTGGTACTGTGGGGGCCGACCGACACCCTTTTAAGACCCGTCCCGTGAGGCGGGAAAGGTGGTGAGCTTCGTCATGTCCGAATCCAGGGCCGTTCTGGAGGCCCCGGACGTCCACCGGGCGCTGACCCGGATCGCCCACGAGATCCTCGAACGCACCAAGGGCGCCGGCGACGTCGTCCTCCTGGGCATCCCCACCCGCGGCGCGACCCTCGCCCGCCGGCTCGGTGACCGCATCGAGCGGTTCGAAGGCGTCAAGATCCCCGTCGGCTCGATCGACATCACGATGTACCGCGACGACCTGCGGCTCAAGCCGGCCCGGCCGCTCGGCCGCACCGACCTGCCGGCCGACGGCATCGACGGCAAGGTCGTGGTGCTCGTCGACGACGTCCTCTACTCCGGCCGCACCGTCCGGGCCGCCCTCGACGCGCTCAACGACCTCGGCCGCCCCACCGCCGTCCAGCTCGCCACGCTGGTCGACCGTGGCCACCGCGAGCTGCCCATCCGCGCCGACTACGTCGGCAAGAACCTCCCCACGGCCAAGAGCGAGAAGGTCAAGGTCTACGTGCAGGAGATCGACGGCCGCGACGCCGTGGTGCTCATGAAGGGGGACACCAGGTGAACCGGCATCTGATCTCCGCCGGCGACCTCACCAGGGACGACGCCCTCCTCATCCTCGACACCGCCGAGGAGCTGGCGAGAGTCTCGGAACGTTCCATCAAGAAGCTGCCGACGCTGCGCGGCCGCACCGTGGTCAACCTGTTCTTCGAGGACTCCACGCGGACGCGCATCTCGTTCGAGGCGGCGGCCAAGCGGCTGTCCGCCGACGTGATCAACTTCTCGGCCAAGGGGTCGAGCGTGTCGAAGGGCGAGTCGCTCAAGGACACCGCGCTCACCCTGGAGGCCATGGGCGCCGACGCGGTCGTCATCCGCCACAGCGCCTCCGGCGCCCCCTACCGCCTGGCCACGTGGGTGCGCGGCAGCGTCGTCAACGCCGGCGACGGCACCCACGAGCACCCCACGCAGGCGCTGCTCGACGCCTTCTCCATGCGCCGCCGCCTGGGCGGGCTCGACGGGCGCCGGGTCACGATCGTCGGCGACGTGCTCCACAGCCGGGTCGCCCGCTCCAACGTGCTGCTGCTCCACACGCTCGGCGCCGAGGTCACGCTGGTCGCTCCGCCCACGCTGCTGCCGGTCTCGGTCGGGAGCTGGCCGTGCGAGGTGTCGTACGACCTCGACGCGGTGCTGCCCAAGTCCGACGCGGTGATGATGCTGCGGGTGCAGAAGGAGCGGATGAACGCCGCGTACTTCCCGAGCGAGCGCGAGTACTCCCGGCGGTACGGCCTCGACCGCGAGCGGTTCGCCAAGATGCCGGACGAGGCGATCGTCATGCATCCCGGGCCGATGAACCGGGGCATGGAGATCGCCGCCGAGGTGGCCGACTCGGCGCGGTCCACGATCGTGGAGCAGGTCGCCAACGGTGTGACCATCCGCATGGTCGTCCTGTACCTGCTGCTCGGGGGAGAGACCGCATGATCATCAAGAACGTCAGGATTCTCGGCGGGGAGCCCGCCGACATCCGGATCGCCCATGGGGCCATCGCGGAGATCGCCCCGGGGCTCGACGGGCCCGAGGTCGTCGACGGCGGCGGCGCGATCGCGTTGCCCGGCCTGGTCGACCTGCACACCCACCTGCGGGAGCCCGGGCGCGAGGACGCCGAGACCGTCCAGACCGGCACGCAGTCGGCGGCCCGCGGCGGCTACACCGCCGTGCACGCCATGGCCAACACCTCGCCGGTGGCCGACACCGCCGGGGTCGTGGAGCAGGTGTGGCGGCTCGGGCGCGAGTTCGGCCACTGCGACGTGCACCCGGTCGGGGCGGTCACGGTCGGCCTGGCCGGCCGGCAGCTGGCCGAGCTGGGCGCGATGGCCGACTCGGCGGCCCGGGTGCGGGTCTTCTCCGACGACGGCAAGTGCGTGTCCGACGCGGTGCTGATGCGCCGCGCCCTGGAGTACGTCAAGGCGTTCGACGGCGTCGTCGCCCAGCACGCCCAGGAGCCCAGGCTCACCGAGGGCGCCCAGATGAACGAAGGCGTCGTCTCCGGCCGGCTCGGCCTCACCGGCTGGCCCGCGGTCGCCGAGGAGGCGATCATCGCCCGCGACTGCCTGCTGGCCGCCCACGTCGGCTCCCGCCTGCACGTCTGCCACGTCTCCACGGCCGGCTCTGTCGAGATCATCCGCTGGGCCAAGTCCAAGGGCTGGAACGTCACCGCCGAGGTCACCCCCCACCACCTGCTCCTCACCGACGACCTGGTCGAGGAGTCGCCGGTGGGCGCCTACAACCCGATCTACAAGGTCAACCCGCCGCTGCGCACCCGCGCCGACGTCGCGGCGCTGCGCGCCGCGCTGGCCGACGGCACGATCGACATCGTCGCCACCGACCACGCCCCCCACCCGGTCGAGGACAAGGAGACCGAGTGGTCGGCCGCCGCCATGGGCATGGTCGGCCTGGAGACCGCGCTCGGCGTGGTGCAGGAGGCCATGGTCGAGACCGGGCTGCTCGACTGGTCGGGAGTGGCCCAGCGCATGTCGGTCCTGCCGGCGCGTATCGGCCGCCTTCCGGGGCAGGGGCAGCCGCTGGAGGCGGGCGCGCCGGCCAACATCACGTTGTACGACCCGTCCGCGCGCGCCGAGGTGGACCCCACCGCCCTCGCGTCCAAGAGCAGGAACACCCCCTACGAGAAAATGGCGCTGCCCGGCAGGGTGGTGGCCACGTTCCTGCGCGGCAGGCCGACCGTACTCGAAGGGAAGCTGGTGTGAACACAGCCGGTCCGAACACAGCGGTGCTCGTCCTCGAGGACGGCCGCGTCTTCCACGGAACCCCCTACGGCGCCGACGGCGAGACGTTCGGCGAGATGGTCTTCAACACCGGCATGACCGGCTACCAGGAGACCCTCACCGACCCGTCCTACCACCGGCAGATCGTCGCGATGACCGCGCCCCACATCGGCAACACCGGCGTCAACGACGAGGACCCGGAGTCGCGCCGGGTCTGGGTGGCCGGCTACGTCGTGCGCGAGCCGTCCAGGGTCGTCTCCAACTGGCGGGCCACCCGCTCCCTCGACGACTACCTCAAGGAGCAGGGCGTCGTCGGCATCGCCATCTCCGGCACCCGCGCCCTCACCCGCCACCTGCGCGAGCGCGGCGCCATGCGGGCCGGCATCTTCACCGCGCCGGGCGAGCCGGTCGAGGCGCTGGTCGAGCGGGTACGCAGGGCGCCGCGCATGGAGGGCGCCGACCTGGCCGGCGAGGTGACCACCACCGAGCCGTACGTCGTGCCCGCCGTCGGCGCCAAGCGGTTCACCGTCGCGGCGGTCGACCTCGGCATCAAGGGCATGACGCCGCACCGGATGGCCGAGCGCGGCTGCGAGGTGCACGTGCTGCCCGCCGACGCCACGTACGAGCAGATCATGGCGGTGGAGCCGGACGGGGTCTTCCTGTCCAACGGCCCCGGCGACCCCGCCACCGCCGACGTGACGGCCCTGCGGAAGGTGCTGGAGTCGGGGGTCCCGTTCTTCGGGATCTGCTTCGGCAACCAGCTGTTCGGCCGGGCGCTCGGGCTGGCGACGTACAAGCTGCGGTACGGCCACCGCGGCGTCAACCAGCCGGTCCAGGACGTACGCACCGGCAAGGTCGAGATCTCGGCCCACAACCACGGGTTCGCCGTGGACGCCCCCCTCGACGGCCCCTTCGACACCCCCTACGGGCCGGCCGAGGTCAGCCACGTCAACCTCAACGACCGCTGCGTCGAGGGGCTGCGGCTGCTCGACGGGCGGGCCTTCAGCGTCCAGTACCACCCGGAGGCCGCCGCGGGGCCGCACGACGCCGCCTACCTGTTCGATGAGTTCTGTGAGGTCATGAGCCGTGCCCAAGCGTGAGGACATCAGGTCGGTCCTGGTGATCGGCTCGGGGCCGATCGTGATCGGACAGGCCTGCGAGTTCGACTACTCCGGCACCCAGGCGTGCCGCGTGCTGCGCGACGAAGGGTTCCGCGTCGTCCTGGTCAACAGCAACCCGGCCACGATCATGACGGACCCGGAGTTCGCCGACGCCACGTACGTCGAGCCGATCACCCCCGAGTTCGTCGAGAAGATCATCGCCAAGGAGCGGCCCGACGCGCTGCTGCCCACCCTGGGCGGGCAGACCGCGCTCAACACGGCGGTCGCGCTGCACGAGTCGGGCGTGCTCGACAAGTACGAGGTGGAGCTGATCGGCGCCGACTTCGACGCCATCCAGGCGGGGGAGAACCGCGAGCGGTTCAAGGAGATCGTCGCCAAGGTCGCCCGCGAGCACGGCCTCAACGCCGAGTCGGCCAGGTCGGTCATCTGCCACACGATGGACGAGGTGGTGGCCGCGGCCGGCGAGCTGGGCTACCCGCTGGTCGTGCGGCCGTCGTTCACGATGGGCGGGGCCGGGTCCGGCTTCGCCTACACCGAGACCGACCTGCGCCGCATCGCCGGGGCCGGGCTCGACGCCTCGCCGACCACCGAGGTGCTCCTGGAGGAGTCGATCCTCGGCTGGAAGGAGTACGAGCTGGAGGTCATGCGCGACAAGAACGACAACGTCGTCATCGTGTGCTCCATCGAGAACATCGACCCGATGGGCGTCCACACCGGCGACAGCGTCACCGTCGCGCCCGCGCTCACCCTGACCGACCGCGAGTACCAGAACATGCGCGACGTCGCCATCGCGGTCATCCGCGAGGTCGGCGTCGACACCGGCGGCTGCAACATCCAGTTCGCGGTCGACCCGCGCACCGGCCGCATGATCGTCATCGAGATGAACCCGCGCGTGTCGCGGTCGTCCGCGCTGGCCTCCAAGGCCACCGGGTTCCCGATCGCGAAGATCGCCGCCAAGCTGGCCATCGGCTACACCCTCGACGAGATCCCCAACGACATCACCAAGGAGACCCCGGCCTCCTTCGAGCCGACCCTCGACTACGTCGTGGTCAAGGTGCCGAGGTTCGCGTTCGAGAAGTTCCAGGGCGCCGACCAGACGCTGACCACGCACATGAAGTCCGTGGGCGAGGCCATGGCCATCGGCCGGTCGTTCCCCGAGGCGCTGCAGAAGGCGCTGCGGTCGCTGGAGAAGAAGAACTCGTCCTTCACCTGGGCCGGCGACGTCCCCGACAAGTCGGAGCCGCTCGCCAGGTGCCGCACGCCCCACGACGGGCGGCTCCGGACGATGCAGCAGGCCATCCGCGCCGGCGCCACGCCCGAGGAGCTCTTCGAGGCCACGAGCGTCGACCCCTGGTTCATCGACCAGCTCTTCCTGCTCGACGAGGAGGCGCGGGCCGTCGCCGCGGCGCCCGAGCTGACCGCCGAGGTGCTCGGGCGGGCCAAGCACCTCGGGTTCAGCGACGCACAGATCGGCGAGATCCGCGGCATCGACGAGGCTCGGGTGCGCGATCTGCGCCACGCGCTCGGGCTGCGCCCGGTCTACAACACCGTCGACACGTGCGCGGCCGAGTTCGCCGCCAAGACGCCCTACCTGTACTCGACCTACGACGAGGAGACCGAGGTCCCGCCGGGCGACCGGCAGAAGGTGATCATCCTCGGCTCCGGGCCCAACCGCATCGGCCAGGGCATCGAGTTCGACTACGCGTGCGTGCACGCCTCGTTCGAGCTGTCACGGGCCGGGTTCGAGACCGTCATGGTCAACTGCAACCCCGAGACCGTCTCCACCGACTACGACACCTCCGACCGCCTCTACTTCGAGCCGCTCACCCTGGAGGACGTCCTGGAGGTCGTCCACGCCGAGCAGCAGACCGGGCCGGTCGCCGGCGTGATCGTGCAGCTCGGCGGCCAGACGCCGCTCGGCCTGGCGCAGGCGCTCAAGGACGCCGGCGTGCCCGTCGTGGGCACCTCGCCGGAGTCCATCCACCTGGCCGAGGAGCGCGGCGCGTTCGGGCGCGTGCTGGCCGAGGCCGGGCTGCCCGCGCCCAGGCACGGCACCGCGCTCACCGTGGCCGAGGCCAGGGAGATCGCCGAGGAGATCGGCTACCCGGTGCTGGTGCGGCCCTCGTACGTGCTCGGCGGCGCCGGCATGGCCATCGTGTACGACGACGACACGCTGACGACGTACATGGCGGCCCAGGAGGGCGGCCACCCGGTGCTCGTCGACAAGTTCCTCGACGAGGCCATCGAGATCGACGTCGACGCCCTCTACGACGGCGAGGAGCTCTACCTCGGCGGCGTCATGGAGCACATCGAGGAGGCCGGCATCCACTCCGGCGACTCGGCGTGCGCGCTGCCGCCCATCACGCTCGGCAGCTTCGACATCAAGCGCATCCGCGCGGCCACCGAGGCCATCGCGCGGGGCGTGGGCGTGCGCGGCCTGCTCAACGTCCAGTACGCCATGTCGGCCGGCGTCCTGTACGTCCTGGAGGCCAACCCGCGCGCCTCCCGTACGGTGCCGTTCGTGTCCAAGGCCACGGCGGTGCCGCTGGCCAAGGCGGCGGCCAGGGTGATGCTCGGCGCCTCGATCGCGGCGCTGCGCGCGGAGGGCATGCTGCCGGCCGAGGGCGACGGCGGCACGCTGCCGCTCGACGCCTCGATCGCGGTCAAGGAGGCGGTGCTGCCGTTCAACCGGTTCCGCGGCGTCGACACCGTCCTGGGGCCGGAGATGCGCTCCACGGGCGAGGTCATGGGCATCGACGAGTTCTTCGGCATCGCGTACGCCAAGTCGCAGGCGGCCGTCTACGGCGAGCTCCCGACCAAGGGACGCGCGTTCGTATCCGTGGCCAACCGCGACAAGCGTGCGATGATCTTCCCTGTGAAGGCACTGGCCGACCTGGGCTTCGAGATCCTCGCCACCGAGGGCACGGCCGAGGTGCTGCGCCGTAACGGCGTCCATGCCAAGATCGTGCGAAAGCACAGCGAGGGCAGCGGACCCGGAGGTGAGCCCACGAGCGTGCAGGCCATTCTCGACGGCGAGGTCGACCTGATCGTCAACACGCCCTTCGGCAGCCCCGGCCAGTCGGGGCCGCGGCTCGACGGCTACGACATCCGCACGGCCGCCGTGCTGCGCGGCATCCCGTGCATCACCACGGTGGCGGGACTCGCCGCGGCCGCGGCGGGCATCCAGGCGATCGTACGCGGGGACGTGGGCGTACGGTCTCTCCAGGAGCACGCGCAGGCGCTGCGGGGCTGACCCGCACGGGAGGTGAAGACGACTGGCCGGCACACCGGTGCAGGTGACGGGCACGGTGCTGACGACGCGCCGGGTCGACGCCTACCATGCGCTGACGGTGGTGGCGCCCGGCATCGCCGAGCGCTTCCGCCCCGGCCACTTCGTCTCCGTGGCCGTCGGCGGGGCGCACACGTCGATGGTGACGCGCCGGGCGCTGTCCGTCCACGACGTGAAGTCCGACTACGGCGGCACGGTCGAGCTCGTCTTCACCGCCCGCGGCCGGGGCACGGCCTGGCTGGCCGAGCGGCGCGCCCGCGACACGCTCGACCTGGTCGGCCCGCTGGGCCGGCCCTTTCCGCTGCCCCGCGACCCCGCCCACTGCGTGCTGGTCGGCTCCGAGTACGGCTCGGCCGTGCTGTTCCCGCTGGCCGACGCGCTGCTGGCGCGGAGCTGCCGGGTCGACTTCGTGCTCGGCGGGGCCGGGGCCGAGCGGGTGTTCGGCGCCATGCGGGCCCGCCGCATCGCCGAGACCACCACGCTGACCACCGAGGACGGCTCGCTCGGGCTGCGCGGCAGGGTCACCGACGCGCTGCCGTCGGTGATCGCCGACACCCGGGCCGACGCCGTCTACGCCTGCGCGCCCATGGAGACGCTGCGGGCGGTGACGGCGGTGGCGATGGAGTTCGACATCCCGGTGCAGGTGGCCGTCGAGGAGCACATGGCCTGCGGCATCGGGGTGTGCATGACGTGCGTGATCCCGGTCATCGGCGACGACGGGGCGACCAGGATGGTCCGGGCGTGCGCCGAGGGGCCGGTGTTCCGGGGGGAGCGGGTGCGGTTCGAGGACGTGGGAACGATCCCGTTCGACGCGCTCGGCGCCCCCGGAGGCGGTGCACGACATGTCAGTTGATATGCGGACATTTCTGGCGCATGTGGAGCTCGCGAACCCGATCACCAC
>DASUCK010000451.1:0-35719 GCA_036276095.1 Nonomuraea sp. | reverse complement strand
GAGACCACCACGGTCACCATGGCGGCGACGTCGAAGCCGTCGGGGGCGCCGGCGAGCGCGGCGCCGTACAGCTCCTGGATCTTCCCGGGGAACGCGAACAGCGGCAGCCAGCCCTGGGCCACCTCGGCGGCGAGGGCGACGTTTCTGGGGCCTTCCGCGCCGAGATAGACGGGGATGTCGGGCCGGAGCGGATGGGTGATGAGTTTGAGTGGCTTGCCCAGGCCGCCGGGGAGCGGCAGCGGGTAGTGGGGGCCGTCGCTGGTGACGGGCTCCTCCCGGCGCCAGACCTTGCGCATGATCTCGACGTACTCGCGGGTCCTGGCCAGCGGCCGGGGGAACGGCTGGCCGTACCAGCCTTCCACGACCTGCGGGCCGGAGGCGCCGACGCCGAGGAGCAGGCGGCCGCCGGTCAGGTGGTCGAGGGTCATCGCGGTCATCGCGGTCGTGACCGGGGGCCGGGCCGACAGCTGCGCGACCGACGTGCCGAGCTTGATGCGGCTCGTCCGCGCGCCGTACCAGGCCAGGGGTGTGAACGCGTCGCTGCCGTACGCCTCCGCGGTCCACACCGAGTCGTAGCCGAGCCGTTCGGCGGCCAGCACCGAGGCGGTCGCGTCGTCGGCGTTGCGCTGCCAGTAACCCAACTGGAGCCCGAGCTTCATGGGGACACCTCCCGAATTAAGTTCTATTACCGTTTCGGTGGGCCCGAGTGTCAATGGAGGATCCTCCTGGGTAGTCACAGTGCGTGGTCAAAGGTCTCCGTCGCGTAGCCTTCATGCTGCTGCTGCTTGTCCTGCCCGTGGCCGAGCCCACGGCGGCGGCGAGCGCGGCCCGGCCGAACGTGGTGCTCATCGTGGTCGACGACCTCGAAGCCGGGACGCTCCCGTACTTCCCGAACATCACCCGCCACCTCGTCCGCGAGGGAGCCTCGTTCGACCGGTTCTTCGTCACGAACTCGTGGTGCTGCCCGTCGAGGGCCTCGATCCTGCGGTCCCAGTACGTCCACAGCCATGGCGTCTGGACCAACACCGCCCCGGAAGGGGGATTCGAGCGCTTCCACGCGCAGAAGCTCGAACAGTCCACGCTCGGCACCTGGATGCGCGGCGCCGGCTACCGCACCGCGCTGTTCGGCAAGTACCTCAACCACTATCCCGGCGCCGCCGCCGCCGGCGAGGCGTACGTGCCGCCCGGCTGGGACGAATGGGCCGTTCCCGTACGCAACTTGTACGAGGAGTACGGCTACCGCCTCAACGAGAACGGCACCCTCTTCGACTACGGCTGGACCGAGCAGGACTACCTGGCCGACGTGCTGGCCCGCAAGTCCCGCGACTTCATCACCACCGCGAAGGAGCCGTTCTTCCTGCTCCTGGCGCCGATCGCGCCGCACAACCCGGCCAACCCGGCGCTGCGGCACGCGGGCGCGTTCCCGCTGGCCGGGGCGCCGCGCACGCCGTCGTACAACCAGGCGGACGTCAGCCGCGAGCCGCTCTGGCTGCGCAGCCTGCCCCCGCTCGGGCCGCCGGAGACCGAGGCGGTGGACGAGCGCTTCCGCGCCCGGCTGCGCGCCATGCTGGGCGTGGACGACCTGGTCGGCACCGTGATCGAGACGCTGCGGGAGACCGGCAAGCTCGACGACACCTACGTCGTGTTCACCTCCGACAACGGCTTCCATCTCGGCACACACCGGCTCACGCAGGGCAAGACGACGCCGTTCGAGGAGGCGATCAGGGTGCCGCTCGTGGTCCGCGGGCCCGGCGTCGCGCCCGGCTCCACGATCACCCACATGGGTGTCACCGTCGACCTCGCGGTCACCGTCGCCGAGCTGGGCGGGGCGAGGCCGCCGGCGTTCGTCGAGGGGCGGTCGCTGGTGCCGCTGCTGCGGGGCAGGGCGCCTGCGCGATGGCGGGCGAACGCGCTGGTCGAGTTCACCAGGCCGACCAACCGGTCGTCGGCCCGGCAGACTCCCGTGCCCGCCTACCAGGCGTTGCGCACCGACCGGTACACCTACGTCCGGTACGACACCGGGGAGCGGCAGCTCTACGACCTGCACGCCGATCCGTACCAGCTGCGCAACCTGGCCGCGGAGGCCGATCCGGCGCTGCTGGCCGGGCTCGACCGGCGGCTGGCCGGGATGGTGGCCTGTTCGGGAGCGGGGTGCCGGGAGGCGGACGCCCGTCAGTGACCGGGGTAGGCGTCGGCGAGGTGGGCCGACACCGCGCGGGCGGCCCCGTCGGGATCGCCCTGTTCGATGGCGGTCAGGATGCGTACGTGCCCGGCGCGCAGGATGGCGGTGTCGCCGAGGCGTTCGACCGCTTCGACCGCGTACCTCCGCATCGAGTCGCGCAGCGACCGCATGATGGCCGAGACGAGCCGGTTGCCCGAGGCGTCCGCGATCGCGCAGTGGAAGGCGGTGTCGTGCTCGACGAACTCGTCCGGGGTCCGTGCGCGGTCCATCCGGGAAAGGGCGGAGGTGAGCGCGGAGGTGTCGGCGCCGGACGCGGCGGCGCGGGCGGCCGCCCACTGCTCGATCATGTGCCGGGTGTCGACCACCTCGCGCATCTCCAGGGTGGCCAGGCCGAGGTGCAGCCTGAGCAGGTCGGTCAGCGCCGAGTCGGGCCGGGAGATCAGCACCGCGCCCGCGTCGGGGCCGCGCCCGACCTGTGACGACACCACCCCGAGCGTCTCCAGCACGCGCAGTGCCTCGCGTACCGACGAGCGGCCGACGCCGAGCTCCTCGGCGAGCCGGCGCTCGGCGGGCAGGCGGTCGCCGGCGGTGAGCCCGTCGGCGGCGATGCGCCGCTCGATCCGCGCGAGCACCTCCTCGAACGTCCGCGTGCGCTTGCCCCCGCGCTCCACCGAGACCCCCTGGTATGGTCGGACCATATGTGGTCTGACCATACCTGAGAGGGGAGCCGTGCGAGTCGCCCTGTTCGTCACGTGCGTGAACGACACGCTCTTCCCCGGCACCGGCAAGGCTGCCGTGTCGCTCCTGCGCAGGCTGGGCTGCGACGTGGAGTTCCCCGCCGCCCAGACGTGCTGCGGCCAGATGCACGTCAACACGGGCTACCGCGCGGAGGGCGCGCGGCTGGCGCGCCACTTCACCGAGGTCTTCGCCGGCTACGACGCCGTGGTGACGCCGTCCGGGTCGTGCGCGGCCATGGTGCGCGAGCAGTACCCGAAGCTGGTCGAGCCGGGCAGCAAGGGGGCGGCGGCGATCGCCGGGGTGGCGCCCACGGTGTACGAGCTGTCGGAGTTCCTGATCGACGTGCTGAAGGTCGAGGACGTCGGGGCGTATTTCCCCCATCGGGTGACCTATCACCCGACCTGCCACTCGCTCCGCGGCCTCCACCTGGGCGACCGGCCGGCCCGGCTGCTCGGCCACGTGCGCGGCCTGGAGCTGGTGCCGTTGCCCGGGGCCGAGGAGTGCTGCGGCTTCGGCGGCACGTTCGCGGTGAAGAACCCCGCGGTGTCGGCGGCGATGGGCGCCGACAAGACCCGGGGCGTCCTGGACACCGGCGCCGAGGTGCTGTGCGCGGCGGACAACTCGTGCCTCATGCACATCGGGGGCGCGTTGCGCCGCCAGAAGGCCGGCGTCAGGACCATGCACCTCGCCGAGATCCTCGCATCCACGGAGGAGGCGCAGTGAGCGCGACATTCCTCGGCATGCCCGGCAATTTCCCAAAAAATGCCGAAAAAGCAGTTCAGAACTCGCAACTCCGATACAACCTCCGGAAAGCCACCCACACCATCCGGGACAAGCGGGCGAGCGTCGTCGGCGAGCTGCCCGACTGGCCGGAGCTCCGCGCCGCCGGCAAGGCGATCAAGGACCACACGCTCCGCCACCTCGACCGCTACCTGATCCAGCTGGAGGAGGCCGTCACCCGCGCCGGCGGCACCGTCCACTGGGCCCGCGACGCCACCGAGGCCAACCGCGTCGTCACCGGCCTGGTCCGGGCCACCGGCGAGACCGAGGTGGTCAAGGTCAAGTCGATGGCCACCCAGGAGATCGAGCTCAACCAGGCGCTCGCCGCCGCGGGGATCACCGCGTACGAGACCGACCTGGCCGAGCTGATCGTGCAGCTCGGCGACGACTTCCCCAGCCACATCCTGGTCCCGGCGATCCACCGCAACCGCTCCGAGATCCGCGAGATCTTCCTGGAGAGGATGCCGAAGGTCCCCGCCGGGCTGACCGACGACCCGCCCGCGCTCGCCGAGGCCGCCCGGCTTCACCTGCGCGAACGCTTCCTCAAGAGCAAGGTCGCGATCTCCGGCGCCAACTTCATGGTCGCCGAGACCGGCACGCTCGTCGTGCTGGAGTCCGAGGGCAACGGCCGCATGTGCCTGACCCTGCCGGAGACGCTCATCAGCGTGGTCGGGATCGAGAAGCTGCTGCCGACCTGGCGGGATCTGGAGGTGTTCCTCCAGCTCCTGCCGCGAAGCTCCACGGGCGAGCGGATGAATCCGTACACGAGCATGTGGACCGGCTCCGTCGAGGGCCAGGACTTCCACCTGGTCCTGCTCGACAACGGCCGCTCCGGCGTGCTCGCCGACGAGGTCGGCCGCCAGGCGCTGCGCTGCATCCGCTGCTCGGCCTGCCTCAACGTGTGCCCCGTGTACGAGCGCGCGGGCGGCCACGCGTACGGCTCGGTCTACCCGGGCCCGATCGGCGCCATCCTCACCCCGCAGCTGCGTGGCATGGGGTCGGAGCTGGACGCGTCGCTGCCGTTCGCGTCCAGCCTGTGCGGCGCCTGCTACGAAGCCTGCCCGGTGGCCATCGACATCCCCGAGGTCCTGGTGGACCTGCGGGCCAAGGCCCCGCGCGGGGCGGCCGAGCGGGCGGGCATGAAGGTCGCCGGCTGGATCCTCGGCGACCACAGGCGGCTGGCCGCGGCGCAGCGGGCGGCGACCAGGCTGCGCGGGCTGATCCCCAAGCGGCTGCCGGGCCCGCTGTCGGCCTGGACCGACACCCGGGACATCCCGGAGATTCCCGAAGAATCGTTCCGAGACTGGTGGGAGCGGAATGAGCGCGCGTGAGGAGATCCTGGCCAAGGTCAGGAAGGCCGTGGCCGGCGCGCCCGAGGTGGAGATCCCGCGGGACTACCGCACCACGCGGCCCGCCGACGACCTGCTCGGGCTGTTCGCCGAACGCGTCCGCGACTACCGCGCGATCGTGCACGTGACACCGGCGGCCGGGGTGCCCGCCAAGATCACCGAGTGCGTGGGCGGGCGGCGCGTGATCGTTCCCGCGGGCGTCGAGCACGCCGGGTTGCCGCAAGCCGGTGACCTGCGCACGGCCGACGGCGTGGTCACGTACTGCGCCGTCGCCGTCGCCGAGACCGGCACGATCGTCCTCGACCACGGCCCCGGCCAGGGCACCCGCGCCGAGACGCTGGTGCCCGACTACCACCTGTGCGTGGTGGGGGCCGGCCAGATCGTCTCCTGCGTGCCCGAGGCGATCGCCCGGCTCGACCCGGCCCGCCCGCTCACCTGGATCAGCGGCCCCTCGGCCACCAGCGACATCGAGCTCAACCGGGTCGAGGGCGTCCACGGCCCCAGAACGCTCGAAGTGATCATCAGTACCTGAGCACCGCGACGACGTCCTTGACCTCGTCGCTGAACCACAGCTCCGCGTCCGTCATCGCGGCCGCCCTGGCCAGCGCGGAGTCCGCGCGTTCCTCTGCCGGGTCGTCCACGCCCCAGCGGTGCAGCTCCTCGCGGTCGGTGGCGAGCTGCGTGCCGCCCTCTCCGGTCCAGACCGGCTGCGGCATCTCCCCGGGCAGCAGCAGCGCGTGCACCCGGCCCTCGCGCAGCGCCCGCGCCACGCCGTCCATCCCGACCGGGCCGCCGTCCTCCTGGTGGCGGCCCAGCAGCTCGGCGCGCCTGCGGTCGAGCCAGTCGTCGAGGGCGCGCTCCACGTCCTCCTCGAACCGGCCGTGGTGGGAACGGCTGCCGTGCTCGACCATCATCACCCGGTCGGCCGCCTTGGTGCCCAGATGCTGCAGCAGGTACGAGCGCGACTTCGGCTCCCCGGCCACGATGACCAGTTCGGCGCCGAGGCGGCGTACCTGCTCGTCGACCTCGTGCGCGACGGCCACCGCGTTCTTCTCCCACGCCTCGTCGGCCGCGCGCTCGTACCGCTTCTGCGACCAGCCGCCCTGCGCCGTCTTCGGCAGCGGCCAGTGGCCCGCATCCACGGTGGCCCGGCGCGGCGACCCGCCCCCGAACACCGTCAGCTCCGCCCCCGCGTGATCCACGATCACCCGGATGTGCGGCACGTTCTCGCCGCGCTGCATGAGCATGGGCGTCACGTGCGGCAGCGGCGACCACATGGCCAGCTCGTACGGCGCCCGCGGCAGCGACTCGGCGTGCACCACCTCGCCGTGCGCGGCGAACAGCGCCCGCCCGGCCGCTCCCTGCGCGGCCTCCGCCTCCAGCGCGTCGATCGTCACGGGATCGATCCGGCCCAGCCGGTCACGCACGCTGTGCCAGTGCGTCTCCCGCTCCGGGCCGGTGAGCGCGCCCAGGTACACCGACGCGTAGGGGCCGCGTCGTTCGTACAGCGGCCGGATGAAGTCGAGCCGCACCGGTCACCACCTCCGCTTCTCCACGCCGATCCCGAGGGCTTTGGCCACGTCGTTCATGTTCGTGTACTGGCGGTCCGGGAGGGACTCCACCATGTCGGCCACCTGGTCCGGCGCGCCCACCTCCTCGGCGTGGCGCACCAGATCCGCCTTCGACCTGGGCCAATGGGTGTCGCTCAGCCACCTGGCGAGGTCGCCGCGGACGTCGGCGTCGCGTCGCGTCATCCCCTCGGGGACGCCGGGCTCGTGACCGGGCGGGTACGACTGCGACGACTCCTCACCGGGCGCGGACATGGCCTCGGGCTCCTTCCACTCCTCGGCGTGCGTGGTGCCGCCGCCGCGTAGCAGGCCCTCGTCCTCGTGTTTCTGCTGATCGTCCAGGCGCGGGCCGTGCTTGTCGCTCCCACGTTCCATAGTTCCCTCACTCCTCTCAACTGCGGCCCCTACCCCCGCTTTCGTGGGCAAACATCGCCGCTGTGTACCCTTCCGACCGTGCCTGAACCCCTGCCTGAACCCCGGCCTGGTCGGATGCCCGACCCCGCGTCCGAACCCAGGTTCGAACCCGACGTCAGCATCGCCACGGCCCGGCTTCGGCTGCGTCCGTTCGGCCCCCAGGACGCGGCCCGCGTCCGGTCCATCGTGGCCTCCGGCGTCCGCTTCCTGCCGCCCGGTGCCCCCGCCCACGTCTCGGGCGTCCCGCAGTGGCTGGCGAGCGGCGTCCACGAGCTGCGTACGTCCGGACAGGGCGTCCACCTGGCCATGACCGACGTGGACGGCCTCATCGTGGGCGCGATCAGCCTGTTCAAGACCTCGTGGCGGGCCGGCACGACCGAGGTCGGGTACGGCGTCCACCCCTACTACCGGGGCCGCGGCCTGGCCACCGAGGCCGTACGCGGGCTCGTCGGCTGGGTGTTCGAGAACACCGCGCTGCGCCGGATCGACCTGACGGCCAACCTGGACAACACCGCCTCGCTCCGCGTCGCCCAGAAAGCGGGCTTCACCTGGGAGGGCGTGCTGCGGGCCGCGGTCATGGAGGACGACGGGCCGCACGACCTCGTCCTGTTCGGCCTGCTCCGCGACGACGACCGCACCCCGGCCGTCACCCTGCCGAGGACGGAGCTGCGCACCCCGCGGCTGCTGCTGCGCCACCCCGTCCCCGCCGACGCGCCCGACCTGACCGCCACCGCCTCCGACCCGCTCACCCAGGCCAGGACCGGCGTGCCGCGCGACTACGCCGAGGACCACGCGCTGTCGTTCATCGCCGGCCTGGAACGCGCCCGCGTCCAGGGCACCGGCATCGGCTGGGTGGCCGTGGAGCCGGGCAGCGGCCGGATCGCCGTCAGCCTCGACCTCCGCGACGTCGACTGGCGGCACCGCACGGCCGAGGTCGGCTACATGACCGCGCCCTGGGCCCGCGGCAACGGCTACGCCGGCGAGGCCGTGCTCGCCGTCGCGCGCTGGCTGTTCGATGGGCGCGGCTTCCGCCGGCTCCAGCTCCGCGCCGCCGTCGACAACCCGGAGTCGCAGCGCGTGGCCGAGAAGGCGGGCTTCGTCCGCGAGGGCGTCACTCGCTCCGCCCTCGACGACGCCGACCTCGTCCTCTACAGCCTCGTCCCCTCCGACCTGCCCCCGCCCGCGAGCGCACCGGAGTGACGCCGTTCGTACGGGTTCCTTCCACCCCGTCACTCCCGTCGTGCCCGGACCCGGGCCCCCGGGCACACGGGATAGACGTCCGTACCCCTTTGTGAAACGTCTCCCGAACCGTCACTCTGGGAGGTGAGGAGGGTGAGGCGCCATGATCACGGTTGTCGGCTGGGACGGATCCGAGTTCTCGGCCAAGGCGGTGGACCGGCTCCAGGAGGCCCGGCTCGTCGTCGGCCCGGACGCCATCGTCGGCCGGCTCAGGCTCACCGCGCCGACCGCGGCCGACGGGTCCCTGCTGGAGACGCTCGACGACCATCTGGAGCGCGGCGACGGCCCCGCGGTCGTGGTGGCGGAGGGCGACCCGGGATTCTTCGGCGTCGTCCGCAGGCTGCGGGCACACGGCCTCAAACCCGACGTGCTCCCCGCCACCTCGCTGATCACCCGCGCGTTCGCCTGCGCCGGCCTCAACTGGGAGGACGCCCTGGTCGTGGCCCCGTCCGGCCCCCACCAGCTCAACCGCGCGGTGAACGCCTGCCGCGCCCACCCCAAGGTCGCCGTCCTGGCCGCCCCGGGCATCGGCCCCGGCGAGATCGCCAGGGAGCTGGCCCCCACCACCCCGCGCGCGCTGATCGTCTGCGAGGACCTCGGCGGCCCCGACGAACGCGTCACGCACAGCCGCATGGGTGAGGCCACGACCCGGCCGTGGAAGGATCCCGACGTGGTCCTCGTCATCGACCCGCTGCACCACAACCGCGAGCCGAGCTGGGTGGCGGGCGCGCGGCCGGGGCCGGGGGAGTGGGCGCTGCCGTTCGCGGGCGGCCGGCTGCCGGCCGAGGTGCGGGCGTACGTGCTGGCCAAGCTGGGGCCGCGGCTCGGCGACCTGGTCTGGGACGTCGGAGCCGGCGTCGGCGAGATCGCCGTCGAGTGCGCCAGGATGGGCGCGGCCGTCGTGGCCGTCGAGCGCGAGGAGGCGCACTGCGCCGCGCTCCGCGCCAACGTGCTCGAACACGGCGTCAAGGTGGCGCTGACCAGGGGGCAGGCGCCGCCCGCGCTGGAGCCGCTGCCCGACCCCGACGCCGTGTTCGTCGGCGGCGGCGGCCCCGACGTGGTGGTGGCCTGCGCCGCCCGCGGCCCGCGCGCGCTGGTGTGCGTGCTGAGCAAGGTGGAGCAGGTCTCGGCCGTCCTCGAACGCCTCCGCGAGCAGGGCTACAGAGGCGAGGGCACCCAGATCATGGCTTCCAGGCTGACACTCGACCCCGACAGCTCCCACCGGCTGACCGCCTCCGACCCGGTGTTCGTCGTGCACGCGACGCCCACGCACACAACGTGACCTGTTCCCTACCGGGGTGTATCGGTTATCCTCGCGTGTCTTTTGTCCACCGCACCGGAGAATCCCTCACGATGAAGCCGCCGCTCCTGCTGATCGGGCAGGGCTCGCACGATGACGCCTACGCCGCGGAGTTCGGCCGGTTCGTACACCGGCTCCGCTGCCGCCTCGACCAGACGGGCGCCGACGTCTCCGGCGGCTACCTGGAGCGGGCCACCCCGCGGCTCAGCGAGTCGGTCGCCTCCCTGGTCGCGAGGGGGCATCACCGGCTCGTGGCGCTGCCGCTGAGCCTCAGCCGGCTGAGCGACGACTTCGACTCCGCCTTGGAACGCGAGCAGCGGCGCCACCCCACGCTCATGTACGACCACGGCCGCCCCCTCGGCCCCGACCCGCGCGTGCTGGCGCTGCTGGCCGAGCGGCTCAACGAGGCCGCCGGCGAGATCGCCAGGCCGCGCCCTCTGGAGCTCGTCGGCGCCCGGCCCCGGCTGCGCGCCGTCGACTCCCCGGCCGCCGACGACCTGCGCGTCGAGCCGGGCGAGATCGCGGTCGTGCTGGTCGGCGAGGGTTCTACCGACGCGGCCGCCAACGCCGAGATCCACCGCGTGTCGCGGCTGTTCTGGGAGACGCACGCCTACGACTTCATGACCGTCGAGACCGCGTTCGTGTCCGTCACCCCGCCCGGGGTGCCCGGCGGGCTCGAACGCTGCCGCCGCCTCGGGGCCAAGCGGGTGATCGTGGTGCCCTACCTGCTGTTCGCCGGCGGGCTGCTGGAGCGGGTGTGGGCGCAGGCGCTGGCGTACGGCGCCGGTCATCCCGACCTCGACATCCGCTGCGCCGAGGTGATCGGCGACTGCGAGGCCCTGGCCGACGTGGTGATCGACCGCTACGAGGAAGCACTTCAGCTCGTCCACTAGGCACCGTCCCCGACCGGAGGTATGCCGTGTTTGCCGAGATCCGTGCCGCCCGTCCCTGGCCGGAGGAACGCCGTGCTCGCTGAGACCCTCGCCGCGATCCGCCCGGCCGACCCCGCGGCCGTCGCGGAGGCGCGCGCTCGCCAGGACCGCCTCACCAAGCCGCGGGGTTCGCTGGGGGCGCTGGAGGAGGTCGCGATCCGCCTCGCGGGCGCGGCCGGGGTCTGCCCGCCGCCCATGCCCGAGCCGGCCGCGCTGGCCATCTTCGCCGCCGACCACGGTGTCCACGCCCGTGGCGTGAGCCCGTGGCCGCAGGAGGTCACCGTGCAGATGGTGGCGAACTTCCTGTCCGGCGGGGCCGTCGCCAACGCCTTCGCGGCCCAGGCCGGCGTGTCGGTGACCGTCGTCGACGTGGGCGTCGCCGCCGACCTCCCCGACGCCGCCGGCCTGCGTAAACACAAGATCGGGTACGGCACCGCAGACCTGTCCCGGGGCCCCGCCATGACCGTCGACCAGGCCGTCAGGGGCTTGGAGGCGGGCATCTCGGTGGCCCGTGACCTGGTGGCCTCCGGCGCCCGCTGCCTGATCACGGGCGACATGGGCATCGCCAACACCACCGCCTCGGCCGCTCTGGTCGCCGTCCTCACCGGCCACGACCCGTCCGAGGTGACCGGCCGCGGCACGGGGATCGACGACGAGACGCACGCGCGCAAGGTCGCCGTCATCCGCGAGGCCCTGCGGGCCAACGGCTTCCCCTCCACCGGGACGGGGCCGGCGGGAAGCGGGTCCCCGGCTCCGGCCGCCCCCCACACGCCGGTGACGCCGGTCATGACGGCGAGCGAGGCGCTGCGGACGCTGGCGGCCGTCGGCGGGTTCGAGCACGCGGCGATCGCCGGCTTCGTCCTGGGCGGGGCCGCGGCCCGCGTGCCGGTGATCCTCGACGGGGTGATCGCCGGCGCCGCCGCTCTGGTGGCCGCCGCGCTCGACCCCGCGGCCCCCGACCACTGCGTGGCGGGCCACCGCTCGGCCGAGCCCGGCCACGCCGCCGCGCTCGCCCGTCTCGGCCTGCGCCCCCTGGTAGACCTGGAGCTACGACTCGGCGAGGGCACCGGCGGCCTCCTCGCCTATCCGATGGTCTGCGCGGCCGTACGGGTGATGCACGACGTGGCGACGTTCGACTCCGCGGGAGTGACCGAGAAGCCGGTGTGAAGAAAGGTGGGTTATGTCCCGTTTTGGCGTGATGTATGGCCCGGAATTCACCTTCCTGGGCGTCGACCGCTGCGACGTCACCGACCCGGCCACCTACGAGGGCGCCGACGTGGTCATCATCGGCGCCCCCTTCGACGGGGGCACCTCCAACCGCCCTGGCGCCAGGTTCGGCCCCCAGGCCCTGCGCAAGGCGTGCTACCTGCCCTTCGACGGCTCCCGCCCGAGCCTCGCGCTGCGCGTTGACGCGCTCAAGGACCTGCGCGTGCTGGACGCCGGCGACGTCGAGTGCTACTCGGGCGATGTCGAGAGCTCGCTGACCGCGATCGAGGAGGCCGTGCACCGCGTCGCCGCCTCGGGCGCGATCCCGCTGGTGCTCGGCGGCGACCACACCATCGCGCTCCCCGACGCGCGGGGCACCGCCAGGGCGTACCCGCCGGGCCGCACCTCGATGATCCACTTCGACGCGCACGCCGACACCGGCGACTTCACCTACGGCCACCACCTGTACGGCCACGGCCAGCCCATGCGCCGCCTCATCGAGTCCGGCGACATCCGCGGCGACCGGTTCCTGCAGATCGGCCTGCGCGGCTACTGGCCCGAGCCGGCCACGCTGGCCTGGATGGCCGAGCGGAGTATGCGCTCGTACGAGATGACCGAGGTCGTGACGCGCGGGCTCGACGAGGTGCTGACGGAGGCGTTCCGGATCGCGCTCGACGAGTGCGACCAGGTCTTCCTGTCCGTCGACATCGACGTCTGCGACCCCGGCCACGCGCCCGGCACCGGCACGCCCGAGCCCGGCGGGCTGACGGCCCGCCAGCTCCTCGACGCCGTGCGCCGGATCTGCTACGAGCTGCCGGTGGCGGGCATGGAGCTGGTGGAGGTCGCGCCGCCCTACGATCACGCCGACATCACCGCCTACCTCGGGAACCGCGTTATCCTTGAGGCGCTGTCAGCGATGGCCAGACGCCGTAAGGATGATGAGGGCGGGCCGCGCTGGGATCCCCGGCAGCCACTTCTCGACGGGCGTTAACGCGTGCGCAGCAAATGACGGAGTCAGAGCCGGTAGGTTTACCTCCTAACACAACCTTCGCGAACGGGAGATTTCCCTCATGGGTCCCTACCTCCTCGGCCTGCGGCTTTCCGGCCGCCGGGTCCTCGTCGTGGGCGGCGGCCGCGTCGCGCAACGACGCGTTCCCGCGCTGCTAGAGGCCGGTGCGGAGGTCACCGTCGTGTCGCCGGGCGTGACCCCCGCCCTCGACGACCTGATCGCCGCTGGCCGGGTCACCTGGCACGCCCGGCCCTACGAGGTCGGCGACTGCGACGGCGCGTGGCTCGTCCAGGCCTGCACCTCCGACCGGTCCGTCAACACCGCGGTCGCCGCGGAGGCGGAGGCCAAGCGGGTGTGGTGCGTGCGGGCCGACGACAAAGACGCCTCCGCCGCCTGGACCCCGGCCGGCGGGCGGGTCGACGAGATCAGCGTGGCCGTCACCGCGGGCGGCGACCCGCGCAGGGCCGCCGGCATCAGAGACGCCGTCGTCGAGGCGCTGCGCGACGGCACGGTCGACGCGCGGCGTAACCGTACCAAACCGGTCGGCGTGGCCCTCGTGGGCGGCGGGCCGGGCGACCCCGGCCTCATCACCGTCCGGGGGCGGCAGCTCCTGGCCCAGGCCGACGTGGTGGTCGCCGACCGGCTCGCGCCCCGCGCCCTGCTCGACGAGCTCGCCTCCGACGTCGAGCTCGTCGACGCCGCCAAGGTCCCCTACGGCCGGTCGCTGTCCCAGGAGACGATCAACGAGCTGCTGGTGGATCGCGCCAGGCAGGGCAAGTTCGTGGTGCGGCTCAAGGGCGGCGACCCGTTCGTGTTCGGGCGCGGCGGCGAGGAGATGATCGCCTGCGCCCGGGCCGGCATCCCCGTGCTGGTCGTGCCCGGCATCACCAGCGCCGTCGCGGTGCCCGCGGCGGCCGGGGTGCCGGTGACGCACCGCGGGGTCAGCCAGGAGTTCCACGTGATCTCCGTGCACGTGCCGCCCGACGACCCGAGGTCCACGGTCGACTGGCCCGCCCTGGCGCGTTCCGACGGCACGCTGGTGCTGCTGATGGCCGTCGAACGCCTGGCCAAGGTGGCGGAGGCGCTCCTTCGCGACGGACGTTCGCCGGAGACTCCCGTAATGGTGGTACAGGACGGTACTCTTCCGACCCAGCGGGCGGTTGTAGCTTCGCTTTCCACCGTGGCCGACCGCGTGTCCGCGGCTGGGATACGACCGCCGGCGATCGTCGTCGTCGGGGACGTCGTCAGGGTCGGCCAGGAGGTCGAGATGGTTCGAGCGGAGCGCCTGCCGTGAACACGGCCATGGATGACGGGCGGCAGGAGTCACTGGGGGAGCAGACGTTGAGCTTCCGGACGGTGCGAGACGACGACACCTTCGACGCCTTCGCGGCGGCCTCCGCCAAGCCGGACCGCGCGCCGGGCGGGCCCGAGGAGCCGGTGCCCGATGCGGCCCCGGTGGCCGACGACGCCTCCGGGGCCGAGCCGGTCGACTTCTTCAAGCCGAAGAAACCGGTCACGCCGAAGGACCGTACGACGCCGAAGCCGCCGGCGGCCGCCCCCGAACCGCCGGCCACGACCGACGAACCCCGAGCCGAGGGCGACCAGCCAGGGGAAGCCGACAGCGGCCCCGAGGCCGTGGCGGAGCCCCCGCAGGAGCCCTCAGAGGAGCCCGTCGAGCCGGAAGCCGGCGCCGAGGAAGCCGACGCCGTCGAGCCGGGAGCCGTCGAGCCGGGAGCCGAGGAATCGGAAGCCCAGGAAGCCGAAGCCGAGGAGGCGGAAGCCGAAAGGGCGGAAGCCCAGGAGGCGGAGGCCGAGGAGCCCGGGGAAGGCGGCGCGGAACCCCTTGCCCGTACCCGTTCCGAGGAGCTGCCTCCGGAGGCGGTCGAGGCGCTCACCGAGGCTCTGGACACTCTGCGGGAAAGCGTCGCCGACCTGCGCTTCGGCCTCGACCTCCCCGGCGTCGAGGAGGCCCGCCAAGCCCAGGCCGACCTCCTGGCCCAGCTGGAGGGCTACGTCATCCCCAGGGTCAAGACCAGCGCCGCCCCCGCCCTCATCGTGATCGCGGGCTCGACCGGCGCCGGCAAGTCCACCCTGGTCAACTCGCTGGCCGAGCGCAACGTCTCCCGCACCGGCATACGCCGCCCCACCACCGGCGTCCCCGTGCTGGTCTGCCACCCCGAAGACCGCGAGTGGTTCCAGAACGGCGAGCTGCTCGCCGCCCTCGACCGCCTCGACCAACCCAAACCCGACACCGGCACGCGCGGCATCGTCGTCGCCTCGACCGAGAAGCTGCCCCAGGGCGTGGCGCTGCTCGACACCCCCGACATCGACTCGGTCGTCGAGGAGCACCACGAGATCGCGCACCGCATGCTCGACGTCGCCGACCTGTGGATCTTCGTGACCACGGCCTCCCGCTACGCCGACGCCCCGGCATGGAACCTGCTCAAGCTCGCCAAGGAACGCGGCGCCCGCCTGGCCATCGTCCTGTCGCGGGCGCAGCAGCGCTCGGCCGACGTGGTGCTCAAGCACTTCGCCCGCATGCTCACCGAATACGGCCTGGGCGAGATCGACAGGTTCGTCATCCACGAGTCGAAGGTCCAGGACGGCCGGCTCCCCGACAGCGAGGTCACCGACCTGCGGCTCTGGCTCGCCGAGCTGTCGGTCGACGAGGAGCGGCGGGCGCAGGCCGTGCGCGAGACCCTCCACGGCGTACTCAACAGCTTCCGCACCCGCGTGCCCGCCCTGGCCAAACACCTGGAGGCGCAGGTCGCGTTCCGGGCCGAGCTGCGCGCCGACGTGGAGGCGGCCTTCCGCGGCGCGCTCAGCGCGATCGACAAGGCGTCCAAGAACGGCTCGCTGCTCCACGGCGAGGTGCTGGCCCGCTGGCAGGACTTCGCCGGTTCCGGCGACCTCATCCGCTCGCTGCGGACGCGCCGGCGCGGCCGGGCGGCGCGGCAGGCGCCGGAGCGGGTGCTGGCGTTCAAAGCGGCGGTCCGCACCGGCCTGGAATCGGTGATCGTCGCCGCCGCCAACCGCGCCGCCGAGGAGGTGGCCGCGCGCTGGCGCCACCGCTCCCAGCTGGGCGCCAAGCTCGGCGAGGGCCTCGACCGGCCCTCCGACAATCTCGTCCGCCACACCAGCCGGGCCATCGCGTCCTGGCAGGACCACCTCAGCGACCTCGTACGCACCGAGGGGGTGGCCAAGCGTTCGGTGTCGAAGGTGGTGTCGTTCGACCCCGACTCGCTCGCCTTGATCTTCATGGTCGCCATGTTCAGCGCCGGCAACGGCGAAGGGGTGCCGCACCGGCTGGTCAACGCCCTGCTCGGCGCTGAGTCGCTGCGCGGCATCGGCGCCAAGGCGCTCAGCGACCTGCGGGCCAGGATCGGCATGTTGTTCGACGAGGAAGCCATGCGTTACGTGCAGGCGCTCGACTCCGCGGGCATTCCCGACGAGTCCGTCGCGACCCGCCTCTATCAGGCAACGTACAACCTCGAGGTCGCTCGATGACCACCATAACCTCCCCCCGGCCGGGGCTCGCTCCTCGCTTGACCGCGCTCACCAAGGTGGTGGAGCTGGGCCCGGGGCGACTCGACAAGAAGCTGCTCAACGACGCCGGCGCGCTGCTGCAGCGGGCGGGCGAACGCCTCAAGCTGTCGTCCGAGCACACGGTCGTCGCCCTCGCGGGCGGCACCGGCAGCGGCAAGTCGTCGCTGTTCAACGCGATCTCCGGGCTTGAGCTGTCGCCCACCGGCGTACGCCGGCCGACCACCGCCCGCACCCACGCCTGCGTGTGGGGCCTGGAGGGCGCGGCGCCGCTGCTCGACTGGCTGCAGATCCAGTGGCGCCACCGCTTCTCCCGGGCCAGCGCGCTCGACAAGGGCGACAGCCAGCTCCATGGGCTCATCCTGCTCGACCTGCCCGACCACGACTCGATCAGGGCGCTCACCGACACCGAGGCCGACCGGCTCATCGGCCTGGCCGACCTGGTGGTCTGGGTGCTCGACCCGCAGAAGTACGCCGACGCCGCGACACACCGGCGCTATGTCGCCGAGCTGGCCGGGCACGAGGCGGTGACCGTGTTCGCGCTCAACCAGGCCGACCGGCTCACCACCGAGGAACTGGCCGAGCTGGTCATCGACCTCAACGACCTGCTGCGCAGGGAGGGCGTCGAGCACCCGAGCGTCGTACCGACCTCGGCTGTCACCGGGCGCGGCGTCGAGAGCCTCAAGAGCGTCATCGCGACCGCGGTCGCGCGCCGCCGGGCCGCCATCCACAAGCTCGAAGCCGACCTGCGCCGGCTGGAGGAGCGACTGGTGGAGGCGATGCCGCTGGGCGAGGCCCTGTCCGCGCCTCCGGCGGTCGACGAAGCCCGCCGGATGGGCCTGACCGACGCGCTGTGCGACGCGGTCGGCCTGCCGGCCGTGGGCGAGGCCATGGAGAACGTCTACGCCGAACGGTCGAGCCGCTGGGTGGGATGGCCGTACCCGCGGTGGGTGGACAGGTTCCGTTCCGACCCCCTGAAGAGCCTGCGCCTGGAGGATGTCGCCGCGGAGATCCGCGACATCTCGACCGGCTCGGTGAGCGCCCAGTCGGCCGAGGTCGCCAACGCCGTGCACGCCCTGGCCGACGGGCTGACGGTGGGCATGCACCCGGTCTGGCGCGGCGCCGTCCACCAGGCGGCGAGGTCACGCGCCGGTCAGCTCCCGCAGGCCCTGTCCGAAGACCTCGCGGAGGTCGCGCCGCAGCTCGACCGGGTGCCGGGGTGGTGGCGGCTGCTCAAGGTGTGGCAATACGTCCTGGTGGCGGCGTTCGTGGCGGGGGCGGTCTGGCTGGCGGCCGGGCTGCTCATGCCCGGCTCGCTGCCCGACGCGCTCGAACTGCTCGGCGACAGCGCCACGCTGCCGTGGGTGGTCCTCATGATGGCCTCGGTGCTGGGGCTCGGAGCGCTGTCGGGCATCGCCTCACGCAACTTCGTCGAACTGGGCGCCTCGCGCGAACGGGAGCGGCTGGAACGCGAGATGCGCCGCCGGGTGGCCGCGGTGTCGGCCACGCTGGTGATCGAACCCGTCGAACGCGAGCTGACCCGCCACCACGCCTTCTACACGGCGCTGCGCGACTTGTCGAGCTGACGTACGCGAGGGATGGCCCGCTGACGTACGCGAGGGGCGGCCCGCTGACGTACGCGAGGGGCGGCCTGGTGCCCGTCACCGCCTGCCCCCGCCCTGCCTGCCCGTATGTACGCACTCGCGTGACTGAGCTCGTACGGAATGACGGCTCGCGCGAAGAACCGCCGACCATTTGTCCGCGTCTGCGCCGCCCGGCCCCGGTGACTGTCCACAGGGTTCGCCCACCCGGATACCGTCGTCCCCAGAATCCCGCTCGGCTGCTCCCCGTCCCACCCTCCTCAGGCACCGTGGTGCCAGGTCGCGGGCAGCCGGCCCGCCGCATCGGGAGGCACGGGATGAACGACATACACATCACACTCACCGGAAACGTCGCAGCAGAGCCCAGGCAGTACACGTTCGAGGACGGCCTTCGGGTCACATCAGTGAAGGTGCTCACCTCACACCGCTATTTCGACAAGAAGACAGGCCAGTGGACCGATGGCGAGCGGGTCTGCTTCACGGTCCGCTGCTGGCGCGCGTTGGGCGAGAACGTAGCCTCGTCCGTACGGGCGGGTCAGCCGGTCGTGGTCTCCGGCAAGCTGCGCATCCGCGAGTTCGGCCCGGATGGCGACCGCCGTTTCGTGCCCGAGATAGAGGCCAGCGCGGTCGGCCACGACCTTCGCTGGGGCACCGGCGTCTTCACCAAGCCGGAGCGCGGCGGCAGCGCGACCTCGATGAGCAAGGAGATGCGCGACCGCCTCGACGAGGAGACCCAAGACTGGGCCATGGCCTCCCGCGCCTCCCGTCCCGCCCCCCGTCTGGTCTCCGACCCGGCCCCCCACACGATCCGCGTCGTAGACACCGACGCCGTACGGACTCTGGGCCCCGACCCCGCCACCGCCGACGATCCCGGCCACACCGAAGACTCCGCCGCTGCCGTGAAAACCACGACCCAGCCGCAACCAGAACAGCAAACAGCGGCCTAACCACCCCTGGGCAAACAGGTAGAGCGCAACGGGACACCGGCGGGTGGTGCGCAACGGGACACCGGCCACACCTTCACCGGTGTCCCACCACCCGCACACCCGATCCCCGCTTGCATCCACGTCGGTGCGCGCTGCCTGCTCCTGATCGTCAACCGCTACCGGAGTTCGCCGAAATCACAGGCAGCCTTCAACACCTCCGAGGCGGACATGGTCGGGGTGGGGGCCTGCGTCGCTTCCAAGAGCCGAGGGTCATCGGGTGCAACGGTGAAGGCCATCGGCTCCAAGGGGAGCCCAGCAGGTTCTTGGGCAGCGCTGCCTCGTTCGCCTGCGTTCCGACGGCCCGTGGGCTGGTGGGAGGGGTGGGTGGGGGCGAGATGCGCAGGTGGGTGGGGGAGCGGGAGGGGGAAGGGGAGGGGGCATCGGCCGGATGCTGATCGATCGCTCCCGGGGCCGATGGGCTGTTGCGCGTGTTGGATCGCTACAGCAGGGTCAGGTCCAGATCACGCCCCGCGCCATAAATCGCTCCTTTCCCCAGCATGGCCTGATCACTAAGTGAACAGGTGTGGTCTCTGCCAACGTATCGGTTCCCATCGCGCGACGCACACTCCGCAATTATTGTGTTACACATCGTTAGTCAGTGAGGAGGCGAGATGGCGGCGACCAGTCACGCCACGGTCAATTCTCGCGACGGTGTGTCACCATTGGTTGGTCGCTGGCCGTTGCTCGGGCAACGCCGCGCGCTCGTGGTCTACCTGTGCGCGATCGTCGCGCTCGACCTCGCGGCGATCGTCGCCTTCGGGGCGACCACCGAGTTCCGGTGGCCGGACGCGCTCACGTTCGCCGCTCTCATGGCCTGTGGTGCGGTCTGCATCGAGGCGTCCAGACGGCTCGGGATGCCCGCCGGGGTGTCGCGCGACCTGCTGTCGGCCTGGTGGCTGCCGGTGGCCCTGCTCCTGCCCCCGGTCTACGCCCTGTTCGCGCCCATCGTGCTGCAGCTTCTGCTGCAGGTGCGGGTGCGTGCGACGGTGCTCTACCGCCGGGTGTTCAGCTCCGCCGCCATCGGCCTGGCCGGCTGCGTGGCGTCCGAGCTGTTCCACCGGTTCGTCGCGGACCCGGCGGCGCTCTCGCGCGGCAGCGGCTCGTCGATCATGTACGCGGTGGCCGCCGCCGTGCTGTTCGCCCTGCTCAACATCGCGCTCATCGCCATCGCCGCCCACACCGCCGACCCTGACATGACCTGGCGCGAGGTCCTGTGGAACAAGGAGAACGTCCTGCTCGACGTCGTCGAGCTGTGCCTCGGCGTCACGGTCTCCATCGGCTGCGCGCTCAATCCCGCTCTGCTGCTGCTCGCCCTCCCGCCGGTGGTGCTGCTGCAACGCAGCCTCCTGCACGCCCAGCTCCAGGCCGCGGCCCGCACCGACGCCAAGACAGGGCTGCTCAACGCGGCGGCGTGGCAGCGGGAGGCCGACACGGAGATCGTCCGAGCCCGGCGCACCGGCGACACGCTGGCCCTGCTGATCATCGACATCGACCACTTCAAACGGGTCAACGACGCCCACGGTCACCTGGTCGGCGATCAGGTGCTCATCGGGGTCGCGTCCCTGCTGCGAGGCCAGCTGCGCGACTACGACGTGGTGGGGCGGTTCGGCGGCGAGGAGTTCGTCGTCCTGCTGCCCGGCGCCGACATCCGTGAGGCCCGCCGGGTCGCCGAACGTTTGCGCACCCACATCGGCCACATGGCCATCCCCGCCGACGACACCTTGATCAGGGTCACCATCTCGGCCGGCGTCGCGGTGATGAACGTGCACGGTGACGATCTCATCGAGCTCCTGGCCGCCGCCGACCTGGCCCTCTACCGGGCCAAGGAACTGGGCCGCGACCGCGTCTGCGTGCCGCTCCTCCAGCCCCCACCCCCCACCGCCCCCCAAGACCCCACCTGACCCCCTCCGGGCATCCCCTTCGCCGCACGCGAATACCCGCCGGTCTCCCCGCCACGACGCCGCCCACCCCACAGGACGACGCCACCCTCCCCACAGGACGACGCCACCCCTGCACGGACGACGACGCCACCCCGAGTGTGACGACGCCCCTTATTCCGGACGTTCTGGTGCCGCACGTCCTTACGGGCTGCGGCGGTGGCCACGGACAGGCCGCCTGACCCCGGCGCGGGCCACGGACGTTGGAGTCGTACGTCGAGCCGGGCGCCGTGACCGCGAAAGGTCCCATCGCTGCCGCGTGGGGCGCTTGATCAGATACGTTCACGCGCGCATCCCGCGCCGGATGGTAGGCCGCAGACGTTCGTCGGGTCCGGGGGCGTGGGGATGAGGAGCGGCGGAAGCCTTGTGTGGGAGCCCCTAAGCTAGAGAGCATGCCGGAGTACATCTACACGCTGCAGCGCGTGCGCAAGGCGCACGGCGACAAGGTTGTGCTTGACGACGTCACGTTGTCGTTCCTGCCCGGAGCCAAGATCGGTGTTCTGGGGCCGAACGGCACCGGGAAGTCGACGCTGCTCCGGATGATGGCCGGCCTGGAGCAGCCGTCCAACGGCGAGGCCCGGCTCATGCCCGGCTTCACCGTGGGCATGCTCCAGCAGGAGCCGCCGCTCAACGAGGAGAAGACGGTCCTCGGCAACGTGCAGGAGGGTGTCGCCGAGACGATGGCGATGCTCCAGCGTTTCAACGACATCGCCGAGCAGATGGCCACCGACTACAGCGACGAGCTGATGGACGAGATGGGCAAGCTGCAGGACCAGTTGGAGCACCGCAACGCCTGGGATCTCGACAGCCAGCTGGAGCAGGCGATGGACGCGCTGCGTTGCCCGCCGCCCGACGCCGACGTGACGAAGTTGTCGGGTGGCGAGCGCCGCCGGGTCGCGTTGTGCAAGCTGCTGCTGGAGGCGCCCGACCTGCTGCTGCTCGACGAGCCCACCAACCACCTCGACGCCGAGAGCGTGCAGTGGCTGGAGCAGCATCTGGAGAAGTACGCCGGCACCGTCCTGGCCGTCACCCACGACCGCTACTTCCTCGACAACGTCGCGGGCTGGATCCTTGAACTCGACCGCGGCCGCGCCTACGCCTACGAGGGCAACTACTCGACCTACCTGGAGCTGAAGGCCCAGCGGCTCAAGGTCGAGGGCCAGAAGGACGTGAAGCGGAAGAAGCGCCTGGAGGACGAGCTGGAGTGGGTCCGGTCCAACCCGAAGGCCCGCCAGACCAAGAGCAAGGCCCGTCTGCAACGGTACGAGGAGATGGCGGCCGAGGCCGACAAGTACCGCAAGCTCGACTTCGATGAGATCCAGATCCCGCCGGGGCCTCGCCTGGGCACCACGGTGATCAAGGCCGACAGCCTCACCAAGGGCTTCGGCGACCGCCTCCTGATGGAGGGCCTCACGTTCGACCTGCCGCGCAACGGCATCGTCGGCATCATCGGCCCCAACGGCGTCGGCAAGACCACGCTGTTCCGCATGATCACCGGCAGCGAGACGCCCGACACGGGGTCCGTCACGATCGGCGATACCGTCAAGATCTCCTACGCCGACCAGTCGCGTGGCGGCATCGACCCGAGCAAGAACGTCTGGGAGGTCGTCTCCGACGGGCTCGACCACATCAAGGTCGGCAATGTGGAGATGCCGTCGAGGGCGTACATCGCGGCGTTCGGGTTCAAGGGCCCCGACCAGCAGAAGAAGGCCGGGGTGCTGTCGGGCGGCGAGCGTAACCGGCTCAACCTGGCGCTCACCCTCAAGCAGGGCGGGAATGTCCTGCTGCTCGACGAGCCGACCAACGACCTCGACACGGAGACGCTGTCGTCCCTGGAGAACGCGCTGCTCGACTTCCCGGGCTGCGCCGTGATCACGTCCCACGACCGGTGGTTCCTCGACCGTATCGCCACCCACATCCTGGCGTGGGAAGAGGGGTCCAACTGGTTCTGGTTCGAGGGCAACTTCGCCGACTACGAGAAGAACAAGATCGAACGGCTGGGCGCCGACGCGGCACGCCCGCACCGGGTGACGTACCGGAAGCTCCACCGCGACTGATCGCCGGGCCGAGGTGGCGGAGCACGGCGGCAGGTCCGCACCACTGGGGCTTGCCGCCTCGCGGCGGCGTCGGGCGATGGATTGCTAGAATCATGTTCTAGCATCGCTCTGGAGTGAGGAGTCGCGCGTGGACCTCGAACTGGACGGCCTCGGAGTGAACTTCGACCACACGGCCGTGGCCGCCCCCCGGATCAGGGACCTGCTGCCGATCTACCACGACCTGCTCGGCGGCCGGCACCTGGGCGGTGGTGGCGACAACCGGGTCGCCGGCTTCCGCGCGCTGCAGCTCACGTACGCCAACGGTGGCAAGGTCGAGCTGATGGAGCCTCTGGCGGGATCGACGTTCTTCGACAGCTTCTTCGAGCTGACCCGCGGGCGGGGCGGCGTCCACCACCTGAACTTCCACGTCGACGACCTCGATGTGGCCGTGGCGCGGCTGACCGCCCGCGGCTACCGGCTGCACGGGCTCAACCGGTCCGATCCGCGCTGGCAGGAGGTGTTCCTGCACCCCAAGGAGGCGCACGGCGTGCTGATCCAGCTCGCCCGGCCGGGGCCGCGCGACCCCGGCGACTGGCGGGCGACGCTGGTGGAGGTGCTGTCCGGCCAGGGCAGAAACGGCGATGGCATCCCCAGCCCGTGAGCCTGCCGCGACCGGCTGAAAGTCACGTAGAGTGAGATTCTAGAATTCGCGCGCTACGATGGCTCGCATGGCACGCAAATCCTCGTGGGAGTGGAGTCGTACGGCGCAGACCCGTAGGAGCATGCTGCAGGCGGCTCGGGAGGTCTTCAGCGAGCACGGCTTCGCCGACTCCAGCGTCTCCGAGGTGGTCGCCCGCGCCGGGTCCAGCGTCGGCAGCCTCTACCACCACTTCGGTGGGAAAACCGAGCTGTTCCTCGCCCTCTATGAAGATCACCAGGCCGCGCACGAGCAGGCGTCGGCGGCCAGCGTCGCCACGGCCAAGAAGGCCGGCGTCAACGACCCGGTCGAGCTGCTGATCGCGGGCGCCCGCGCCTACCTGGACGGCGCGTGGGAGCGGCGTGACCTGGTCAGGCTCTTCATCGACGGCGACGGGCCGCCCGGGTTCGAGCTGATCCGCCGCACGCGGGGGCGGGAGTGGGTCCGCCAGAACGCCGTCCTGCTGGGGGCCGGGGGCGCGCCGCTCGACCGGTTCACCGTGGCCGTGCTGACCAGCATCATCGGCGAGGCCGCCCGCGAGGTCGCCACCTCCGACACGGAGGAGGAGGCCCGCGGGATCATCGAGGCGGCCATGAAGCTGATCCGCCGCCTCGACCCGTTGAACGTCCTCGAAGACGGCTGAACCGGGGAGATCGGCGCAACCCCGCCGCGCACGGCGGCCCTCACGCGCGAGACGAGCGCACCTCCAACCGGCCGCGACGGGTCCGCTCCGACCGGCTCCCACCGCGAGGGCAGGTGACGGGGCCGGGTACGGTGGCGGACGTGGTTGAACGCATCCCGTCCCAACGGCACATCTTCCTCCGTGCGGTGAGATTCGCCGACGTCGACTCCCAAGGCCACGTGAACAACGTGCGCTTCCTGGACTACCTGGAGGACGCCCGCTTCGGCATGTTCGCCGTCGACCTCCACAAGGCGGGTGAGGAGCCGTTCAAGGGGCTGGTGGTGACGCGGCACGAGATCGACTACCGCCGCCCGCTCGGCTTCCGCCCCGACCCGGTCCGGGTGGAGACCTGGGTGGAGGAGGTCCGGGCGGTGCGCTTCACCCTGCGGTACGAGATCCGCGACGACGACCACCTCTTCGTCACCGCCCGGTCGGTGATCGCCGCCTACGATGTCGTGCGGGCCGCGCCGCGCCGGCTGACCGAGAGCGAACTGGCGTACCTGAAGCGCTTCACCGTATGAGGCGTTGGTGGATGCTGGCGCTGGGCGTCAACGCCCACGCGAGCGTCACTTTGGGGTTATTCGGCCTGCCGCTGGTCATGCCGGAGATCGAGCGCCACTTCGCGGTGTCGCTGCCGGTGGCGGGGATCATCGCCAACGCCCCCGCGTTCGGCATCCTGGCCGCGCTGGTCGCCTGGGGCGCGCTGGCCGACCGGCACGGCGAGCGGCTGATCCTGGGCCTCGGCGTGGCGCTGGCGGCGGTGGCGTTCGCCGTTGTGGCGTTCGTGGACGCGACGTGGACGGTGATCGTGCTGCTCGCGCTGGCGGGTGCGGCGGGGTCGGCGGCGATGGTCGGCGGCGGCCGGATCGTGCTGCGCTGGTTCCGGCCGCCGGAGCGCGGCGTGGCCATGGGCCTGCGCCAGGTGTCCTTCACGCTCGGCATGGCTGTGGGCGCGTTCGTGCTGCCGCCGGTGGCGCGGGCGTACGGGCTGCCCGGCGTGCTGCTGGTCTGCGCGGGCACGAGCTTGCTGGCCGCCGTGCTGGCCGCGGCGTTCCTGACCGAGCCGCCGCACGCGTTCGGCGGCCGGGAAGCGGCGCCGGCAGGCTCGCCGTACCGGCAGCGGGCGCTGTGGCGGGTGCACGCCACCAGCGCCCTGCACGTGGTGCCGCAGGTCGTCGTCACCACGTACGGAGTGAGCTGCCTGGTCCGCCTGTACGGCTGGGACGCCGTGGCGGCCGGGCAGGTGTTCGGCCTGGCGGCGATCGGCGGGGCCGCGGTGCGCATCGCGGCCGGCCGCTGGTCGGATCGGACCGGGCTGCGCATGCGGCCCCTGCTGGTGATCACGGTCGCCAATCTCGCCGTGCTGGCGTTGCTGGTCGCGGGCACCTTCACCCGTACGTGGCTCGGCCCGGCGATGCTGGCGCTGGCCGCGGTGATGACCGTGGCCGGCAACGGGCTCGCCTACCTGGCGGCGGGCGAGCTGGCCGGTCCCGCCTGGGCGGGGCGGGTGCTCGGCACCCACAACACCGTCCAGAACACCGTCTCGCTCGTCGTCACGCCGCTGGCCGGGGTGCTGATGCAGGGCGTGGGGTTCTGGGCGGGGTTCGCGGTGGGACTGGCCTGCACGCTGCTGTCGGTGCCCGTCGTCCCGGTCAGGGGCGAGCGGCGGTCATGAGTCGCGCCGCAGCCACACGGCGGTGTCGGGCGGCAGCAGGCCGCGCCGGAGCGGCCCGCTCTCCAGGAGCACGGCGTCGTGGTCGGGCAGGCGTACGGGGCGGGTGCCGGCGTTGATCGCGCAGACCAGCGGGCCGCGGGTGAAGAAAAGCGCACCCTCGGGGGAATCCAGCCACTCCAGGGTGTAAGGAATTTCCCTCACGAGCTCGCGGCGGCGGGCCAGCGCCCGCCGGTAGAACTCCAGCGTCGATCCGGTGTCGCCGTCCTGCTTCTCGACGCTCAGCTCCGCGAACGTGTCCGGCTGCGGCAGCCACGGCTCCACGGCGTCGGGCGAGAACCCGTACGAGGGCGGGTCGACCGTCCACGGGATCGGCACCCGGCACCCGTCCCGGCCGGGCAGCTTGCCCTCCGACTGGAAGAACACCGGGTCCTGGCGGGCCGCGGCGGGCAGGTCGGTCACCTCGGGCAGGCCCAGTTCCTCGCCCTGGTAGAGGTAGGCGGAGCCGGGCAGGGCCAGCATGGTCAGCAGCGCCGCCCTGGCCCGCGCCAGGCCGGTGCCGGGGTCGGCGGTCTCGTAGCGGGTGCGGTGGCGTACGACGTCGTGGTTGGACAGCACCCACGTCGCGAACGGCACCGCGGCGAGCGTGTCGTCGATGACCTTCTTGAACGCCGTCGGCGACCACGGCGCCTGCAGCCAGGCGAAGTTGAAGCTCTGGTGCAGCTCGTCGGGGCGCACGTAGAGGGCGAGGTCCTCGGAGCTGTCGGTCCACACCTCGCCGACCGCCATCCGCTCGCCCGGGTACCGGTCGAGCAGCCGCCGCCAGTCGCGGTAGACGTCGTGCACCTCGGGCTGCCCCCACACCGGGGAGACCGACGTGAACGACTGGTCGCCCACGTCCGGCAGGCCCTCGGCCTTGTACAGGCCCATCGCCACGTCGATGCGGAAGCCGTCGACCCCGCGGTCCAGCCAGAACCGCAGGATGTCCAGGAACTCCCGGTGCACCTCGGGGTTGCGCCAGTTGAAGTCGGGCTGCCCGGGGGCGAAGAGATGCAGGTAGTACTGGCCGTCCGGCACCCGCGTCCAGGCGGGGCCGCCGAACGTGGACTGCCAGTTGTTGGTCGTGTCGCGGAAGATGTACCTTTCGCGGCCCTCGCCCCGCAGCGCCGCCCGGAACCAGGGATGCTCGGCGGAGCTGTGGTTCGGCACGATGTCCGCGATCACCCTCAGCCCGAGCTCGTGCGCGTCGGCCACCAGCGCGTCGAAGTCGGCCAGCGAGCCGAACAACGGGTCGACGCCGCGGTAGTCGGCCACGTCGTAGCCCCCGTCGGCCATGGGGGAGGGGTAGAACGGCGTCAGCCAGATGGCGTCGACACCCAGCCGGCGCAGGTACGGCAGGCGTTCTCGCACCCCGGCCAGGTCGCCGACGCCGTCTCCTGAGGCGTCGGCGAAGCTGCGTACGTAGATCTCGTAAACGACGGCATCACGCCACCAGGGGATATCCATGTGGCGTGTCATGCCCCGTCAGGTGGGAGAGTTCACCAGACTGTGGGCGGCGTAGACCAGATAGTCCCACAGCCGGGTCTCCAGCTCTTCCGGCAGGTCGAGCGAGTCGACGGCGTCGCGCATGTGGCGCAGCCAGGCGTCGCGCTCCGGCTCGCCGATCACGAACGGCATGTGCCGCATGCGCAGCCTCGGGTGGCCGCGCTGCTCGCTGTAGGTCTTGGGGCCGCCCCAGTACTGGACGAGGAAGCCCCGCAGCCGCTCCTCGGCGCCGGTCAGGTCGGGCTCCGGGTAGAGCGGCCGCAGCACCGGGTCTTCGGCGACCCCCTCGTAGAAGCGGCGCACCAGGCGCCGGAAGGTCTCCTCGCCCCCGGCGGCGTCGTAGAAGGAGGTCTCAGTCACGGACACAAGCCTATGCGGTGGGGACCATGGGAATGCCCGCGGTGTCGAGTGCGCTCTTGACCCGCAGCCGCAGCTCCCTGGCCACCTCGGCCTGCACGGCGGGCAGGGTCTTGGCGGTGATGCGGAACACCAGCGAGCTGTCGGACAGCTGCTCGACGCCGAACACCTGCGGCGGCTCGACGATCTTGACCTCGCGCAGTTCGGGGTCGGCCCAGATCTCCTCGGCGACGTGCTCCAGCAGCACCTTCACGCTCACCACGTCGGCGTCGTAGGCCACCGGGACGTCCAGGTAGGCCCGCGACCAGCCCTGCGACTCGTTGCCGACCCTGGTGATGGTGCCGTTGCGGATGTACCACACCCGACCGTCGGCGTCGCGCAGCCTGGTCACGCGCAGGGTGACGGCCTCGACCGTGCCGACCGCGGGGCCGGCGTCGATCACGTCGCCCACGCCGTACTGGTCTTCGAGCAGCATAAACATGCCCGCGATGAAGTCTTTGACCAGCTCCTGGGCGCCGAAGCCGATGGCCACGCCGAGGATGCCGACGCTGGTCAGCAGGGGGGCGATCGGGATGGTCAGCCGGTCGAGGACGGTGAGCACCGCGGTGCCGAGGACGACGATCGAGGCGACGTGCTTCAGCACCGAGCCCATCGTCTCGGCGCGCTGCTTGCGCCGCTCGTGGAGCAGCGCGTCGATGGTGTCGGTGGCCAAGCCCTTGCGGAACCTGCTCGTGATGGAGCCGCCCGCGGCGGCGCGGTGGACCACCTTGGTGATCAGCCGGTGGGCCAGCGAGCGGACCACGAAGGCGATCATGACGATCAGCGCGATGACTATCGCGGTCGACACCAGGCCGGCCCACGGCTGATTACCGAACATCCGGATCAGCGTAGAGCACAGCGGGTCGTTCGTGCAGGCCGCGCCGACGTTCTGGGCCGCCTTGTCCACGTCGAGGATGTCGAACGTCGACGTGGGAGATGGCGACGGGGTGACCTGCGTTAACACTGAGTGAATCCCCTCCGGAAGCGGTTCGGCCAACGGCGTTGGACCGGTTGATCACTCGATCCAAAATACCGCCGGCCGAACCGCCCGCCGTCACATCACGCCGGGGAAGACGGGGTCGCCTGCTCTCTGGGCCGCGGAGGGAGAGAGCCTGCGCTCCTTATGACGGACGGCTCGGAGCGGGACACGCACCCGGAAGCGTGTCCCGCGCCGGTTCCCGGGAGGGTTCCCCCCCGAACACCTGCCCGGCGGACCGGACAAGTGGCTTTCCGCGTACGGACCCGCCCGTACGCCGCAGGTACGGAATCGGCGGAGTGGCCAGGGCCCCGGCCATGCGCGGAACCCTCCGCACCGGCCACTCCGCCGTTCCGTTCGGCCGCAGTGGATGCGGTGACACCCCTCGTGGCTGCGCTCCACTCAGGGGTCACCGCGTCCTCACTCCCCCACTGCGGCTAGCACTCGGGCGACCTTCGTCGCCGCACCCGCCGGGTCGTCGGCCGTGTGCATCCGCTCGCCCCAGGACCAGCAGTACCACCAGTCCGGGATCTTGCCGGAGGCCACCGACGGCCGGCAGGTGACATTTTCTGACAAGCTCGTCGCCTTCGGGTTGATCACCCGTACGCACGGCACCCCGTTCTGCGTCTGGACCACTCTGGCGAGCAACCCGTGCCCGTCGAGCTCGGACACGAGCCGCTCCAGCCGCTCGTAGGTGTCGTCCCCCACCGTTCTCGTCCCTCCCTGAATCGCTGGTGGGCCCAAAGATGTCTCAAGTCAACGACGAGCGCAACGAGAGCTTTTGGCTACAGGGAGTTGCTCTTACCTCATGGGTTGTAAGAAACAGCCCCAGGGAGAACGATCCTTAACCGTAGTCTGGGAGGGGGCGTTCCCAACGTGCCCCCGTTGCTTCATAGTCATGGGTAGGCGCACAGCAACTTGGAGGCTACGCTCTGTAGCTAGTTGCAGACCGGTCGAGACATGCGCGAGAGGGGCCGGGGAATGTCCGGCAGACAGCACAGGGAGACGGAGATCGCACGGCGGATCCGGGCCAAGGGCCTGGCCGCCGGGCGCACGTCGGCGCAGATAGCCGACGAGATCCACGAAGCGTGCACCAATCTGTTCAGCACCACCCGCATCAAGGCGCACCGCCTGGCTCACGGCATCGCGCTGGCCGACGTCATCGAGCAGGTCCGTGCCCTGTTCGAGCGGGATCAGAAGCCGATGCCGGGCATCGGCGAGACCCTGCTCTCGGCGTACGAGAGCGGGCTCAAGCGTCCAGGACCCGAATACCTCCACTATCTGTGCACGGTCTACCGCGTGGAGCCGGCCGCGATCGGCTACGAGGGGCCGTGCATCTGCGGCCACTCCCACCGTGCGCCCAGCGGGCTCGGCGGCGACCAGAAGGAGCACCTCCGGCTGCCCACCGACCGCGACCTCGTGATCCACCCGATGGAGACCGATCCCGAGTCCGAGGAGGACGAGAACATCCTCCGGCGCACTCTCTTAAACCTCCTGAGCACGGACGCCAAACCGGCCGAGGAGCTCGACGGCCCGGTGCTCGGCGCCTGCGAGGGCATCCGGCGGCGGATGGACGAGACGCTCGTGTCGGCCACCGTCTCGGCCCAGATGCTCGACCAGTGGGAGGAGGCGACGATCAGCTTCGGCCGCCAGTACACCACGACGGCCCCGCTGCGGCTGCTGTGCGACGTGCTGCTGGAGCTGAGCTCGGTCCGCACGGCGATGGCCCGTCGCCAGCCCACCGACCTGGCCGAGCGCCTGTGCCGGATGGCCGCGCAGCTGTCCGGGCTGAGCGGCATGATCCTGATCAACCTCGGCGATCATCGGCTGGCCCGGTCGTTCTTCCGCACCGGGCGCACGGCGGCCGACGAGACCGGCGACCGCGCGCTGCGGGCCTGGATCTGCGCCCGCGAGTCGCTCATCCCGCTCTACTTCGGCGACGCCCGCGAGGCGCTCCACCTGGCGAAGAAGAGCCGCGACCTGGCGGGCTCGACGCCGTGTCCCGCGCAGGCCATGGCACCGGTCGTGGAGGCCAGGGCGCTGGCCATGATGTCGGGAGCCGACCGGAAGCGGGAGGTCGTCGACCAGGCCAAGCGGGCGCTGGCCCGGGCCAGGAGCGCCTTCACCCACATGCGCGAGGAAGACCAGGAAGACCTCGCCTTCGGCTACACCGAGAAGCAGCTCTGCTTCTACCAGGGTGACGTGCTCACCAAGCTCGGTGAGACCATCGAGGCGGAGGTCATCCTCGGCCAGGCGCTGGCGAAATACGAGGACCACATCGTCGACCAGACGCTGATCCGGTTCGACCAGGCTCACTGCAAGCTGCTCGACGGCGACGTCGACGAGGCGGTCGCCATCGGCGTCAAGGCGCTCAAGCTGGTCGGCGACGAGTACCTGACCGATTTCATCGTGCGTCCGGCCCTGGCTCTGGAGCAGGCGATCGTGTCGAAGGACGCCAACGCCGAGGGGCTCGACGCGTTCCGGGCCGCGTTGCGACGGCCCAAGACCCAACTGAAAGGGGGCGGTGCATGAAGCTGACGATCCGGCGCTATCGATGGTCAGACCTCGACACCATCCTCGGGCTGCACCGGATCTGCCTCGCGCAGGTCGGCCTGGCCCCGGGAGACGGGGTCTACTACGACGACGACTTCCCGCGCATCCAGGAGGTCTACCTCGCCTGCGGCGGGGATTTCCTCGTGGGCGAAGTCGGGTCGCGGGTCGTGGCCATGGGCGGGCTGAAACCCGTCGACTCCACGACGGCCGAGGTCTGCCGGTTGCGGGTGCATCCGGAGTTCCAGCGTCGCGGCTTCGGCGCGGCGATGCTGCGCGCCCTCGAACGGCGCGCGGTGGAGCTCGGGTTCTCCAGGGTCCGCGGCGACACCACGCTCAACCAGGAAGCGGCGCTCGCGCTGTACGAGCGGCAGGGCTGGCGTGAGCGGTCGAGGGAGCGCGTGGGCGACCTGACGGTCGTCTACGGCGAGAAGCGCCTGGGCCCGCCCGCTCCGCTGGAGCGCTGACCCGCTTCACCCGTACGGTCGCCCCACCACCCCCCTCCTGGGGCTCCGTCCATGACCCGCACTCCCGGCGTGCGGATCTTCGGCGGCGTGACGTGCCCGCCGCCTCCGCCGTGACATTGTCCGGCACTTTATCCGGCAGAAGCCGCCAATTGCCCGGCGTCGGATATGTAGTAATTAGCCGGTAGGTCGTTCCCACGGTATGGATGTACGAACCCGCGGGTGAGGGTCTTAACTCCGAGTGGTAGAGGAACCTCACCGGACGCTCCCTGTACATCTCCGGCTGCAAATAGTAGTGAGATGCTTCTGCCATGGCAGTCGTGGCCGCTCCCCGACCCCTCCTGGGAGCCGTGCTTCTGTTGTTCGTCAGCGCCGCTTGGGGGTCGGCGTTCCCGCTGATGAAAGATCTCATTCATCGGTTACCGGTCGAGGACCTGCTCGGGGAGCGGTACCTGCTCGCGGCTCTGACGCTCTTCGCCATCCGGCCGCACTGCCTTCGGGGGCTGCCACGGGGGACGTGGGTCAGCGGGGTCGTGCTCGGGGTCATGTTCGGGGTCGGGCAGACCGCGCAGGCCATCGCGCTGGGCAGCCTTCCGTCGGCGGTGTCGGGGTTCGCCGTGGGCTGCAGCGTGGTGATCACCCCGATCATGGCGCTCATCGCCTTCCACGCGAAGGTGCCGCGGCGGGTCTGGGCCGGCGTGGTGCTGGCGCTGGGCGGCATGACGGCGTTCACGCTGATGCGCGGGGTCGAGGAGCACGAGGTGTCGGTGGTCGCGCTCGGGGTCACGCTGTTCGCCGCCGCGCTCTACTCCGGCCACACGCTCATGCTCGGCCAGCTGTCCAAGGGGGCGGCGTTCCATCCGTACGCGCTGACCGTCATCCAGCTCGCCACCATCGGGCTGCTGACCGGCGGGTTCGGGGCCCGTGACGGGATCACGTTGCCGGCGAGCCCGCCGGACTGGGCGCTGCTGGCGCACCTGTCGGTGGTCTCGTGCGCGCTCGGGTTCCTGGCGCGCTCGTACGGGCAGGCGCACGTGCCCGCGGTGCCCAGCGCCATCCTCATGTCGTCGCAGCCGGTCTGGGTCGCCCTCATCGCGGTGATCTGGTTCGACGAGCAGGTGGGGTGGAGCATGCTGGTCGGCGGCGGGCTGATGGCGGGGGCGATGCTGCTCGCGGTGCCGAGCCGGGCGGTCGTGCTCGGTAAGGAGGCCGAACGCGACAAACGCGACCTGCTCGCGGTCTCGCGCACGGCCGCCAGGACCCTCGCCAGCCTGCGGATCAAGCGGGTCGATCCGCTGCGGCTGGTTCCCGAGCCGGCGACGTACATCGCCAAGAGCGCCTGCGCGGACGTGGGGTCGTGTCCGTGGCACACGCGCTCGCTGAAGGGTGGCGGGGAGCCGAGCCTGGAGCGGTTGATCCAGCGGGCCACGCACATCGTGCGGGCCAGGAACGTGCCGGGGCCGGGCTGCTGCCAGTCGGTGACGCTGCTCGGCCGCTGCCTGTGCGATCTGATGGACGAGTCGTCGAAGCGGGGACGTATGTCCGCATTGCCTCGATGGTTTCGCTCCAAATAGGTTAGAGAAACCAATCAATCGGCAACTACTTTTTATCCTCGTTCATCCGACTTATTCACCGCGAACCTTGATATTCGTAGGGTTGCCCTAATAATTGGGGAGCAACCCCGAGTGGAGAGGTATGTCATGAAACGCATCGTCGTGCGCAAGCCTGGTACCGCAAGGCTCGCCGGGACCTCCAGCGTCATTCACAAGGGGTGACTGAGGTCAGGTCCCACCTCAGGGTCGAGGGCGAACCACCCGCCCGATGGGGGGCCGCGCGGCCGCTGATGCCGGTCATCGACGCGCATCGGCGGCCACGCGGCCCCTACACCGTCGCCGCCGCCCTGCTGCGCCATCTGGTGCCGCCGGCTCTCGAACGGTTCCCCGACCTGGTGGAGGCCCACGACATCGAGATCCTGGCGGCGGCGCCCGAACTGGCGGGGGTGGTCCCGGCCAGGCGGGTCACGATCGAGGCGGCGCTGACCGACGACGAGCGCATCCTGGTGCCCGCGCCGCGCCGTACGCTGCGGCTGGCCAACGGGATCGCCGAGTTCGTACGGGAGGCCGTGCGGCCCGGGCAGGCGCTGGCCGTGTGCAACGTGGCCGAGGCCGACCCGACGGACCTGGAGCTGCTCGACGTCATGATGCGGCGGATTTCGCCCGCCCGGCTGACGATCCTGCTCTATTCGGGCGGGCCGGAGCCGGGGCCGGACGAGCGGGACGCCGACGCGTTGTGGGCCGTGGTGGATCGCTCCATGCGGGAGGGCTTTCTGCACGCCGTCGTCGAGCTGGGGCAGCGCGGCATGGCGAGGACCGAGGCGGGCGGCGCGCAATGGTGGCGGTTCGCCCAGCGTACGGCGACCGCGCTCGGCGGGCTGGGGCGTACCGCCGAGGCTCGCGCGTTGTGGGACCGGGTGCGCGCGGTCAGCCAGGACCCGAAGATGCACGCCGCCGGCGCGTACGGGATCGCCATGCTCGACGCGCGCCACCCCGACCCGGCGCGCCGCGACCTGGACCGGGCCCGGCGGTGGATCAACGAGGCCATCGCGATCTCCAGCCTCCTGCCCGACCCCGCGGAACGGGCCTTCAAGCTGGGCTTCGACCGCAACGGCCTGGCCCTGATCGAGCTGCGGCACGGGCGGCTCGGCGAGGCTCTGTCGCTGGTCGAGTCGGCCCTGGAACTGGCCCGCGAGCTGGGCGAACGCCATCCGCTGCACCGGATGGTGCTGCTGGCCAACCGGGCCCAGCTGCTCGCCGCGCTCGGCCACACCAAGGAGGCGCTGGAGGACTACGCGGCCGCGATCGCCCTCGACCCCTCCTTCCCCGACTACTACCTCGAACGCGGCAACCTGCTGTTCAAGCTCGGGCAGCACGATGAGGCGCTCGCCGACTACGAGCGCGCCATGCGCGTCGGGCCGCCGCTGCCGGAGGCGCACTACAACCGGGCCGAGCTGCGTACGGTGCTGGGGGACGCCGGGGGAGCGCTCGACGACCTGCGGCGCGTGATCGAGCTCGACCCCGGCTGCCTGGACGCCTACATCAACCGCGCCGGCCTGCTGGCGGCCGCCGGGCGCGACGGTGAGGCGCGGGCCGACGTCACGGCCGGCCTGGCACTGTCTCCCGGCAACCCGCACCTGCTCACGGTGCTCGGCCAGCTGGAGACCGGGGCCGGGCGGCTCGCCGAGGCCAGGGCGGCCCTGGACCGGGCCGTGGAGAACGCACCGGACCTGGCGGCGGCGTGGGGGAACCGCGGCGTGCTGCGGTACGAGGCCGGGGACCCGGAGGGCGCGGTGGCGGACCTGACCCGTGCCATCGAGCTGGACCCGCAGGCCGACCTGTTCGCCAACCGCGCCATCGCCCTGCGCGCCCTGGGCCGGACGGCCGCCGCCGCCGCCGACGACCGCCGCGCCCAGCTCCTGCCCTGACGTCCGGGCGGTGGGGTCCGGGGCGAGGGGCCGCCGGCCGTTCCTGAGGCTCCGGCCACACCGCTGTGCCGGGTCTTCTTCGCCCGTGCCGGAGCCGCGGTGGATGGGAGCATGGGGGCATGGCGGGGCGTACGGGGCGGGCGGTGGCGGTGTGGGCGGTGCTCGGGGTCCTGTGGTGGGCGACCGTGCGGATGCTGTGGGCGGGGGTCGGCTGCGCGGACTGGGGATGCCTGGTGCCCGCGGTCGGGGCGGTCGCGGTGGTCACCGCGGTGGTGTTCGCGGGGGCGGCGCGGGTGCTGGAGCGGGTGGACGTGCGGCCGGGCCGGCGGGTGGCGTTCGCGGCGGCCGGGGCGCTGGTGGCGTTCCGGCTGGCCGGGGAGGCGTTGCCGTCGTGGACGTCCCAGGCGGTGGACCTGGTCGCGGTGGGGGCGGCGTT
>DASUCK010000450.1:0-13490 GCA_036276095.1 Nonomuraea sp. | reverse complement strand
CGAGGACCTATCCTCGCGACGGCTTCTCGGCTACGCCATGTCCGAACACCATGACGCGGCGCTGACGGTCGCCTCGCTGCAGATGGCCATGGTCACGCGTGGTGGTGACGTGGACGGGGTGATCTTCCACTCCGATCGCGGCTCGGAATATACGGCTGCCCGCTACCAGGCCGAGTGCCGCAAGCACGGAGTGGTGCAGTCGATGGGCCGGGTCGGATGCGCGCTCGACAACGCCGCCTCGGAGGCGTTCAACAGCAGCCTGAAGGTCGAGTTCGTGCACCGGCACCGGTTCCGTACCCGCGCGGAGGCTCGACTGAAGATCGCGACCTGGATCGCGGACTTCTACAACATCACGCGCAGGCACAGTGCCAACGACGGGCTGCCGCCTGTCACATTCGAGCGTCAGATGATCGAGAAGCGGCAAGCATCAACGGTCCTGCTGAGGACCGCTGTGGCATAGGACCGTCTCCACACTTTGAGAGGATTGACAACCTTTAATGTCCGCGAAAAGTCCGCGTCGCGTCCTGGGAACCAGGAGAGGCTGCGATCAAGCTGACAGCAGCAGGCCAGCCGCACGAAAGTGAGAAGCAAAATGACTGCCGGTTCCTTAAGCAAGGCTATCCGCCACCGCGGAAGGCCGATGCGTACGCTGCTCGCTGTCGCGGGTCTCACGACACTCGTCAGCACTGTCTCCGTCTCCCCCGCTCAGGCAGCAGCCCCCTATTGCTCCATCCTGGCGATCGCCCCCTGGGTGCCCTCCGGCGGCGGCACGGTCGTCGCCACCGGTTCCGCATCCTGCTACGGCCCGGTCTACGGGGTGAACATCATCACCAGGCTCTACAAATTCTCGGCCTCCTGGCACGTCTACGCAGAGAAGAAGGAGTACTGGGGCACCGTAGCGTCCAACAGAAACGGCAGCATCAGCGCGTGGGGTGCTGCCTCCCCCGCCTCCGCGTGCATCCGGTACATGACGCAGACGCAGGTCAACTACAAGCTGGCCTCCGGAACGCCGTATTCCAACATTCGTTACTCCGACACGGTGTGGAGAAGCGGTGCCGGTCCGTGCACCCTTCCGTAGGAGGCTGAATCAGAGGTCGCGTCTCCGGCTTAACTGATAGCTGATACGCAGGCCGAGCCGGTCCCAGGTGCGGGGATCCGGGGCCGGCTCAAGCTGGTCATCGTCCGGCAAGCGTCACGACTTGCCCGTCAACGGCCATGAAGATCTCCGGGGGTAGGCGACCTTGGTTGCCTCGACTGCTTTCCGTAGAGGCATAAGCCCGGGCCGGAAGGGTCGAGCGCGCTTGACTTCGTCATACGGATTAGGCATGGACCTACTCATCCGTGATTCACCAGAATCGACGATTATCAGGGGTTGAGGAGATGGAGGTAAACCACATGGAATCAATCCCGAAGTACCCCAGCGTGGAGGAGATCCTCGCGAATTACATGCCGCTGCTTGCTCCCGATCACGTTCGCCGGTTCAGGCCTTGCTGATAGTGTGCAGCAAGGCATCCTCCACGGCGCGAACAGAGGGACCTCTGATCAGGTCTTTGCCCTTCTCATTCGCGTGGGCGTATCGTCAGGCGGCTTGACTGCCATCGCCAGCGACGATTCACCCACAGCTGCCGAACTCGCTAACGAGCTTGGCATCAGCCCTGCTGGCCTAGTGCCGCACGAAGAGAACGCCGTGCTTCGGTTCCTCCCGGACCCGAATGCTTCACCGGTGCTGGTCTTCCGAGGGGCCCTCCGCCAGGAACTCTCCGAGCTTTATCCCGCCCTTCGCAAGGCGCTCATGGCCCATCGAGCAATGCTCGCTGCCAGACAGGTCGGACGGAGTCCTCACCAGCTGACATGTGCATGGGTGTGTGGTTTGTGCGCCGCCGCTGTTCTGGATGGGGTCCCCTTCGATGAAATTCCTGTCTGCTATGCATGCGCAGTCGAATGCGTTGCCAGCAGCGGCTGAAGCGGCGATGGGTGCAGCTCTTCCTCAGTGACTGGAGCGATCAAGCCGTGAGGGCGTATCCGTCCTGGTAGCCGCTCTGGTGGACACGTTCGTGTTGCCGGGCCAGGTGAAAACGCCAGTATTCATCGAGATCACCGTTGGCGATCGGGCGCGGAGTTTCAGGACGGCTTCGGCTCCGGCCAGGCCCCAGCGTGCCCCGGCGAGGTCGAATCTGTCGGCGATCAGATGGCGGCAGGCGCCTTCGATCACGCCGCCAGCCGGGTCCGGAAGTGGCGCGGGCGCGGGCGGCGGCCTTGGCGGTCGCTGGCCGCAGCGTCTCGGGGCGCATCGCGATGCCCTTGTCGTCCACGCTGATCGCCGGCACCGTGCAGGCGGTGCACGGCAGCGGCGTCGGCCGGGCAGAGGTTGCGCACCCCTGGGCGCGCCAGGCGCACCGGGTGACGGTCACCGTCCCGACCATCGTGGCCAGCGCCGACGAGGGCCATGCCGGTGCCGTGTCCGGACGCGGCTGAAGGGCGGTAGGCGGCGTCGCCCAGCAGGCGCCGTGAGGATCCAGCGGGGAGCCGCCGACCGGGTCGTCGAGCACGGCGTTCGGGGCGTAGCAGACGAGCCAGGCGTCCCGGTCGCCGGCGCGTCGAGCGGCAGGTGGACCTCGTGCGCGATCATGTGCTGCCGGACGCGGCTTCTCCTCGATCGCTGAGTTGGACGCCGCCGTCGCTCCGTGGGTGCTGATCCGCCGCGCCACGGTCCATCGCACCCACGGCGCGCTCATCGGCGAGAGCCTTCCCGTGACCACGCCGCCCTGACTCCCTGCCGGGGCAGGGCGACGAAGCCGCCGGCGACGGCGCGTGGAAGGACGGCCGAGAGCTCCTGGTGGTCACGGTGAGATCGTGGTGATCGGTTCAGCCACCAGGAGCCCTGTCATGGCACTGGCAGAACGCCGGACAGGCGATCAGACTGTGACCAGCGAGCCAATCGGTGGAAGGCATTCTGTGCGCTCAGGCCGTCCTGTGTATTCACCTGGCGCCGGCGAACTGGAAGAAGACCGGGCCGTCCAGGCGCCAGCCGGGTTCGTTGGCCAGGATGTGGTCCTTGTGCGCGGTGGTGGCCAGGCGCCACTTGTTCAGGGCCGACAGGCGCCAGATCCGCACGTCGCCGCCGGCCGCCGAACTGGCCGGAGCGTGGCCAAGGCGCCCCTCGTACCGGAACTGGCCGGAGGCCACCAACCGGTCCCTTTCGGAGGTGGTGGTCGAGATGATGTACGACGCCTTCTTCAGCCACCGCAGCCGATACAGCGGCTTGCTGCCCGGGAAAGGCGCGCTGGCGAGGTAGTGCATCGGGGTTTGCGTGATCTTCCAGCCGTAGGAGAGGGCGCGCTGCTTTTCCGCCTCGTTGGCGGTGTAGAAGAAGCCACCGTCCTTGGTGACGAACTCGTACAGCTTGACGCGGACGGCCGTGCTCGCGCTCGCCGTGGACCCGGCTCCCGACGTGGAGGCCGACGCCTGAACGGCCGTGCCGGCGGACAGCGCGGCAGTCAGCGCCAGCGCGAGTCCGAGGGCCGCTCCGCGACGTGACCGCGCGAATGTTGTCGTCATGCGTGGATTGTCCTTTCAGAGAGACGTCAGGATGCGCATGGGCGATGAGGTACGAGCACGCGAGTCCATGGCGCGCCCCTGCTTCTCACCCCCGCAAGGCACACCCCGCAACACTTTGGACCCATGGCGGCGATCCAGACCAGGCAACCATGCGGACATTTACCGGGCATTCCATAGGAGACGTCCATCGAAAGCGCGGCCTGCGACCACGGGTGCCGCCGCCGCGCGGCGCGGCCCCGCGCCACAGCCCGGCCGGGGACAGCAGGGCCAGGGAGGCAGCCGGGAGCGGGTGGGCGAGTTCGAGCGCCACCCAGCCGCCGAGGGAGTTGCCGGCCACGCGCGGGGAGGTGATGACGAGGTCCTCCAACAGGCCGGCCACGACGGCGGCCAGGCGCAAGATCAAGAATGAAGTGAGCCGGCGCTGGGGCTCGGTCCCGCTGATCGACATGCTCAAGGAGGGTGGTGCTGCGCACCGGATGCCTGAAGGCCGTCACCTCGGTGGCGGGCAGTTCCAGCCCCAAGCCGGAGGTCGTGGCCGGACTGCTGATTCTGGCGATCTTCGGGTACGGCATCAACTCCCTCATGCTGCAGGACGTCCTGGCCGAGCAGGAGTGGGCCACGTTGCTCAAGCCCGCCGACCGGCGCGGACTGACGCCGCTGTTCTGGCGGCACGTCCAGCCCTACGGGGAGGTACGGCTGGACCTGCTGTGTCGCATCAGGCAATGTTTGCCCCGTTTCAGTCATACTGCTCGTGTGATCGTCAGAATCGCGGCGGAGCCGTCCCGGATGATCGTCATCCGGGCACAGCGGCCTCCATCTCGGCGACCAGGTTCCTGGACAAGGGCGACTGCTTGGAGGCGGTGAGCCGGGCAGGAAAGCCGGCGACTTCAGAATCGTCGGCCGCGACGCGCCGGAAGCCGCGTACAAGGTGGCCCGGCGGCTCACCGACAGCAGGGGGTGCGGCTCGTCCGCCTACGGGTACGCCACCAGCCCATACGTCCGCAGCGGCGGCTGGCATCTGTGCCTCACGCCGAACGCCCGAGTCGGCGACCGCTTCCACCAGGAGATCGGCTTCCCCACCGGCAAGGCGAGCAGGGTGGCGTGCGGCCCGTCGGCGACGTACCGGATCGTACGAGTGGTCGAAGGGAGCGCCGGCAGGGGAGCTCCCACGCCACGGCAGGCTGCTCACTGGTCGGGTTCTGAGGGTGCCTGGCGGGGCATCAGGGTGACGATCGGGAGGCTGAGGGCGGTGACGGCCAGAACGACGATCAACGTGACTTTCATCGCATGGGCCAGTCCGGAGGTTGCGGCTTGGAAGAAGATCGACGTGACCGCGGCCGAGCCGATCGCTGAAGCGAGCTGCTGGATCGAGCTGAGCGAGCCGCTGGCGCTGCCGGCTTCGTCAGGCTTCGCGTCGCCGAGAGCAACGGTGGGGATGGTGGCGAAGCAGAGGCCGGTGCTGACGCCGATGACGAACAACGCCGGGGCCAGCGCCCACAGGCTGACGTTCGTCCCGGAGTGAAGGACGAGGGCCAGAACCCAACCGCAACCGGCGAGGTCGACGGCGAGGCCGATGAAGACGAGTCTGCGACCGAGCTTGGTCACCAGGCCACCCATGGCGGCGAACCCGGCGGTGATGAGGCCCAGGGTGAGCGGCACCAGGCCGAGCGAGGCATCCCGCGGGCTGGCGTGCAACCCCTCCTGCATGAACAGCGACAGCACGAAGATCAGGCCGGTGCCGGCGGCGAAGACGGCCAGGCCCACGAGCATTCCGGAGGTGAAACCGCGGTTCTGCAAGAGGGAGGGCTTGATGAGCGGGTGGGGTGCGGTGCGCTGGCGGTAGGCGAAGGCAGCGAAGAACAGGACGCCGACGGTGATCGAGGCGACGGGGACGGCGCTCCAGCCGTTGGTCGAGCCCTCGATCAGGCCGTACAGCAGCCCGATCATGGCTGCGGCAAGCAAGCCGGAGCCCCAACCGTCGACTACGGTGGACCGGTCGCCCTCGTCGTCACGCGGAAGGATCTTGGCGGCTGTGACCAGCCCGATACCGCCTAGGATGATGTTCGCGAGGAAGATCGGGCGCCAGGACAGACCGAACAGGTCAGCGCTGATGATGAATCCGGCCAGGACCGGGCCCCCGACACTCGAGAGACCGAGAACCGGGCCGAACAGCCCGAACGCCTTGGCGAGCATGTCGCGGCTGAACGCCTTCGTCATGATCGCCATGCCTTGTGGGATGAGGAGGGCCCCGAACGCTCCCTGAGCAATCCGGGCGACGATGAGCAGGGCCGGGTTGGGTGAGAACCCGGCGACCGCCGAAGCCAGGGTGAAGCCGCTCATGCCGATCAGGAAAAGCCGGCGTTGGCCGAACTTGTCACCCAGCCGGCCGCCGACCACGAGCAGGACACCCATGGCGAGCATGTACGCCGGTCCCAGCCACTTGATCAGGCTCTCGCCGCCGTTGAGCTCACGGGCGATGGTGGGGGCGGCGATGTTGGTGATGGTCGCATCGATCACGTCGAGGGCGTCGGCGAGCAGCACCAGCCCCAGGATCGCCCACATCAGGCGGCTGGAGCGGCGTGTGGTGACCGTGCCCGGCTCCGTCAAGGTAGTCATGAGGAACGTCCTTCTCGGTTCCGTACGGGCGCCCCTCCTGGGGGCCTTTCATCGGTACTACGAACACCACTGACCCGATCCGACACCGCCGTCGAAATCGTCGAACTCGCCAGGGAGTGGCCCGTCGGCGGGATCGAACTGAGCAGCGGCGAACTCGATGGCGCCGCCATCGCGGCCGCCGCCCCGCAGGCGGCCTCATACTGGCCGTAATCCCCACGGCGTGCCGGGTCGGTGGGGTCCCGGCTACCTCAACTGGTCGCGGCGGCCGGTCAGGTAGGCCGTCTCGGCGGTGTTGCCCGCGAGCGCGATGGCTTTGTCGTAGGCGGCGCGCGCCTGCTGACTGTGGCCCAGCCGGCGCAGCAGGTCGGCGCGGGTCGCATGGTAGGCGTGATAGCCGGCCAGCTTGTCCTCAAGACGGTCGACGGCCGCCAGGGCCACTTGTGGGCCGTCGAGCTCGGCGACCGCGATGGCCCGGTTGAGGGCGATGATCGGCGAGGGGTCGAGGCGGACGAGCTGGTCGTAGAGGGCGAGGACCTGCGACCAGTCGGTGTCGCGGATGTCGCGGGCGGACGTGTGCACGGCGTTGATCGCCGCGAGGATCTGGTAGCGACCCGGAGCCACCCCGGCAGCGGCAGCGGCCAGGCGCTCGCGCACCAGCCGGTGACCTTCGGCGATCAGTTCCGCGTCCCAGGCGCCGCGGTCCTGCTCGGCCAAGGGGACCAGTTCGCCGCTGGCCGAGACCCGGGCCGTACGGCGGGCCTCGGTGAGCAGCATCAGCGCCAGCAACCCGGCCACCTCACCGTCGGCCGGCAGGAGGGAACGGATCAGGCGCGTGAGCCGGATCGCCTCGGCGGTGAGGTCGTGGCGTACGGGATCGGCGTCGGGGCCGGTGGCCAGGTAACCCTCGTTGTAGACGAGGTAGAGGACGGCCAGGACGCCGGAGACGCGAGCGGGCAGATCGTCGGCGGACGGCACGCGGTAGGGGATGCGAGCCGCCTTGATCTTGGCTTTCGCGCGGGTGATGCGCCGCTCCATGGTGGTTCCCTGCACCAGGAAAGCGCGGGCGATCTCGGGCACGGTCAGACCGCCGACCATGCGCAGGGTCAGCGCCACGCGGGTCTCCATCGCCAGCGCGGGGTGGCAGCAGGTGAAGATCAGCCGCAGCCGGTCGTCGTCGATGGCGCCAACAGGCTCGGGCGGGTCGTCGTAGGTGATCTGAGCCTCCCTGTGCTTGTCGTCGCGCTTGTTCTCACGCCGGATCCGGTCGATGGCCTTGCGGTTGGCGGTCGTGGTCAGCCAGGCGCCGGGATTGGGTGGCACGCCGTCGGCCGGCCACCGCTCCACGGCGGTCGAGAACGCCTCGGCCGCCGCCTCCTCGGCGATGTCGAGGTCACCGAAGCGCCTGGTCAGGGCGGCCACCACCCGCGCCCACTCGTCGTGGTAGACCCGGGTGATCGCCTCCTCGACGTCGCTCACAGGAACGGCCGCACCTCGACCTTCCGATCGCAGACCTTCGACGCCTCGGCGGCGAGCTTGAGCGCGACATCCAGATCGGGGGCCTCCCACACCCAGACGCCGGCGAGGTACTCCTTGGACTCCACAAAAGGCCCGTCGCTGAACACCGCCTGCTCGCCCCGGTTGTCGACGACCGTGGCCGCGTCGGTGTCCGCGAGTCCGCCCGAGAAGACCCAGTGGCCCTCGGCGATCAGTCGTTCGTTGAACGCGCTGATGGCAGGCCGCCTGTCCGTGCTGCCGGGATCGCCCTTGTCATGGATCACGGAAATCAGGTATCGCATCTGACGAGTATCTCCTGTGGTGTCAGGACAGCGTTTGGGAGTAGGGAGCTCAGGCCGTTGTGTAGTGCGGGCGCCCGGCTGGCCGGTAGACCTGGATCGTCACGCCCTTCGAGTCGACCCGTGACTCGACCACGTCGAGAGCGAGATCCGGGCCGTTCTCCGGGAACAGTCTCGCGCCCTGGCCCACGATCACCGGGATCACGATCAGAATCATCTCGTCGACCAGGTCGTTCTCCAGCAGCCACTGGGTCAGGATGCCACTGCCGTGCACCTGAAGCTCACCCCCGGGCTTCGCCTTCAGCTCACGGATGGCCGCCGCGGGGTCGCCGCGGAGAATGGTCGTGTCCTCCCAGTGAGGCGCGGTGAGCGTGGTCGAGGCTACGTACTTGGGGGCCTCGTTCAAGGCCACGCCGATGGGATGCGCGCGCATCTGGTCGATTGACCCCCAGGAGCCGGCGAACAGCTCATAGGTGTGCCGGCCGAACAGGAACGCCTCCGCGCGCTGGTAGGTCCGCGTGATGTACGTCCTGGTCTCGTCGTCGCCCTTCCCCCGGGCCCATCCGCCGCGCTCGAATCCGTTCCTGCGGTCATCCGACGCGGCGCCGTTTCCCTGCATCACCCCATCGATGGTGACCTGAGTCATGGTCGTCAGCTTCATGATCGATGTTCCTTCGTCTGGGCGCCGCCCCTTGTGGGCGGACTACCCCTGCTACGAACACCACCGCCCCGATCCGACACCACCACGCGGAATTCTTTTGAAGGACTTTTGGGACGTCCGGTCGTCAGCGATCCGACAGCACGGCCGGTGCGCGGCGCGACCGCGCACCCCTTCCTGCAAGTGGGCAGGCGGCCCATCCCTGCCAGGCCGGCGGCGTGCTGCTGCGGGTCGTCCGCCCGCGCGGTGTTGTCGCCGAGGACGATCAGCGTGCCGTCGGGGACGTTCCGCAAGGTGCCCGCCGCCTCCCCCGCCGGTGGGGGGATCGGGTCGCCGGGAAGTGCCGCGACCCGTTTGACCTGCCATCGCGTTCGCGTCGGCAGCGGGACGAGGACCGTGACCTCGGGGGAGACGGGTACGCGTGGTGGTTCCAGGACCACGATGAGTGCCGCGGCACCAAGGCGTTCGGTGTCGGCCGCGGCACTATCCACCGGGCGCTTGAGAGGCCGTGACCCTGCGGGGCGACGGTGGCCCGATATGGCGGGAGTCGACGTCGAGAATTGAAAGGTTAGGCGCTGCGGGGAAAGTCTTTACGCTTGATTTTGGCGCGGCGGCCGTCGGGGTGGTGGAAGACGATCCCTTCGGCGAGATGTCCGGGGGCGAACTTGCTGTCCAACGCGGCGAGGAAATCCTGCAGGTCCCCATAGCTGCGGGGCACGTCCTCATAGGTCGGCACCTGCAGGTTGAACGGGACGCACCGATGCTCTTCGAGTTTCAGCGGGTTGCCCTGGATGCGGGGGCCGAGCGCTTCGCAGGAGTGCTCACCGTCCGGCCAGCCGGAGACGTCGGTGTTGCGGGCCGCCTCGAGGATCCACCTGTCTTCGGCGGAATCTTCCGCGGTGTCGACGTACCAGCCGTCCACGATCCCCTGCTGCTTCTGAGCCTTGCTCGGGTTGCGTCGCTTTTCCACTCGGACGATCTGGCCCGAACGCACCGTGAGACGGACGTTGGTGCCGTCGAGCTTCTCGGTCCCCATCCCCTCGCCGTCGAAGACCCAGGTGCAATCGGCCCGGGGTCGGTCGACCACCCGGAACCAGTCGTCGCGCTCGAAGAGCGTCGGGATCTTCTCCATTACGTGCCTCCCCTTCCGGACGTGGCCGAGTAGTTCCTCATGCGTGAGGGCTCCCCCGGCCAATCCGCCGGCCAAAGCCCGGACGAGATCGGCGACGGACACCCCGGCGTCAACGGCGACGTGCTTCAGCGCCTTCTTCTCCTCAGGTGAGATCCAGGCGACCAGCCGGGACCAGTCTTGGGGGGTGTCCTCCCTCAAACGCGAAACGCGCCAAGGCGCACCCCACCACGGCGACGCCGCCACCTGCCGACGCACGGTCTTCCGATGGCTGACCCGCGACAACACCCGCACAAGGCATTCGGCCAACGGGTACCTCAGCCCCCTCGCCTACGAGCAGCTACACCAGCGAAGATCGAGTAGCCTGACCCTGGCCGCATGACCCACCCCAACGCGTGTCCACTTCCGTGGGGAAGGCCCAAGGTGCTTATCCCGTCACCGTCCCAGCGCCCGCGGGGAGCGAAGAAGCGCGCGCGTGCACCCACCAGGCGAGCGGAAGTGCGATCAGCACTACCGCCTGGATGGCGAGCAACGCCGGAACGATGCCCCAACAATCTGCCACCAGGCCGGCTCCCAGGGCGACGAGTGCGTAGAGCACGCGGCCGAGCAGCGACGCAAGTGAACCCATTGTCGCGCGTTCCCGGTCGGTGAACTCGCGCTGCAGCAATGTCTGCTGGGCGATTGTCGACATGCCGTAGGCCGGTGAGCCAAGCAGCACGGGCGACAATACCGTCGGCTTGACCAGCGCCACGAAGTTCGCCACGTTGTCGAACAGCTCACCGAACAGCAGAGCGCGGGCCGCGCCCACCCGGCCGATCACCCAACCACTGATGCGGAAGCCGACGAAGGCCACACCATGGCCGAAGGTGCGCCACAGGCCCAGCGCCCAGAGTGGCCACAGCCCTGCGACGAAAACAGGCGACAACTGGGCCGCGCTTTCGCTGCTGTAGCGAAGCGCCGACACCAGAGTCATCCGGCGGAGCACCGGATTACGGCGGATGCCGCGCAGGGCCGATCCGAGATGCACCAGCACGTTCGATTCCAGCGGGCCGTGCACCCTGGGTTCACGGACCCGCAAGGCGACGAGCACGCACAGCACCTGCGGCACGACCGACAGCACGACCACCACACGTAGCGACCACGCGTCGGCGACCACGCCACCCATGGCTGCCGCCAGTGCGAGCGCGATCTGGAACATCGAGTTGACCCGGCCCGAGTGCCGGGGGAACTCCTGCTCCCGGTGGGCTTCGAGCAACGTGTCGTAGAGCAGAGACTCGTTGTTGCCGCTCCACAGTGAGGCCGCCAATCCCTCCAGCACAACAGCTGCCAGGAGGAGGCCGTAGCCCGAAGCGCCGGCGTACCCGAGATGGGCGGCCACCATGACGACGGCACCGGCGATCATCGTGCCGCGTCGGCCGAGGCGGTCGGAGAGCACCCCGGTAGGGACTTCGAACGCTGCCGAAGACAGCATCTTCACCGCCAGGAGGCTGGCGGCAGCGGTGTACGAGCCGGTGGCTTGCGCGAAGTAGATGACCATTAGCGGCCCGTACATGCGGAAGTCGCCGAAGAAGTTGAACCAGCTCAGCAGGCGGACATTCCGGTTGACAGTCTGATCAGCGGAGTTCGGAGCAGGCGGATCTGACCTCGACCGTTGAGGTTTCCTGCCGAACGGGGCAGCGATCAGGCGTTCGATCAGGACACGTACACGGAGCAGTGACGAATAACGAGCGGACACAGCAGAACTCCCGGAAGGGCGAGCGGAGACGCCAAACAGCGCCAAGGGTTGGTGACACGTGTCACCTCGCCCCGGGCGACCGGGATGTGTGCTGACTTTGCTGCTACACGCGCGGCGTTACAAGCCTGCGACTGCGGTCACCAAGGGGCGAACGGAAGCTCCGGTCATCGTTGTAGACATCAGTGCTCCTCAATTCCCCAGGCGGACGGGATTCCGCAACGGTTTCAACTCTAGCGACCGAAGGACCTACGTGTCCGCTGAATTACGGACACAACGGCGGGTGGCCGCGCCTCATGGCCGCGAGCCAATCCAGGATGGGTGCGGCTACATCCATCCTGGCTCGCAGACCAGCAGGCGTGGCCGCGCGAGCCACCCAAGGAGCCTCACACGCAAAGAAGCCGCATGGCCCAGAGCTTGCACCTAACATGTCGACGGTGAACCTGCTCACGGTGCCGAGCAAGGCCATGAGCGGGCAGCTTGAGATCGAGCCCAAAGACGCATTCACAGCCCACATTGAATGGTCAAGGCCATCTAATCAGCATCGGGTGCCGCTACCGACGCCATGATTACATGCTCGGTGGATGCTCTTCGGCCCGCGACACGGGCCAGCACCGGGCGGCATTCTTGGACATCTTGAAAGCGACATTTGCGGGCGGAGCAATACAATACTGTACGCTGCGGCATGGGATGACATAAAGTCGTGCGAATTTTAATCCGTAGGTTCCCGGTTCGAGCCCAAAAGCCCTACCACCCTACACCCCGCCTGACCTAATATTTCTCCGGCCAAGCGAGTACCACCTACCGGGAAATGAACCAGCGCAGCCGGGGGAACCGCGGATTCCAAAACGTCCAGCTATCAGCAATCCTCTGACTCGGGTGGCGATCCCGCAGGCGCGCGCCAGGGCTTCCAGAAGTGCCAGTCGCTGACTGCAGGATCCACGGCCCAGGGCAAGCGTCTAGAGACAGGCTGCTTTTCGTTCATCGCGTAGACCGGCCGCGCACGTGTGGCGACGAGCCGGTGAGCCGTGATCAAGCGATTACGGGGATCCTCGTCGCTCGCGCCCCTGGCTTCGGTCGCCAACCTCATTACTCGCGGATGCGTCCAGTCGAGGATGTGCGTGGCCGCCAAGCCTTCCTCCACCGCTGTCTGGCTGGAAGGGGACGTACGACAGAACCATGATCGTGAAACCGCCAGCTTCATCCGGTAATCATACCTTCTCTTATGCGCCGAATCACGTCCCGCCTCATGTGACCACCATTGATCGATTCCGCTCCCTAGAGGTTACAGGGCATCCACTGGGCGATGTTCCTTTGAAATCTGACCCGGCTGTCCTTAGCGATGAGACTAGGAAGCCATGAGATTATTGGGTTGTGGAACCCCTCCGTTGGGCCCCACGCCTTGGCATTCAGCCAAAGCCAGTCCCCATACCCTGTCGACTTTTCCGCGATGCCATTCATGACGGTGAGTTTGATCAGCGAGCCAGTCGGATCGAAATGCCCATCGAGTGCCTCAAACATAAAGGATTGAGGAGTGATTTTCGCAACTTTCACAGGAGCCGTCTTACCCAGAATGGTCCCTCATCCCGGTGCGCCGGTCAGATCACATCGCTGTCCGACGTGGTTTCGAAGCGGAAGGACAGTCGTTCGCCGCCGCCTGCGTGACATGCCGCCGCGACGGAGTCTGCATGGTCCGCAAAGCTGCACGGACTGCCTGGCCTGGGGAGTCCTCGGCGCTCGCCGATGCTCGTCCTGCACGGTGCTTCGACACTGTTACCCAGGCAGCGAGGGCGAATGCGCCGGGTGCAGCCGGACGGTCGCGCTGGAACGGGGCTCCTGCAGGATGTGCTGGCAGCAGGCCAGGGCTCGGCCCGCGAGCGCGGCCGCCATGGTGGGCGGCCGAAGGTGTTCGACGACGACATGCTCGCCTACGCCCGGTCGTTGCGCGAGCGCGGTGTGGCCGTGTCAGATATCGCCCGCAAGCTCGTCATCCCGACCGGCAAG
>DASUCK010000449.1:0-2495 GCA_036276095.1 Nonomuraea sp. | reverse complement strand
CAAGGCGTACTTCGACTACGTCAACGCGGAGAAGGGCGGCATCGGCGGGCGCAAGGTCGAGTTCGTCGTCCGCGACGACGGCTACCAGCCGCCCAAGGCCGTCGAGGAGGCCCGCCGGCTGGTCGAGCAGGACCAGGTGTTCGCGCTGTTCCAGACGCTCGGCACGCCGTCCACCACGGCCACCTGGGACTACACCAACCAGCGCAAGGTGCCGCAGGTCTTCGTCGCCACCGGCGCCTCCCAGTGGGGCACCAACACCGAGCATCCCTGGACCATCGGCTGGCAGCCCAACTACGTCTCCGAGGCCCGCGTCTACGCCCAATACCTGAAGACCGAGAAGCCGCAGGCCAAGGTCGCCGTCCTCTTCCAGAACGACGACTTCGGCAAGGACCTCCTCAACGGGTTCAAGCGGGCCATCGAGGGCACCCAGGTCCAGGTCGTGGCCGAGCAGAGCTACGAGGTGTCCGACCCCAGCGTCGACCCGCAGATGCGCAACCTGGCCGAGTCGAAGGCCGACGTCCTCCTCAACGTCACCACGCCGAAGTTCGGCTCGCAGGCGCTGGCCGCCGACGCCAAGAACGCCGACTGGAACCCGCTGCACATCGTCAACAACGTGGCCGCCTCGATCACCGTGCTCAAGCCCGTCGGCTTCGAGAACGTCCAGGGCGTCGTGTCCAGCTCGTACTACAAGGACCCGAACGACCCGACGTGGGCGAACGACCCGGAGATGATGCTGTACAAGCAGAAGATGCAGCAGTACGCGCCCGGCGCCGACCCGAACATCCCGTACCACACGTTCGGCTGGGCCGTGGCGAACAGCTTCCACAAGGCCATGGACGCGGCCACGTGCCCCACCCGTGAGGGGCTGCGCGACGCCGTACGGAACCTGCGGAACGTGCAGGTCGACATGCTGCTGCCCGGGGTGACCCTCAACACCGGCCAGGGCGACGCGTTCCCGATCGAGTCGATGCAGCTCATGAGGTTCAAGGGCGAGCGGTGGGAGCTGTTCGGCGACGTGATCGACACCCGGAAGGAGTTCGGCCCGCTGACCGGGTGACCCCTTCAGGGATGGCCGTTTCAGGGAGTGGCCGCGGCTTTCGCGGCCCTGGCGGCGGCCCTGGCGTGGTGCGCGGCGGGTGACAGCCACGCGAGCGCCAGGGCCGCCGTCGCGGCTCCGAACGCGGCCAGGACCGGGATCACCGGGGCGAGCTCGTACAGGACGGTCGACAGGACGGGGCCGGCCACGAACGTCGTCCCGATGACCGAGTTGACCAGCCCGGACACCGCGCCCTGCCGCTCGGGCCCGACCAGCAGGCCCGGCGCCGCCACCACGCCCGGCATGCACAGCCCGAGCCCCACCCCGAGCACCGCGAACGCCACGACGACCAGCCACAGGCCGGGGGCGACGGCGAGCAGCGCGTACGCGGCCATCGCCAGCGGCGCGCCCACCCGGATCAGCCGGAGCGGCCGCCACCCGAGCACCGGCACCAGAATTCCCTGCACGCCGACCATCACCACCCCGGCCACGGCCAGGGCCGCGCCCACGCCGCCCGCCGTGGCCTGCGGATCCACCTGGAACCGGTCGGCGATCAGGAACCCCAGGACCACCTGGACGAGCCCCAGCGACAGGAACACGCAGAACCCGATCGCGAGCAGCGGCCACAACCGGGCGTCCCGCAACCGCAGCCGCGGCCCCTCGACCGCGCCGTCCCGCCGCCCGGCCGGCTCGCGGCGCACGGCCGGCAGCACCCACACCGCCAGCGACGCGCACACCAGCGGCGACACGTACACCGGGAGCGGCAGCGACACCGCGGCCAGCGCCCCGCCGCCCGCCGGGCCGACCACCAGCGAGAGCCCCTGAGCCGCGCCGACGAGCCCGGTCGCCCGCGTGCGGTCGGCCTCCCCGGTCGTGACCAGGCCGGCCACGGTCAGCGCCGCGACGGGCAGCGCGGCCAGCCCGATCCCGAACACCACGCTCCTGGTGAGGAGCATCAGCGCGAACGTGACCGGCGCCGGGATCAGCCCGTGCAACCCCGCCGCGACGGTCACCGCGAACCCCGCCAGCCCGGCGACCGCCAGCCCGAGGCCGAGCGTCAGCACCGTCCGCAACCCCAGCCGCCCCATCGCCCGGCCCCACAGCGGGCTGACCAGGGTGAGCGACCCGGCCGCCGCCGTGATCATCAGGCCGAGCTGGGGCTCGGTCAGCTCCAGCTCGCGGGCGAGCGGCGGCAGCACCGGGGTCAGGAGCTGCTGGGCGGAGAAGACGGCGAGGATCGTGAGGAGCAGGGGAGCCATGGCCTTGCGCACGGTGGAGATCCCTTCGTCGTGGCGCCCGGCGGTGCCGCCCGGGCCGGGGGTCAGGCGTGGCGGGCGACGACCCCGGCGCGTACGAGCCAGTCGACGGCCTCGGCGACGGCCTCCAGCGCGGCGTGGCGCGGCCGGTGCCCGAGCAGTCGCTCGGCCTTCTCCATGCTGCAGTGGGGGCTGTACATGAT
>DASUCK010000448.1:0-10116 GCA_036276095.1 Nonomuraea sp. | reverse complement strand
GACGCCGCCGACGCCGAGGTCGCGCTCCGGCTGGGCGGCGACGCGCCCGGCGCCCGCGTCCTGGACGTCGGCCTGCGCCTGCTCGGCGCCGAACTGGCCGCCCGGCACCGCACCCCGCCCACCGTGTACGCGGCCCACCTGTCCCCCCGCACCCTCGATCTGTGGGTGCACCCGCCGGACGCCGACCCGCCCGCCCCCTGGACGGCCGAGGACGGTGGCCAGGTCTGGCGCCTGCCCACCCACGAGGCCAGGCTGCTCGGCGACCAGCCGGGCGGCGCGCCGTACCCGGGGCTCGTCTCCATCGGGACGAACGCCGCCGGTCGCGTCCTCGTCGACCTGGAGGCCGCGCAGGGCCTGATCAACGTACGCGGCCCGCAGTCCACCGCCGCGCTGGCCGCCATCGCCGTCGAGCTGGCCACCAACCTGTGGTCCGACGGCATGCGCCTCACCCTCGTCGGCTTCGGCGAGGAGCTGACCGCGATCGCGCCCGACCGCGTACGCGCCGTCGGCAGCCTGGCGGAGGTGCTGCCGGAGCTGGAGGCGAACGCCGCGCCGCGCGAAGAGGTGCTGACCGGCCGCGTCGCCGGCGGCTCCCGCGCGGCCCATTTCCTGCTGTCCGCGGTCGCGCCCACCCACGAGGAGGCCCGCCGCCTGGCGCTGCTGGCCCGCCGCGACACCGCCGGGTACGTCCTGGCGGGCGACGTCCCGCACGCCACCTGGACGCTGGAGATCAGCGACGCCGGGCAGGCCAGGATCGCCGAGCTGGGCTTCGAGGTGGACGCCCAGCTGCTGCCCCGTCGCCACTACCGGGCGCTCGTCGAGCTGTTCCGCACCGCGGGGCGCATGGAGGGCGAGCCGATCACGGCGGCCGAGCCGCTGTCCGGCCTGCAGCCGCCCGCCGTCGAGGTCCGGATGCTCGGCCCCGTCGAGGTGGCCGGGCTCGCCCCGCTGGAGGAGGGCCGGCTGGCGCTGGCCACCGAGTTGCTGATCTACCTGGCCACGCATCCCGGCGGCGTGCATCCTGTGGTGCTCGGCGGGGTGCTGTGGCCGCGCGGCGTCCAGGACATGGTCAGGGACGCCACCATCGCCAGGGTCGCCGAATGGCTGGGCCCGCGCCACCTGCTCACGGACGAGGTCGGCCGGCTGCGGCTGGGGCCCGAGGTGCGTACGGACTGGGCGCTGGTCCGCGAGCTCGTCCGCCGCGCGCAGGGCGACCAGACGGCGGGGGCCATCCTGCTGGAGAAGGCGCTCGGCCTGGTCAGGGGTCCGCTGCTGGCCGGCCGCCCGCCCGGCAGGTACGCCTGGCTGGCCGCGGAGGACCTCGAGTACGACGTCAACGCCGCGGTCGCCGACGCGGCCCGCGAGCTCTGCGAGATCCGCCTGGCCCAGGGGCAGCCGGACGCGGCGGTGGCCGCCGTGCGCGCCGCGCTGCTGCTGGCCGTCGACGACGAGGGGCTGTGGCGCGACCTGCTGCGGGCCACGCACGCGACCGGGGACCTCGTCCGCCTGCGCGCCGTGGTCGAGGGGCTGACCAGGAGGGCGGCCTCCCACCCGTACGGCGGCGGGCTCGCCCCCGAGACCGAGGCGCTGATCGAGGAACTGCTGCCCACGTGGCGCATCCACGTCGTGAGGGAGTCGTCGGCATGAGGCGCACAGCGATGACGCTGGCCCTGCTCGCGGTGGCGGGCTGCGGCCCGGCCGAACGCCCGTACACGCCGGGGGAGGCGGCGGCGACAGCGGCGAGCACGGGGGCGGGCCCGGGAACGAGCCCCGGAACGAGCCCCGGGGCGACCGCAACGGCGAGCCCGCCCGTGGCGTCCGCCACGCGCGCCACGGCGATGCCGTCCGGCGCCCAGACCGTCGAGGTCTCCGACGACTGGCGGCTGCGCGTGGAATGGCCGGCCGATCCCGACCCGGCCCTGAAGCCCATGGTCGACCAGTGGGTCGGCACCCGCGAGGCCATCGCCGCGGGGAAGCGGACGTACCAGGCCGAGCTCGAACTCGACGCGGCGGTCAAGGCCACCGAGTGGGTGCGGGGGTTCACCGACGAGGGGTTGACGATGCGCGGCGTCGCCCGGCTCTACAACCTGCGCGTCGTCGCCCGGATGGGCCGGGGCGCCCAGGTCGACGCGTGCGTGGACGAGACCGGGGCCCGGGTCGTCTCCGCGCGCACCGGCAAGGCCGCCGATCGGCAACCCGACTGGGTGCGCGCGCCGTACCCCCAGAGTGTGGGCGTCCGCCGCGGTGACGACGGCGTGTGGCGCCTGCGCTTCTATGCCACCGCCAGAGGAAGGTGCCCCCGATGAAAGTGCTGATGGCGGCGTTGCTCATGGCGCCGCTGCTGCTCAACGCGCCCGCCGATCCCCCCAGCGACGTCGAGGCCGAGGTCGGCCAGCGGGGGAACACCGCGTTCACGGTCCTGAAGGGCAGCGGCATCAGGATCAGCGGCGACGGCGCCCGCCGCGGGCGGGGCGACGGCTATCGCATCCCGCGCCCCTGCTGGTACGAGCCCGGCCCGTCCCCCCAGGAGATGCTCGACCGGTTCAGCAAGGGCCGCGACGCGGCCAATTTCGGGCGGATCGCCCTCGATCGGTTCGAGGCGTTCATCAAGCAGTTCCAGGACAAGATCGGCAAGCCGGGGCGGTGGTGGACCCCCGCGTACAACGAGGCCGACCCCCACCACGTGGCCTGCATGGCCGACCTCGACCTGTTCGGCGTGTTCGTGCCACCGGGCCAGACGCCGCAGAACGGCCTCACGATCGAGCAGCTCGCGCAGATCGCGCGGGCCGCGCTGACCGTGCCCGAGCACACCGTCCAGCTCAATCCCGATGCCAAGAGCTACGTCAACCTGCCCACCTGGGTCTGGCTCGAAGGCGTCGGCCAGCCGCGCCGCACGGTCACGGCGGAGCTGCCCGGCGTCATGAGCGTCACCCTCGTCGCCAATCTCCAGGACATCCAGATCGACCCCGGCACGACGCCGGAGCGCGCCGAGGTCGAGGAGAGCGGCTGCGGCGCCGCCGGGAAGCCGTACACCGAGGGCGGCACGTTCTCCTGCGGCGTGCGCTACCTGCGCTCGTCGATCGACCAGCCGCGGGAGAGGTACACGCTCACAATCACCACGGTGTGGCCGATCGAGGTGCAGGACGACGTGGTGCCGTTCCAGTTCGACCCGGTGCAGCTGGACGTCACCCGGGACGTGCCGGTCGGCGAGATCCAGAGCAACGTCCGGCCCTAGCGGCCCTCGTGGGCGAGCAGCCACTCCTTGACCGGGACGCCGTAGTAGTAGCCGCCGTAACCCCCGCCGCTGGGCAGCACCCGGTGGCACGGCACGAAGGGCGCGATCAGGTTCTGGGCGCAGGCCGAGCCCGCCGCCCTGGCCGCCGTCCTGGGCAGCCCCGCGCGCTCGGCCAGCTCCGCGTACGACACCGTCGTCCCCGCCCGCACCTCGCGCAACGCGGTGTGCAGGCGCTTACGGGTCGGCGAGCCAGGCTGGGACACCGGCACGGCGTCCAGCGCGTCCAGGTCGCCCGCCATGTACGCCCGTGCCGCCTCCGCGGCGGCCCCGAGGTCGTCCACGACCTCCAGGCCCTCGGCCTGCAGCGGGGGCGTGAGCCTGACGAACATCTCCTTGGGGTCGGCGGTGAAACCGGCCGCGACCAGCACCCCTTCCCGCGCGAGCAGGGAGAGCGGGCCGATCGGGGTCGGGACGAGCTGAGCAGCGATCATGATGAACTCCAAAGGTGCAGGGCGGCGTAGGCCCGCCAGGGCCGCCACCGCTCCACGTGGTCGTCGGAAATGCCCAGGGCGGCCATGCGTTTCCTGAGCACGAGGTCGCCCGTGGGCCAGGCGTCGGGGTCGCGGAGGGCCCGCAGCGCGATGTAGCCGGCCGTCCACGGGCCGATGCCGGGGACTTCGAGCAGCCCGGCCACCGCCTCCGCGGGATCCTGGCCGCCGTCCAGGTCGATGCGGCCCTCGGCGAGGCGCGCGGCCAGGTCCCTGAGCGTGCCGACGCGCCGGTTGGTCAGGCCGAGGCCGGCCAGGTCGGTCTCCAGGAGCTGGACGGGCGTCGGGAACAGGCCCTCTGGCGCGGCGGTCCGGGCGACGAGGCGGCCGAGCAGCGTACGCGCGCCCGCCACCGACACCTGCTGCCCCACGATCGCCCGTACGGCCAGCTCGAACCCGTCGAACGCCCCCGGCACCCGCAGCCCGGGACGCCTGGCCACCAGAGGCCCGAGCGAGCTGTCGCCCAGCACGTCGGCGATGGCGGCCGGGTCGGCGTCCAGGTCGAGGAGCCGGCGGCAGCGGGCCACGACGCGGGCGAGCTGGCGGGTGTCGGCCACGGACACGTCCAGGGCGATGTGGTCGCCGCGCGGCGTGAGCGTGATCGTCCCGCCGGGCACGGCCCGCGCGTACGACGTGCGGTCCGCCACCTCCAGCCCCGGGATCGCCCGGGAGGCCAGGAACGCGAACACCCCGTCCACGTCGTACGGCTGCCGCGTGTGCAGCCGCAGCCGCAGCGTCGCGTCGGAGGGCCGCGGCCCGGCGGTGGCGCGCAGCTCGCTGGGCGTGAAGCCGTACGTCTCCCGCATCGTCGCGTTGAACTGCCGCACGCTGCCGAACCCCGCCGCGAACGCCACCTCGGTGACCGGCAGCCCCGTCTCGGTCAGCAGCTGCTTGGCCAGCAGGAGCCGCTTCGTTCTGGCCACCGCCAGCGGCCCGACGCCCAGCTCCGTCACGAACAGTCGGTGCAGGTGCCGCTCGGTGACGTGCAGCCGCCTGGCCAGGCCGGCGACGCCCTGCTCGTCGGCCGCGCCGTCGTCGATCAGCCGCAGCGCGCGCCCGACCAGGTCGCCGCGGACGTCCCAGCCGGGGTCGCCGGGCGAGAGCTCGGGACGGCACCGCTTGCACGGGCGGAACCCGGCGGCCTCGGCGGACGCCGCGTGCCGGTAGAACCGCACGTTCCTGGACGACGGCGTACGGGCCGGGCAGATCGGACGGCAGTAGATGCGGGTGGTCGTCACGGCCGTGTAGAAGCGGCCGTCGAACCGGGCGTCCCTGGCCGCGACGGCCCGGTAGCACGAGTCGAAGTCGAGCTCCAGTGGTGGTGCCATGTCTCCGACGGTATGCGCTGATCGGAGGTGGTGACTGGCGGAAATCGGACGCGAACGTGAACTGCAGGTCAGCAGGTGGGAGCGGGTGACCAGCGGGAATCGGACATCGATTCTCGCGGGTGCCGGCGGAGCGGCCCCGACCACCCGTTCCGCCTGGCCGAGCCGCCCGACGATGAGGACTGCCGAGACTCCCGGCACCGCCAGGAGCCCCGGCACCGACGGGAGCCGCTACTTCGACGAGACGCCGACGCCCAGGTCGAACTCGCGGTAGACGCGCGCCCAGAACCCGTCACGCAGCCACACCCGGGCCTCCGGGTAGGGCCGCAGCGAGTGGCCGAGCTCCTTCTCCGCCTCGATCAGCAGCTCGGTGTCGATCACCGTCGGCAGGATCGGGCCGGGAAGCAGGTCGCGGATGTTGTCGCGGCCGCGGGTGAGGATCCACTTCTGCGCCACGTGCTCGCCGACGTCCTCGACCCGGGGCCGGCTCGGTCCGAGCTTGGCGACCTGCCCCGGCTTGGCGTGGGGCTTGACGGGCGCGCGCCCCGCGAACACCTGGGCGGGCGACGGCGTGGCGGGCGGGGTGACCGGCACAGGCTGGGGAGCACGGCTGAAAAAGGGCCTCAGGAAATCAGCGGAGATCACTTCCACGGTGTCGGACTCCCACACCAGGCGCTCGGCCTGGTTGGTGCCGTACGGCGGCTCGACGCCCCAAAGGTGGATGCGCACGCCGTACGCCTGCGCGGCCTCCACCGCCGGGACCATGTCCTCGTCGCCGGCCAGCAGGATGGTGTCGGTGACCGCATGATGTCTCGCCAGCGCCTCCAGATCGCTCCTGATCTGCGCGTCCACGCCTTTCTGCTGGCCACGGGCGTTCAGGTTGCCAAGTCGTACTTTGACCCACGGGAGCTGGGCGATGACCCGCTGGTCGACGGTGGGCACGCGGTCACGGGCTGCGTCATACCAATAGATCCGCAGAAGTTCGCCGGAAATACGTTCCTCTGCATGTTTCTGTAGACTCTGGATGAGCTCATCAGCGGCCACCCGATATTCCTTGCGCTCCTTCGCGCCGAGCAGCACTTCACCCGCCGCCGCGTACAGATAACCCACATCCACCAGGACGGCGTACTTGGCTGCCACAGGATGCGGCACGAGGTCCGGGATGGCCATGTCGTCCTCCAGGCCGCAGTGTTAGTTGATCGGCCGACTATATACGCCTACTTTCTCTAGATAGTCCCAACTCCCGGGGAGCTTGACACCCGTTTCCCAGGATCTATCTAGGGTAGGCCGCTCATCCGCCATGCCGACTTCCCGGGAAGGACCGGCTTACGCATACCTCTAGCTGGGTTTTGCCACGTTTGTCGCTGGGGTCTCGCAGGGGGCTCCGGCTGTTGCCGTGAAGCCCGGTGCGCCGCCAGAGCGGTCACCAATGCGATGATCTCTTCGGGCGTGGCGTCGCCGCGCACAATACGCAGATGTGCCGTCATAGCGGGATGTTCCCATGCTTCTTCGGCGGGAGCGTGGCCCGCTTGTTCCGCAGCGCCCTGAGCGCCCTGACGACCTGGGGGCGGGTCTCGGACGGCCGGATCACCGCGTCCACGTAGCCGCGCTCGGCCGCGATGTACGGGTTGGCCAGCGTGTCCTCGTACTCGGTGACGAGCCTGGCGCGCTCGGCGTCGGGGTCGGCGGCGGCGGCCAGCTCGCGCCGGTAGAGGATGTTGACCGCGCCCTGCGCGCCCATGACCGCGATCTGCGCGGTGGGCCAGGCCAGGTTGACGTCCGCGCCGAGGTGCTTGGAGCCCATGACGTCGTACGCGCCGCCGTACGCCTTGCGGGTGATGACCGTGATCAGCGGGACGGTGGCCTCGGCGTAGGCGTAGAGGAGCTTGGCGCCGCGGCGGATGATTCCGTTCCATTCCTGATCGGTGCCGGGGAGGAATCCCGGGACATCCACGAATGTCAGTATCGGAATATTAAAGGCATCGCATGTTCGAATAAAACGTGCCGCCTTTTCGGAAGCGTCGATATCCAAGCAGCCGGCGAAATGCATGGGCTGGTTCGCGACCACGCCGACCGACTGGCCGTCCACGCGACCGTACCCGACCACGATGTTGGGCGCGAACTGCGCGTGCACCTCCAGGAACTCGCCGTCGTCCACGACGTGCTCGATCACCCGGTGCATGTCGTACGGCTGGTTCGCCGAGTCGGGGATCAGCTCGTCCAGCTCGGGGTCGGGGCCGAGGTCGTCGGCCGCGGCCAGCACCGGGGCCTCGTCGAGGTTGTTGGAGGGCAGGTAGCCGAGCAGCGCCTTGACGTAGTCGAGCGCGTCGTCCTCGTCGGCCGCCTGGTAGTGGGCCACGCCCGACTTCGTGTTGTGGGTGTGGGCCCCGCCCAGCTCCTCGAACGTGACCTCCTCGCCGGTCACCGTCTTGATCACGTCGGGGCCGGTGATGAACATCTGCGAGGTCTTGTCCACCATGACCACGAAATCGGTCAGCGCGGGGGAGTAGACGTGGCCGCCGGCCGCCGCGCCCATGATGAGGGAGATCTGCGGGATCACGCCGGAGGCGTGCACGTTGCGCTTGAAGATCTCCGCGTAGAGGCCGAGCGCGACCACGCCCTCCTGGATGCGCGCGCCGCCGCCCTCGTTGATGCCGATGATCGGGCAGCCGGTCTTGAGCGCCAGGTCGAGCACCTTGACGATCTTCTCGCCGTAGACCTCGCCGAGCGAGCCGCCGAACACCGTCACGTCCTGGGAGAACACGCACACCTGGCGGCCGTCGACCGTGCCGTGGCCGGTGATGACGCCGTCCCCGTACGGCCGCCGCCTCTCCAGCCCGAAGATCGTGGACCGGTGCCTGGCGAACTCGTCGAACTCCACGAACGAGCCCTCGTCCAGCAGCGCGAGCACCCGCTCCCGAGCGGTCATCTTGCCCTTGGCGTGCTGCTTCTCGACCGCGGCCGCCGATCCGGCGTGCAGGGCCTCGTCGAGGCGGCGTTCGAGGTCGGCGATCTTGCCCGCGGTCGTATGAATGTCCGGTTCGTCCGGCAAAGGGTCCGCAGCTGCACTCATGCGCGCAAGGCTAACCCCTCCCCCTGGATCGGATCCATGACGGATGCCGTTCGCACCCAGGCTCTGCTCAAGAGGTACGGCCCAGGTGGCGGTGGCCGGGGTCGACCCAGTGCCGGAAGCCGGTGCGCCTGGCCGCGCGGATCGGCTTCGCCCGCCTGCCGGAGCTTCTCGCCGCCGGCTCAAAGGCCTCCTGACCAGTGGTCTAGTCCAATTGGTGAGACCGGTCTACGGCCGTTCTGGGCGAGTCGATACCCTTCGAAGCATGATTGACCAGGGGCTCGAACGTCGCAGCGCCGCCGTCACCGAGATGCCGGACGAGCTGCGCCACGATGTGCGGCTGCTCGGCAAGCTGCTCGGCCAGGTCCTCGCCGAGCAGGGCGGCGACGACCTGCTGGCCGACGTCGAACGGCTGCGCAAGGCCGTCATCGCGGCGCGCAGAGGTGACGTCTCCGCCGATGTGATCACCGAGCTGGTCGCGTCATGGGAGATCGAGCGGGCGGTCGAGGTCGCCCGCGCGTTCACGTGCTACTTCCACCTGGCCAACCTGGCCGAGGAGCATTACCGCATCCGCACCCTGCGCGAGCGGGACGCCGAGGGCCGGGTCCAGCGCGAGTCGCTGGCGCAGGCCGTGCAGGAGCTGGGCCGCGACCGCGTCACCGAGCTGCTGGAGGGCCTGGAGCTCCATCCGGTGCTGACGGCGCACCCGACCGAGGCCCGCCGGCGGGCCGTCGTCACCGCCATCCAACGCATCAGCACCCAGCTCACCGAGTACAACACCCCCGGCCGCGGGGCCTCCGAGCGGGCCGAGAGCAAGCGGCGCCTCCTGGAGGAGATCGACCTGCTGTGGCGCACGGCCCAGCTCCGCTCCACCAAGCTCGACCCGCTCGACGAGGTGCGCACCGCCATGGCCGCCTTCGACGAGACGCTGTTCCGCATGGTGCCGCAGGTCTACCGCGCGCTCGACGCCGCGCTCGACCCGGCCACCGGCACCCGTCCGCCGCAGGCCAGGCCGTTCATCAGGTACGGCAGCTGGATCGGCGGCGACCGCGACGGCAACCCCAACGTCACGGCCAGGGTGACCCGCGAGGCGATCCAGATCCAGTCCGACCACGTGCTGTCGGCCCTGGAGACCGCCTGCAACCGCATCGCCCGCACGCTCACCGCGTCCGCGCAGTTCGCGCCCTGCTCGCCGGAGCTGCGGACGGCGCTGGCCGCCGCCGTCGACGCCCATTCCGAGGTCGTCTCCGAGCTGGCCACCCGCTCGCCCCGCGAGCCCCACCGGCAGTGGCTCCTGTACGTCGCCGCCCGCATCGCCGCCACCGCCCGCCGCGACCTCGACCTCGCCTACCGCTCGCCCGGCGACCTGCTGGCCGACCTGCGGCTGGCCCAGGGCTCCCTGGCCGCGTCGGCGCCGCGCCAGGCGTACGGGGAGCTCCAGCACCTCATCTGGCAGGTGGAGACGTTCGGCTTCCACCTGGCCGAGCTGGAGGTGCGCCAGCACTCCCAGGTCCACGCGGCCGCGCTGGAGGAGCTGCGGGCCGGCGGCGAGCCGTCGGAGCGCACCGAAGAGGTCCTGGCCACGTTCCGGGTGATCGGCTGGATCCAGGAGCGGTACGGCGTCACCGCCTGCTCCCGCTACGTCGTCTCCTTCACCCGCTCGGCCGGCGACGTCGCGGCCGTGTACGAGCTGGCCCGCCACGCGCTCGGCCGGCGCGCGCCGGTGCTCGACGTGGTGCCGCTGTTCGAGTCGGGCCGAGACCTGGCCAACTCCCCGGGCGTGCTGACCGGCATGCTGGAGATCCCCGAAGTCAGGGAGCGGCTGGCGGCCACCGGCCGGCGCATGGAGATCATGCTCGGCTACTCCGACTCGGCCAAGGAGCTCGGCCCGGCCGCCGCCACCCTCCGCCTGTACGAAGCCCAGGAGGCCCTCACCGC
>DASUCK010000447.1:0-3832 GCA_036276095.1 Nonomuraea sp. | reverse complement strand
GATGGGCGAGGCCGGCCGCGCCCGCGCCATCGAACACTTCTCCTGGGAACGCATCGCCCACCGCACCATGGACCTGTACGCCGGCCTGCGCACCTGAGGCGAGCACCTGGCGGCGGGCGCCTGAGGCGGGCGCCTGAGGCGGGCCCGGTGCGCCCGCCTCGCCGCACAGCCGGCGCCCGGAACCCGACGAGGCCCTGATGATCGCGACCGGCGCCCCGCGAACGGAACAGCCGTAGCGTTGCAGCAGCCGGCGGCGGCTCAGCGGACGGGTTGCAGGACCACCACCGGGATGCGCCGGTCGGTCTTGTGCTGGTAGTTGTCGTAGTCGGGCCACGCCCTGGCCATCACGGCCCACAGCTCCGGCTTCTCCTCGTCGCCGGCCGTACGGGCCGTGGCCTTGAACTTCTCGCCCTTCACCTGCACTTCGACGTCGGGATGGGCCACGAGGTTCTTGTACCAGTCGGGGTGGTCGGGCGCCCCGCCGTACGAGGCCACGACCAGGTAGTCGTCACCGTGTCGCTGATAGATCAACGGCGTCGTGTAGGGCTGGCCCGAGTTGCGGCCCTTGGTGGTCAGCAGGAGGACGGTGGTGTTGTTCCACTCGTGCCCCTCCGCCCCATCGGTCTGCTGATAACGCCGGACGTGTTCCTTGCCAAAGAGCATGCTGCCGACCTACCCAGGACGGGCGTGACGTCACCGCCACTCCACGGGGTCTGTACGAGAAGTTGCGTCGCCTGGCACACGGCATGGCCTGTCAGCGCTGACACCGTACCGCTGTGAGAGCGGTTACAGTCCCCATCCAGGCGATCTGGCAGGCCGGGAACGGCGGCGACCGGCGCGCTTCGACGTCCCCATGCCCGTCGTCTCCATCGTCGAGCCGGCGCCCGTAGATCAGCACTGCGGGTGGCGGTCCTGTACGCGCGGGCGCGCCTGGTGAGAGCCTGTGCGCATGACCGATCCGGCCGAGGCGCTCGCCGCCCGCATCGCGCGGTTCGAGCAGGCCGCCGATCCCGCCCTGATCCGGGATCCCGCGGCGCTGTCCGAAGCGGAGCAGGCGATGCTGGCCTGCGCCGGCGACCGCTCCGACGCCGCCGTCTGGCGCCTCATCGGCATGCTCCACCTGGCCCGCTACCGCCTCGACCAGCAGACCACCCGGGACGCCGGCCACGACCCCGCCCAGGACCCCGCCCACGACGCTGCCCACGACGCCGCCGTCGCCGGTGCCTTCTTCGCCGCCGTGGCCGTGCTCGACCCCGGACGCCTGCCGGACAAACTGCGCGGCACCACCGTGCCGCCCGGCGACTCCGCCGACACCTGGGCCGGCCTGGTGGAGGAGGTGTTCCGGCACGTGGACCCGGCCGCGTACCGGCACGTCGGCCTCCTCGTCCACGCCCTCATCCGCCGCGCCGTCGCCCGCCCCACGGTGGACGCCGCCGACCGCCTGGCCGGCGTCCTGTTACAGCAGCCCGCCGACGCCTCCTGGACCTCCGGCGCCCTCGCCCTGCTCGGCGGCGCCCTGATGCGCCTGTACGAGCGGACGAGCGCCCGCGACCTCATCGACGACGCCGTCCACCTGCTGTTCCGGGCCGCGCTCTGCGCCCCCGCGGAGCCCGCCGGTGCTGGCGAGCTGGCCGCCGCCCTCGCCCTGTCCGCCCCCGGTGACGACGACCTGGTCAGGGCCTACCTCGCCGCCGCCGAGACCGACCCCGCCACCCGCGAACGCTCCCACGCCCTGCTGTCCCTGGTCACCCTCGCCCACGCCCGCGCGGCGGCGTCGTGCCTCGACGACGACCTGCTGTCGTTCATCAGGGCGGCCCAGTGCGCGCTGGACTTCGGCCACGAACGCTGGGCCCACCCCGGCGTGCTGGAGCCGTACGCGGCCGGGCTCATCGAGTGGTACGTGGTCACCGGCGACGAACGCTCCCTGGAGGCCGCCCGCGAAATGCTGGAAGCCTTGCGCGGCGACGAGGCGACCGAGCCGCAGGGGGACCGCGCGAAGGAGCCGGCGGCGGCCGCCGGCGAGCCGGCTCGGGACACCGGGTCCGACGAGAAGGTCCTGGGGGGAGCCGCCGGCGAGATGGCGCGTCGGCTCGGCGCTGACCCGCTCGTCCGGCTCGCCCTGCTGGGGCGGCGGCGGTGGCGCCGCTACCAGGTGAGCGGGGACCTCGCCGATCTGGACGTGGCCGTCGACGCCATGCGCGAGACCGCCCACCTGGCTCCGCCGGGCCACCACGACCGCGCCGCCGTCCTGACCGACCTGGCCGCCGCCCTGCTCGAACGCGCCGCCGTCACCGGGGGCTCCCCGGCCGAGCCGGTCAGCACGGCGCGCGCGGCGCTGGCCGCGTACCCGGACACGCACCCGGCACGCCCGGAAGTCCTGCTGCTCCTCGCCCGCGCCTTGGCCGTCCGCCTCACCCCGCGGACGGCCGACGAGGCCATCACCGCCCTCCGCACGGCCCTGTCCGCCACCGAGCGCCTCCCGCTGCGCGCCGAGGCGTACGCCCTCCTCTCCGAGGTGCACCGCCGGCGCGCCGGCCTACGCGATCCCGACGAGGACCCGTACGCCGAGGAACTGCGCGCCGCCGACCTGAACGACGCCGTGCTGACCGCCCGCCAGGGCGTCGAGCTGGCCCTGAAGATCTCCGGAGATCACGGGCCCGCCCAGCGATCGCTCTCCATGGCACTGCTCGACCGCTTCTCGGCCCAGGGCGACGCCCGCGACCTGGTCGAGGCGCTGACCCTGGCCAGGGACGACGACACCGACCTGCTCACCCGCCTCGGCCTTCTCCTCGACGCCCCCGGCTCGCTGCCGGTGGACGAACACCTCGCGGACGCCGCCACCCAACTCGCCCTGCACACCTCGGACGAGACGCTCACCCTCAAACTCCTGACCTTCGCCGAACGCCACACCCGGCCCACGCGCCCCCTGGCCGAGCCCACCCCCGACACGGCACCCGCTCCGACGAGCGGCGGCGAGGAGGCCCGAACCCCCACCCGCGACGGCGACGGCGCACCGGCCCCATCCGCCGCCCCCAACCCCGCCCCCGCCCCCGCTCCCGCCCCCGCCCCCGACCCCGCCCCCGCTCCCGGCCCTGATCCCGCCGACCCCGACCCCGCTCGCGACGCCGGCCCTAACCCCGCCGACTCCGACTCCGAAGCCGACACCGACCCTGACCCCGCACCCGCCCTTGGCCACGGCATTGGGGATGGGGGGCGCGGGGAGTTCCTGTTCGCCACGGCGCTCCGGCTGGCCGAGCTGGGCCGGCTCACCGCCGCCAACGCCGTCCTGGCCCGGGCGTCGGCCGCGCTGGAGGAGGAAGGCCGACGATCGCGGTCCGCCCAGGCGCTCTCCACACTCGGCGGCAACCACGTGGAGCTGGGCAACCTGGACCGGGCGCTGGAGGTGTTCGAGCGTTCGGCGGCGACGTACCACGCGCTCGGCGAGACCCGGGCGGAGGCGAGGGAACTCGGCAACATGGGCGACGTCCTCATGCGGGCCGGCGAGCCGGCCCGAGCCGTCGAGCACCACCTCCGGGCCGCCGCCCGCTGCCTGGCCGCCGGACTGGCCGGCGAGGAGGCCACCCACCAGCTGCGGGCGGCCGAGGCGTACCTGGCGGCCGGCGACCCGTCCGCGGCGCTGTCCTGCGCGGCCCGGGCCCGCGAGCTGTACCTGACGCTGGGGGAGACGAAGGCGGCGGCCGACGTGCTGACCCCCGCCGCCCGTGCCGCCGTGGACCAGGGCGACCTCACCGCCGCCCTGGAACTCATCACCGCCTGCGCCATGGAACTGGAGGCCGCCGGCGCCTGGGAGGACGCCTGCCGGGCGCTCGCC
>DASUCK010000446.1:0-5338 GCA_036276095.1 Nonomuraea sp. | reverse complement strand
GGTGCTCCGGGTCGCAGATCATCAGCCAGGCGTAGAGGCGGCCCATGGTGCGCGTGCCTCCGAAACGCTCCATGACCAGGCCCATGCGGTCGACGAACTCACGTTCCTGCGGCTCCACCTTCGCCCACTCCGACCTCTTCGTAAAGTACGTACTTTACGAAAGGTACGTCGGCTCGACCGGGGCGTCAAGCAGCTCCGCCGGAGCGCATGCCTCCGTGGACGTGCCCGGCGTCTGCCGAAGGGCTCACCAGCCCAGTTCGTCGCAGCCGCGATGGTCGGACGGTTCGATCTGGAGGGTGGCGTGGGCGATGTCGTGGCGTTGCAGGAGAACATCCCTGGCCCGGTCGAGGACGGCGTGGCTGTCGCTGCCGTCGGCGGCCACCAGGTGGGCGGTGGCGACGTTCATGCCGGACGTGAGCGTCCACAGGTGCAGGTCGTGCACGTCGCGCACGCCGTCGATGGCCGCCAGGTCGGCCGCCACCGCGGCCGCGTCCATCCCGGCGGGCACGTGCTGCCCGAGCACGGCGAAGACCTGCCGCCCGAGCGAGACCGCGCGCACGGCCACGAACGTCCCGATGGCCAGCGCCACGAACGTGTCCCAGAACGCCTGCCCGGTCGCCGCCACCAGCCCGCCGGCCACGATCACCCCGGCGGACCCGGCGGTGTCGGCCACGACCTCGAGATAGGCCCCCTTGACGTTCAGACTCTCGGCGGCGCCCCTGCGCAGCATCAGCAGGGCGACGACGTTCACGACCAGCCCGATCGCGCCGACGACGAGCATCGGCCCGGAGGCCACCGCCGCGGCCCGGCCGATCCGCCCCACGGCCTCGATCACCACGTACGCCGCCACGGCCAGCATGAGCACCACCGCCAGCAGCGACGCGAACACCTCGGCCCGGTAGGAGCCGTAGCTGCGGCGGCCGGTGGTGTCGGGGCGGGCGGCGATCCGGGTGGCGACCAGCGCGGCCCCGAGGGTGACCACGTCGGAGGCCATGTGACCGGCGTCGGAGAGCAGCGACAGCGACCGGGACACCAGCCCGAACGCCAGCTCCACCACGAAGAACGCGCCGATCAGCACGAAGGAGGCGGCCAGCCGGCCGCGGTGGCGCCCGGCGGCGTGCCCGTGCCCGTGCCCCGCGCCCACTACGGGGCCTCTCCGCGCTCGGGGTGGATGGCCTCGGTGTGCTCGGCGTGGGCGAGCGCCAGGTCGAGCAGCATCCGTACGTGAGGGTCGGCCAGCCGGTAGTAGGCCATGCGCCCGGAGCGCCGGACCGCCACGACCCGATGGGCGCGCAGCAGCCGCAGGGCGTGGGAGGCGGCGGACTCGCTCTGCCCGGTCAGCGCGGCGAGGTCGCACACGCACAGCTCGCCGTCCAGGAGGGCGACGAGCAGGCGCAGCCGGTTGGGGTCGGACAGCAGGCCGAAGATCTCCGCGGTGTCGGCCAGGTCGTCCCCGTCGGGCATGCGCTCGCGGACCGCCTCGACCCGGTCGGCGTCGACCACCTTGACCGCGCAGCCGTCCACACCGGCCAGTCGCATGTCTGAAGAGGTGTTCATATAAGGAGCGTAACAGCGGCACCGCCGGCACCGCCAGCGGCAGGGCACCCGGGTACGGGGCGGTCAGGCGGACGCGGCGCGTACGGCCTGGCCGACCCGCCGCCGCACGGGGGCGGCCCGCTCTCCCCCCGATCAGCGGGGATCGCGGCGCAGCGGGTGGTCGGCCGGCACCTGCACCAGCACGATACGGTGGCCGTCGGGGTCGGCGATCCACAGCTCGACCAGCCCCCAGGGCTCCCGCCGGGCCTCGCGCAGCACGGTCACGCCGGCCCGGCGCAGGCGTTCCTCCTCGCCGGCCACGTCCCGCACCTGCAGCCACAGCGACACCGCCGACCCGCCGCCGTCGGCGGAGTGCCCCGACAGCTCCAGGAACCCCTGCCCGAGGAAGAACACCACGCCCGGATGGTCGTCGGGGCCGAACTCGCGGTAGACGGCCAGGCCCAGCGTCTCGGCGTAGAAGCGGCGGCTGCGCGCGAGATCGCTCGGGCGCAGCAGGACGCGGCTGCTCAGCACTTCCATGCCGCACCTCTTCCCCCGTCAGCCCCGCAGGTCACACGGGCTGGCGGGGGGAGGCAGCGCCTCCCGCAGCGCTTCGGCCTCCGCCACGCTGACGAAGCGGGCGAAGTGGCTGAGCGCGGCGAGGCGGTCGCCGGTCTCGCCGAGCGCCGACAGCATCAGCTCGGCGACGTACGCCTCCCGCGCGGCGGCCGGGCGGTAGCGCCAGGCGCGGCCGTCGCCGTCCCGCTCGCGGACCAGGAAGCCCTTGCGTACCAGGCGGTTCATCACCGTCATGACCGTGGAGTAGGCGAGCTTGCGGTCGCTCAGCCGGTTGACCACGTCGCGGACGGTGAGCCGGCCGCCGGCGCTCCATGACACGTCCATGATGGAGCGTTCGAGTTCGCCCAGGCGGTTCACACGCCCTCCTCCTGCCGTTCGGGCACCCTACCGGCGGCGCGGGTGGCGAGCACCGACGCCGTCGCCAGGCCCGCCAGCCCGGCCCCGGCCAGGTACGGCAGCGCCGTCCCGAGCTCGAACAGCAGCCCCGCGCCGACCGGCCCGGCGGCCCTGGCCAGAGCCTTGGCCGACTCCCCCGTCCCGAGCCGCGCGCCCCGCCCGCCGGGTGGCCCGGCGGCCGCCAGCAGGCTCGCCACGGTGGGCGTCACCAGGCCGTTCCCGGCCGCGAGCAGGCACACGGCGGCCACGCACGCCCAGGCGGGCACGGCCGGGATCGCGAGCATGCCGGCCGCCATCGCGACCGCGCCGGCCGCCGCCACGCGGGCCTCGCCCCACCGCCTGACCAGCGCCGCGACCGCGCCCGCCTGGACCGCCGCCATGGCCAGCCCGGCCGCGGCGAGCGCCAGACCGATGCCGGCCGCGTCCCAGCCGAACCGGTCCCTGCCGAGGAAGGCCAGCGTGGTCTCCATGCCGACGAACGCGGCCATGGTCAGGAAGCCCGTGCCGGCCAGCAGCAGCGCCGAGAGCCCGGCCCGGCCCCGCGGCGCGGCGTCGGGGCGCCGGCGGGCGGGCTCGGGCAGGAAGCGCCAGGCGGCGGCGAGGTTCGCCGCGCACAGGGCGGCGGCGACGTACGCGGCGGCCTGGAACCCCCACGGCGCGAGCAGCGCGCCGAGCGCCGGGCCCAGCACGAAGGCCAGCCCGATGGACGCCCCCCTCCGCGCCATCGCGCCGGTCCTGCGCTCGGGCGGCACGGCGTCGGCCAGGTACGCCTGCGCCACCGAGATGCTCCCTCCGAACGCCCCGGCCAGCGCGCGGCAGGCCACCAGCCAGCCGAGCGACGTGGCGACGCCGGTCAGGGCGAGCGAACCGGCCGAACCGGCCAGCGCGACGAGCACGAGCGGCCGCCGTCCGTACCGGTCGGACAGCCGCCCGAGCACGGGCGCGGAGAGGAACTGCGCCACCGAGTAGGCGCTCATCGTCACCCCGAACCAGGCGCCGCCGGCGCCGAGCTCGGCGGCGAAGAACGGCAGGGCGGGGAGGATCAGCGTGAAGCCCAGCAGGTCCACGAAGACCGTCACGCAGATGACGAGCTGGGCCGGACGCCGCATCGTTGACTCCAGATCTGGGCTCTTGGGTCAGGGGTCTCGCAGGCCAGGGGTTCTGGGTCAGAACGTGGTGACTCAGGGGCTCTCCGGTCAGGGGCTTCGAGAGCTGATGGATCCGCAGGCCGGGGGAGATCTACTACAGCGCGTCATGCTACAACGTGTAGTGGACGCCCTCCCGCCGGCCCGGCGCGCGCCGGCGTCCGGCCTGGCAGAATCGCGCACGAGCCGGGTATGCGTCACCGGCGACGAGCCCGGAGGGAGGAGCACCACGTGCCGGCCGAGCCCGCGGCGCACCAGCGCGACAAGACCTCCGCCAGCGCGCGCTCGCTCCTGCTCACGGTGCTGGGCGAGTTCGTGCTGCCGCGGCGCGGCGAGGTCTGGACGGGCACGCTCGTCGCCGCGCTCGGCGCGCTGGGCGTGGAGGAGAAGTCGGCGCGCCAGGCGCTGGCCCGCACCGCCGCCGAGGGCCTGCTCGTCTCCGCCCGCCACGGCCGCCGGGTGCGCTGGCGGCTCACCGCCTCCGCCGACCGGCTGCTGCGGGAGGGCACCGAGCGCATCTACGGCTTCATGCGTCGCCCGCGCGCCTGGGACGGCCGCTGGCTGGTGCTGGCCGCGGGCGTGCCGGAGACGCAGCGGCGGTTGCGCCACCGGCTGCGTACGAAGCTGACCTGGCTCGGGCTGGGCTCGCCCGCCCCCGGCCTGTGGGTGATCCCCGACGCGTCGAAGGCCGACGCCGTCCGGGAGGTGGTGCGGGAGCTGGAGCTCGGCGACCGGGCCTTCGCGTGGACCGGTCCTTCGGCGGAGATCGGCGACACCGCGACGCTCATCGGCGCGGCGTGGGACCTCGACGACGTGGAGAAGCGCTATCTGGCCTTCATCGAGCGGTTCGAGGCGGTGACCGTGTCGTCCCACCGGGAGGCGTTCGTCAACCAGGTGCTGCTCATCCAGGAGTGGCGGCGGTTCCCGTTCCTCGACCCCGACCTGCCCGCCGAGCTGCTCGACCACGACTGGCCGGGGCCGCGCGCCGCGGCCGTCTTCCACGACCTGCGCAACCGGTGGCACCGGCGGGCGCAGGCGGAGTGGGACCACATGGACGACGAGGCCGCCGCCCGCACGTGAGGGTCCTCGCGGCAGCCGTCGGGGCGGCCACGCGACGTGACCGTAGAGAACGCGTCAACATTTCCACGATGGCCGTATAGAAGCCGTCAAGAACGACAAATCCGCCAAAATTACGAGATTTGCTGGCTTTGTGGACGTCCGGAGTGGGCGCCACGCGCACACCCGTCACGAAGTCGAGGAGTGGGATGGCGGACGTCATCTTCGTCGCCCTGACGATCGCGGTCTTCGCGGTCCTGGGCCTGGTCGTCAAGGCGGTGGAGCGGCTGTGAGCGCGGTCAACGCCGCCGGTCTGGTCGTGGTCGCCGGCCTGGTGATCTTCATGGTCGCGGCAATGCTGTTCCCGGAGCGTTTCTGATGTCCCCCACCGTGGCGGGGATCGTGTTCGTCGCGTCCCTGCTGCTCGCCCTCGCGCTGTGCTACCGGCCATTGGGCGACCACATGTACCGCGTCTACACCGGCGCCGGGCACTCGCGCGCGGAGCGGACGATCTACCGGCTGCTCGGCGTCAACCCCGACGGCGAGCAGCGCTGGAGCGGCTACGCGCGCAGCATGCTGGCCTTCTCGGTGGTCTCCGTCCTGTTCCTGTACGGCCTGCAGCGCCT
>DASUCK010000445.1:0-17728 GCA_036276095.1 Nonomuraea sp. | reverse complement strand
CAGCACGGCGGTGACGATGCCCACCGGCAGTTCGAGCGGGGAGAACGCGGTCCTGGCGATCAGGTCGGCGCCCGTGGTGAGCAGCGCGCCGACGGCGGCCGAGCACAGCAGCGGCGGGCGGCCCGAGCGGGCCAGCCGGAGCGCGATCTGCGGCGCGGCCAGCGCCACGAACGCGATCGGCCCGGCCGAGGCGGTCGCCACGGCGGCCAGCAGCACGGCGGCGAGAATCAGCAGCGCCCTGGCCAGGTTCGTCCGCACGCCGAGCGACGTGACCGTGTCGTCGCCGAACCGCAGCGCGTCCAGCGACCTGCTGCCGAGCAGCGTCAGCGGCACCAGCACGGCCAGCGCGAGCGCGGTCGGCACGACATGTTCCCAGCTGCGGCCGTTGAGCGAGCCGGTGATCCAGACCATGGCGCGGGCGGTGTCGTTGACGTCGCCCACGGTCAGGAGCCAGAACTTGAGGTTGGTGAACACGGCGGCCACGCCGATGCCGACGAGCACCAGGCGGTAGCCGTCCAGGCCGCGGCGCCAGGCGAGCCCGTACACGAGGGCGGCGCCGGCCAGGCCGCCGAGCAGGGCGAGCGCGGGGATGCCGAGGGTGGACAGCAGGCCGCTGGTGCCGCCGTACACGCTGCCGCTGAACACCACGCCGGCCACGACCGTGACCGAGGCGCCGGTGGTGACGCCGAGGATCTCGGGGCTGGCGAGGGGGTTGCGGGCGATGGACTGGATGATCGCGCCGGACAGCGCGAGCGCCGCGCCGACGAGGGCGCCGGTGAGGGCGCGCGGCAGGCGCAGCTCCATGATGACGAAGTGGGCCGCGCTCGCCGGGTCGAACGTGCCGGCGACCACCTCCGAGAGGGTCATCTCGATGTCGCCGATGCGCATGTTCATGGCCATGAGCAGGGCGAGGAGCGCCAGGCCGAGCAGGGCGACGGTGGCGGCGCGCAGGCGTACCCGCCAGGACAGGCCGCCGACGCGGAGGGGGAGCGCGGCGGTCTCAAGAGCCGGCATGAACTCCTCCGTCCCGGCTGGTCACCGTGGCCGTCACAGTCGCACCGGCTTCCTGCGGCGCACCAGGGCCACGAAGAACGGGGCGCCGATCAGCGCCAGCACCACGCCCACCTCCAGCTCTCCCGGCGGCGCCACCACGCGGCCGATCACGTCGGCGAGCAGCAGCAGCGCCGCGCCGATCAGCCCGGAGAACGGCAGCAGCCACCGGTGGTCGTTGCCCGACAGCGGACGCGCCAGGTGGGGCACGATCAGGCCGACGAACGACAACGACCCGCAGGCCGCCACCGCGGCGCCCGACAGCAGGGTGACCGCGGTGACGCCGACCGCGCGGGTCATGGCGATGTTCTGGCCGAGACTCCTGGCGACGTCCTCGCCGAGGGCGAGCGCGTTGAGGCCCGGCGCGTTGACCATCGCCAGGACCAGCCCCGTCAGGATGAACGGCAGCACCTGCCACACCGTGTCGGCGCCCCTGGCCGCGATCGAGCCGGCTTGCCAGAAGCGGAACACGTCCATCGCCTGCTCGTCCCACAGCACGATGGCCGAGGTGAGCGCGTACAGGAAGGCGCTGACGGCGGTGCCGGCCAGGGCGAGCGTGACCGGCGTCGGCCCGCCCCCGCCGCCGGCCCTGCCGCCGGCCATGCCGAGCGCGAACACCGCGACGCTGGCCACCAGCGCGCCCGCCAGCCCGAACCAGATGTGGACGAGCAGGGTGGAGGCGCCGAGCAGGACGATCGAGGCGACCATCGCGAACGCCGCCCCCTGGGTGACCCCGAGCAGCCCGGGGTCGGCGAGCGGGTTGCGGGTGTGGCCCTGCATGAGCGCCCCGGCCACGCCGAGCGCGAGTCCGGCGAGCACGCCGAGTACGGTCCGGGGGACCCGCAGCGAACGGATGACGATGTCGTTCTCGGTGCCGGTGGGGGCGGTGAGCGCGGCCCAGGCGTCCGCGATCGGCACCGGCTTGGAGCCGATCGTCACGCTCAGCACCACGGCCACCGCCACGGCGGCGCCGAGCGCCAGCGTGACGCCGACCCGGCGCCGGCGGATGCCATGGAGGCGTGGCGCGGTGGCCGTTGCGCTCACCCGGTTCCTCCTCAGCATTTGCCCGATCCTGGTGAAGTATGCCAGCTTAGGCAGGGCTAACCTTAATTAGGTTTGCCTTACTTTTTACGAGAAAGGGATGAATGATGAGACCGTTGCGCGCGCTCATCGGCGCACTCCTCGTGGCGGGGCTCGCCGCCTGCGGCTCGGGCGGGCCCGCGGACACCACGTCCACCACGTCCGGGGCGAGCCAGCCGTTCCGCACGGTGAAGCACGCGATGGGGGAGACGGTCATCCCGGCCCAGCCCAAGCGCGTGGTGGCGCTCGACCAGAGCTTCGTCGACGCGGTCCTCACGCTCGAGACGCCCGTGGTGGGCCACACCACGTACCGGTCGCTGGACACCAGCCTCCCCGACTACCTGGGCCAGGTCGCCGACACCTACGGCAAGGACTCGACCCCGGTCGGCACGCTGGAGCAGCCCAGCCTGGAGAAGATCATGGCGCTCAAGCCCGACCTGATCGTCTCCGCCAAGGTCCGGCACGAGGCGCTCTACGACCAGCTGTCCAAGATCGCCCCCACCGTGTTCAGCGAGACCACCGGCGCCATCTGGAAGGAGAACGTCCGGCTCATGGGCCAGGCCCTGGGCAAGGAGGAGCTCGCCGACACCCGCATCAAGGAGTACGAGGCCCGCGCCGCCAGGATCGGCGCCGCGATCAAGGCGAAGGAGGGCGAGCTGCCCACCATCGCGATCGTGCGCTTCGCCGGCGAGCCGACCGTCCGGTTGTACGTGGAGAAGTCCTACTCCGGCCTGGTGATGAAGGACATCGGCTTCCCCCGCCCCGAAGGCCAGCCCACCGTGGACGACGCCATCGCGGTGAACGTCAGCCAGGAACGCATCCCCGACCTGGACGCCGACCACATCTTCGTCTCCACGTACGCCGACCCGTCGGCGGAGGAGCCGAAGCAGAAGTTCGTCACGAACCCGCTGTGGAACAAGCTCAAGGGAGAGAAGCACGACGTCACCGACCTGACCTGGATGACCGCTGTCGGCATCCAGGGCGCGCACGCCATCATGGACGACGTCGCCGAGCTCTTCGGCGTCGACCCGGCCCGCGCCACGTCCTGACGCGACGTCCTAGCGCGACGTCGAGTGCGACGTGCTGCCGCCACGTCCTGACGTCACCGGCTCGGGCTCCGGCGTCACTGCTGGAGCTCGGGGATCGTCGCCCCCGGCACCGGGGTCCTGCCGACCAGCTCCGACACGGTCACGAACGCGTACCCTTTCCGGGCCAGCGTGCCGATTATCTCCGGCACGGCCCTGACGGTGCTGCGGTGGGTGTCGTGCATGAGGATGATCGATCCGGGCGCGGCCCTCCCCGCGCGCCGGGCGACCTTCTCGGGGACGCGGTCGCGCCAGTCGAGCGTGTCGACGTGCCAGAGGATCTGCGCCAGCCCGGCGTGGCGGCTGGCCGCGGCCACGCGCTTGTCGGTGGCCCCGAACGGCGGGCGCATCACCTGCATCCGCACCCCGGTGAGCCGCCGGACGACGTTCTCGGTGTGCGCCAGCTCGTGCGTGAGCTGCTCGGGCGAGAGCGCGGTCAGCATCGGGTGGCTCCAGGTGTGGTTGCCGAGTTCGTGGCCCTCGCCCACGATGCGGCGGACGGTGCGGCCGTCCGGCTCGGCGGCCACCATCTGCCCGACGACGAAGAACGTCGCCCGCACGTCACGCCGGCCGAGCAGGTCGAGCAGCCGCCCGGTGTAGCGGCTCGGGCCGTCGTCGAAGGTCAGGGCCACGCACTTGATCCGGGTGCAGTCGTGGGCCCGGTCGCGCGGCCAGCCCGACTGCGCCGACGCGAGCCGCTGGGCCACGCGTTCGGGATCGATCGTGGTCGGCCGGACGGATGCGTCCGGCGAGTTGGCCGGCGATGTGTCCGGCTGGTGGTGTGGCATCGGATGCGTGACGCACCCGGCCAGGGCGAGCAGGGCCAGCGGCCAGACACACACGCGCATGCTTCCCCCAGAAAAGCCGCATGCGGGGGCCTATGGATAGTCCTGGACCGGTTCCCCCCGCAGCTCCCTGGCCAGGTCGTCCCACCAGAGTGGGATATCGGCCTGCAATTCCTGGAAGCGGCGCGCCACGCGGATGGCACATCCTGCCGGATCCGTACCCAGATGCCGACGTTTCACCGACCCTTCCTGCCATCGGTAAAAACCATCTCTATAGCGCACGACCAGACCTATCCACACGGAGAGGGTGGCGTCGCCCACCTCGTACGCGCTGGTGACGCCCAGACCATGAAGCTCGACCGTGAGCTTCTCCGTCGCCGCTCGGGCTTCACTCACCCGCCACCCCCTGCCGACGTCGCGCCCCAACACCAGGGATGTACCCACGGACGGGCATGACCTGTCCAAGTCATGCGGGAATCGCCATCCGACACCCAGCGCGCATGTTACCGAGGGTGATCAGGTCTTTGCAGGACGTTTGCCGGAGCGGCCGCCCCTTCACTGGTCGTGGGCCTCGCGGGGCTCGGCGACCACCATGATGAGCCGGAGCTCCCGGTCGCCGCGGTTGGCGTAGCGGTGTGGGCGGTCGGCGGTGAACAGCACGGCGTCGTCCGTGCCGATGACGTGGCTCTTGCCGTAGACGGTGAGGGTCAGCTCGCCCTGCAGCACGGTCACCATCTCGCGGGTGCCGGGCGGGTGGGCGTCGCCGTCGTGGTGCTGGCCGGGGGCCAGGCGCCAGTCCCACAGTTCCAGGATCATCGGCGTGTCCGCGCCGACGAGCAGCCGCGCCCGTACGTCGCCCTGGTGGAACGTCACCACGTCGGCCTTGTCGACGATGCGCACCATCGGCACGTCGGAGACCTCGACCAGCCGGGCCACGGTGACGCCGAGCGCGGAGGCGATGCGGGTGAGCGTGGACACGCTCGGGTTCGTACGCCCCTGCTCGACCTGCACGAGCATCCCCCGGCTCACCCCCGAGCGGGCGGCCAGCTGGTCGAGCGTCAGGCCCCGGTGCGAGCGCTGGAAGCGCACGTTGTTGGCGACGGCCTGGTTGATGAGCTCGGGGTCCTCCATGGGAGTGCAGTGTAATGAATCCGATGTGCACTACCTTGCACCCAATGTGTTGTACTAAGCGTGCAACACGTTGGACCGAAGGGGTCGACGCATGACCGCAGTGATCTTGGCGACCGCGTGCGCGGTGGTGTACGGCACGGCCGACTTCTTCGGCGGCCTGGCCAGCCGGCGGACCCAGGTGTTCGCCGCCGTCGTGTTCTCCCAGCTCGCCGGCCTCGTGCTGGTGTTCGCCCTGCTGCCCGCGCTGCCCGGCGCCTCCAGCGGCCCGGCGCTGTTCTGGGGGGTGGCCGCCGGGCTGTCGGGCGCGGCCGGGCTGGCGCTGTTCTACCGGTCGCTGGCCACGGGCGTCATGTCGGTGGTCGCGCCGGCGACCGCGGTGACCTCGGCCGCGCTGCCGGTGCTGTTCGGGCTCGCGACCGGCGAGCGGCCCGGATTCCGGGCGCTGGTGGGCGTGGTGCTGGCGCTGGGCGCGGTGCTGCTGGTCGGCCGGGACGGCTCGCCCGGCGGCCGGGCCTCCGCCGGCACGCTGGTGACGGCGCTGGTGGCCGGGGCGGGGTTCGGCGGGTTCTTCGTCCTGCTCGCCGTGGCGCCCGCCGACGCGGGCCTGTGGCCGCTGGTCGGGGCGAGGGCGTCATCGGTGATCGTGGTCGCGCTGGCCGCCCTGGCGCTGCGTCGCTCGCTGCGCCCCGGCCCCGGCTCCCTGCACATCATCGTGGCCGCGGGCGTGCTCGACATGGCCGCCAACGTGCTCTTCGTGCTGGCCCAGCGCCAGGGGCTGCTCAGCCTCGTGGCCGTGCTGATCTCGCTCTACCCCGCCAGCACGCTGCTCCTGGCGCGGCACGTGCTGGGGGAGCGGCTGCGGGGCATCCAGGTGACCGGTGTGGCATGCGCGCTCGTCGCGGTGGCGCTGATAGCCGTTGCGTAGCCGGGGCGGCGCTTGCTACGTTTCGCCCGTGCGCCCTGACCGGGCTCGTACCAATGGCGAGGGTCTGAGGCACGTTGGGGTGCCGTACGACTCTGATGAGTCCTTTCTCGGTCTCACCGTGCCGCGCGTGCGGGCCGCGCTCACCGAGGGGCGGCGGGTGCTCGTGATCACCTGCGCGACCAAGCTCGACCTGCTGGCCGCGGCCCTCGGCCGCGACGCGGGGCGCATCGAGAGCCGGCTGTCGGCCACCTGGTACGCCCACCCCTACCGCACGCTGGCGGCCCTCCACGACTACGCCCGCGGGCGGCGTACGCTGCTGATCGGCGAACCCGTGTGGCACGGCCGCAGCCGGCGCGAGACCAGGGAGCTGATCCGGTCGGAGTCCGTGCTCAACGCCGCGCTCGGCGCCACCTCGGCCGTCATGCTCTGCCTGTACGACCGCCGCAGGGTGCCGCCCGACGTGCTCGACTACCACGAGGTCAACCATCCCCTGGTGCTCGGCGCGCAGGGCGAGGCGGCCAGCACCCGCTTCGTGCCGCCGCACGAGCTGGTGCTGGGCGACGACCGCGCCCCGCTGCCCGACCCCGGCCCGGGGGCCGTGACCGTCAGGTTCACCGGGAGCGAGCTGCGACACCTGCGCAAGACCGTCGGCGACTACGCCAGCGCCGCCGGCATGGACCGCAACCTGGTGACGTCGCTGGTCATCAGCGTCTCGGAGATCGCCGCCAACAGCATCGAGCACGGCGCCGGCTACGGCACCATCACCATGTGGACCGGCGAAGATGAGCTGATCTGCGAGATCGCCGACCCCGGCGGCGCACTCCACGACCCCTTACCCGGCTACATACCACCCGAGCCCGAATCCCCCAGGGGATACGGGCTCTGGATCAGTCGCCAGCTCTGCGATCTCGTGGACCTGCGCGCGGAAGGCGGCGTGTTACGCGTCCGCCTTCATCTGTCTCTGGGGTCGGACGCCTAGGCGGCGCGCTGGGCGGGTACCCGCAGCGCGCCCTCCTCGCGGGCGTACTCCTCCAGCATCCCCCGGAGCTGGCGGCGCCCCCGGTGGAGCCGCGACATGACGGTGCCGATGGGCGTGCCCATGCGCTCGGCGATCTCCTTGTACGCGAAACCCTCCACGTCGGCCAGGTAGACGGCGACGCGGAAGTCCTCGGGGAGGGAGCGCAGGGCGTTCATCACGACGTTGTCGGGGAGCCGGTCGAGGGCCTCGGTCTCCGCCGACCGCAGCCCGGTGGAGGAGTGGGACTCGGCGGCGTGGAGCTGCCAGTCCTCGATGTCCTCGGCGGCGGACAGCTTCGGCGAGCGCTGCTTCTTCCGGTAGTCGTTGATGAAGTTGTTCGTCAGGATCCGGTGCAGCCAGGCCTTGAGGTTGGTGCCCTCGCGGAACTGGTGGTAGGACGTGTACGCCTTCGCGACCGTCTCCTGCACCAGGTCCTCCGCGTCGGCGGCGTTACGGGTCAGGCGCATCGCGGAGGCGAACAGCTGCGACGTCACGGGCACGACATCGCGCTCGAACCAGTCTTGACGCTGCTCATCGGTCATGGTGATCAAATCATTCCCCCTTGCGCGTTCCCCCGTTTCGGCACAGGCCGCCTGACGGCGGTTCCATCATGGCAAGTCCCGGCTAAGGGACGCGTTAGCGAGGTTCCGCCTGAGTCAGCTGGGGGTTTCGTCCGTCTGCTCGCGGCGTGCACGCTGATCCACGTCCGCGGCCGGACAAGTCTCACTATCATAACACTAGCCATCCAATTCCGCGGTTCTAGTGGCCAAAGTCACATGGGATAGCGTAAGGGTCATGGATTTCGTGGACCGTCATGACGCGGGGACGCGCCGCTGGGTGGCGGAGGCCATACGCACCGTCGAGGCCGACGCCAACCGCAGTTGCGATACTCACCTGCACGTCTTTCCGCTGCCCTCGGACTGGGGTGTAAACCTCTACCTGAAAGACGAATCGGTGCACCCGACCGGTTCACTGAAACACCGCCTGGCCCGCTCCCTGTTCCTGTACGGCCTGGCCAACGGCTGGATCGGCCCCACCACCACGATCGTCGAGGCCTCCAGCGGGTCCACGGCCGTGAGCGAGGCGTATTTCGCCCGGCTGCTGGGGCTGCCGTTCATCGCCGTGATGCCGGCGTCGACGTCGCCGGAGAAGATTCACCTCATCGAGTTCTACGGCGGGAAATGTCATCTTGTGGCCGACCCGGGCGCGATCTATGAGGAATCCCACCGGCTGGCTGCCGAGACCGGCGGCCACTTCATGGATCAGTTCACCTACGCCGAGCGGGCCACCGACTGGCGCGGCAACAACAACATCGCGGAATCGATCTACTCACAGCTGTCGATGGAGCCCTACCCCGAGCCGTCCTGGATCGTCGTCGGGGCCGGCACCGGCGGCACGTCGTCCACGATCGGCCGCTACATCCGCTACCGCCGCCACGCCACCCGCCTGGCCGTCGTCGACCCCGAGGGGTCGGCCTTCTACCCCGGCTGGGTCTCCGGCGACACCTCCGTCGCCGCGCGCGGCTCCCGCATCGAGGGCATCGGCCGGCCGCGGGTGGAGCCGTCGTTCCTGCCGTCCGTGATCGACCGCATGATCGCCGTGCCGGACGCCCGGTCGATCGCCGCCATGCACTGGACGCGCGAGGTCACCGGCCTCGACGTCGGCGGCTCCACGGGCACCAACCTGGCCGCCTGCGTGGAGATCGTCGACGAGATGCGCCGCGCCGGCGAGCGGGGCAGCGTCGTGACGCTGGTCTGCGACCGCGGCGACCGCTACAAGGGCACGTACGGCGACCCGCGCTGGCTCGCCGGACAGGGTCTCGACATCGAGCCCCACCTGGCGGAGCTGCGCGCCTGGTTGTTCGGCTGACGTCGGGGTTCGGCCGACGGCTCGGCCGATGCGGGCGTCGGCCGGTCGGTCGCGGAGCTAGCGGGGCGCGGTGATGGTGACCTGCTCGCCCTTGAGTATGCGGTCGACCGTCTGGCCGGCCGCCGACGTCGCCGCGGTCGTGCCGGCGGCCAGCATCAGCGCCAGCGTCGGCGCGGCCAGGCTGCGGATGCTGCGCAGGTTGCGTACGCGGGCCCACGGCTCGTCGGCCAGATGCATGATCCGCCACTCCCAGAACAACCCGAGACCGACGCACACCAGCATCACCTGACCCACCACGATGGCCACGACCTGCGCCTTGTCGACCGCGCCGATGTCCGGCTCGGCCAGCGTCGAGACGTACCCGGACAGCTCGGTCAGCAGGGCGGCGGCGGTCAGGTGCAGGGCCTTGGTCATCGGCTGGGTGCCGCGTACCCGTGGGTAGAAGTAGCCGAACAGGAAACCGAAGGCGGGCAGGGTGATCAGGTAGCGGCCGTCGAAGACGAGCGTGGTCAGGTCCACCCCCTCAGGCAGGCCGAACACGAGCGTGAACGGCAGGCTCAGGAGCAGGCTCACGGTGAAGGCGTGCACGCCGTTGTGCCAGGGGGTGCAGCCGGCGGCCGTGGCGAACGCGGTCTCCGGGTGCCGCCCGTGCCGCTGCAGCGCCGCCTCCAGGGTGGTGCGCTGCTGGTCGAAGTCGGCCATCGACAGGTCGCCCGCGCCGATTTTGCCCCGCCCGAGGCGGTAGAGCTCCTGCTCGGCGACCAGCAGCAGGCGCTTGTGGATGGCCGCCCTGATCAGCTGCCGGTGCTCCTCCTGGTCGACCGGCTCGACGACCGGCACCCGCGCCCCGGCGAGCAGCCACCGGGCGGTCGCCCAGGCCACCAGCGAGGTGATGGCCAGCAGCGGCAGCGGCACGTCGATGTCGGCCAGCGTCATGCTGCCGCCGGGCGTGATGTAGAGCACCATCAGCACGGCGACCATCGTGGACTCGGCCACCGGGTTCCGGACGGCCGCCAGGTTCTCGCCGAGCCGGCGCAGCCGCAGCACCAGCATGAGGAAGCCGAGCAGGAGCAGCCCGAGCACGCCCCGTACGATCGGGTCGAGCGGCAGGCTCCCGAGCGCCGGCACCGGCTGCGGCACGGCGAGGCTCCACGACCCGGCGTCCAGCCACTCGGTCGGCCATCCCTGCACGAGGAGGCCGACCAGCACGGCCCCGACGACCGCGCCGCGGCTCCACGTCTTGGTGGCCACCGCGATCGCCCCCACCGGGATCATGGCCCAGCCCAGGGCGAGCACCAGGCGCGTGCTGTCGGGCGGGTACACGCCGCCCAGCAGCGCGCGCAGCCACAGCGCCAGCGCCAGCAGGCCGATCGCGGCCTCGGCCGACAGCACGGCCAGCCGGACGATGACCGGCCGCACCCCGAGGTCCACGCTGAACGCGATCGCCGACCCGGCCGCCGCCAGCGCGGCCACCGCGCCCCCGGCGAGCAGGGTCTGGCCGGACGACTGCCCGTGCAGCCACGACCAGACGAGCATGCCGAGCCCCACCACCACGCCGAGCCCGGTCACCATCAGCAGGTCGCGGGTGGTCCACGGCGGGCTGGTCGGCAGCACGCGCCCGGCGTGCCGCAGCACGAGCGCCGGCACGGCGACGAACAGCACCACGTACGCGACCGCCGACCACTCCTCGGCGAACAGCGGGACCAGCAGCGTGGGCGCGGCCAGCGCGAGGCCCACGACCAGCTCCCGGTTCGGCAGGCGCGCCCACCAGCCGCGGCCGAGTGAGCGCAGGAGGAAGACGGCGAGCGCGACAGCCGTGAGCACGCCGAGCGCGGTGGCCCACGAGAAGTCCTCCGCCACGACCACGTCGGGGAACCCGTAGGCGTCGGGGGCCAGGGTCAGGCTCACCGGATAGCCGCCGACGGCGAACTCCAGCCGGTCCTCCTGCTCCCGCCGCGGCGTGATGCCGTCCTGCCGCAGCACCGTCCACTCCCCGGGCAGCACGACGAACGACCGCGCGGTGACGATCAGCGGGGTGGCGCTCGGAGCGTTGAGGTCGAGCTTGAGCAGCTGCCCCTCCTCCACCTGCCGCAGCAGCGTCAGCCGGAAGGTGACGGTGACGCGACGGGTGTCGGAGGTGATGACGGGCGCGCGCCGCGTCGTGGGCGCGAGGCCCGGGCCGTCGGCCTTGACCGCCCCGAAGACGGAGTCGGTGACCTGCTGGAGCCCGCCGGGGAACCCGATGCCGCGGCGCAGCGCCTCGCCCAGCGGATCTCCGGGGGCCAGCCGGAGGCGGTGGGTGACGGACACCTTGACCTGGCGCTGCCGGGGGTCGATCCGCCCGTCCGGCACCGGCTCCAGGTCGTTCTCGCCCGCCCTGGACAGCATGACCTCGGTGGTGACCTCGCGGGCGCGGCCGGCGAGCGGGTCGGCGCGGGTGGCGGCGGCCACCCACGGGTCGGGCGCGGCGGTGCTCTTGGGAACCGCTGGCGCCGCCACCGGCCTGGCCGCGACGGTGCACCAAACGATCGCCCCCAACGACACCAGCGCCAGCCCGGACGCGATTGCCATCCGGAGCTTTCCCACAATGGGGATGATTCTCCGAAATAGCGAATTGTTCGCTGTACGTGGATAACGGTGTGATTACACCTTGCTCCCCTTACTGCCTTTCTTTACGGTATGGCACGGGAGCGTCACCGCATTCCGCATGGCCAGGACCGTTACTTACCGGACGCGCTTACCCGGCCATGCGGTTCTCTGAGCAAAAAGCAAATGGTTCACGCACGTTTGGCGCGGGCCGCCGCCCGGCCCCGCGTGGCCGCGTCGAGCACGACCTTCCTGATGCGTACGGCCTCCGGCGTGATCTCCACGCACTCGTCCTCGCGGATGAACTCCAGCGCCTGCTCCAGCGACATCACCCGCGGCGGGATCAGCTTCTCCGTCTCCTCCGCCGTGGAGGAGCGCATGTTGGTGAGCTTCTTCTCCTTGGTGATGTTGACGTCCATGTCGTCGGCCCTGGAGTTCTCGCCGATGATCATGCCTTCGTAGACCTCGGTGCCGGGAGAGACGAACAGCGTGCCGCGTTCCTGCAGGTTGAGCATGGCGAACGCGGTCACGGGACCGGTACGGTCGGCCACCAGCGAACCGCTGCCGCGGGTACGCAGCTCGCCGAACCACGGCTCGTACGAGTCGAACACGTGGTGCACCAGGCCCGTGCCGCGGGTCTCGGTCAGGAACTCGGTGCGGAAGCCGATCAGGCCGCGGGCCGGCACCACGAACTCCATCCGGATCCAGCCGGTGCCGTGGTTGGTCATGTGCTCCATGCGCCCCTTGCGCACCGCCAGCAGCTGCGTCACCGCGCCCAGGTATTCCTCCGGGCAGTCGACCGTCAGCCGCTCGACCGGCTCGTGCACCTTGCCGTCGACGACCTTGGTGACCACCTGCGGCTTGCCCACCGTGAGCTCGTAGCCCTCGCGGCGCATCTGCTCGACCAGGATGGCCAGCGCCAGCTCGCCGCGGCCCTGCACCTCCCAGGCGTCGGGACGGTCGGTCGGCAGCACGCGCAGCGACACGTTGCCGACGAGCTCCCGGTCGAGGCGGTCCTTGACCATGCGGGCGGTGACCTTGGCGCCCTTGACCCTGCCCACCAGGGGCGAGGTGTTGGTGCCGATCGTCATCGAGATGGCCGGCTCGTCGACCGTGATCAGCGGCAGCGGGCGCGGGTCGTCGGGGTCGGCCAGCGTCTCGCCGATCATGATCTCGGGGATGCCGGCGATGGCGATGATGTCGCCGGGGCCCGCCTCCTCGGCCGGCTTGCGCTCCAGCGCCTCCGTCATGAGCAGCTCGGTGATCTTGACGCGCTGGATCGACCCGTCGGTGCGGCACCAGGCCACCTGCTGGCCCTTGCGCATGACGCCCTGGTGGACCCGGCACAGCGCGATGCGGCCGAGGTAGGAGGAGGCGTCGAGGTTGGTGACGTGGGCCTGCAGTGGCGCGTTGGGGTCGTACGTCGGCGCCGGGATCGTCGACTTGATGATGTCGAACAACGGCTCCAGGTCGGGCGAGTCGGGCATGGCGCCGTCGCCGGGTGCGGTCATCGAGGCCCGGCCGGCCTTGGCCGAGGCGTAGACGATCGGGAAGTCGATCTGGTCTTCGGTGGCGTCGAGGTCCATGAACAGCTCGTAGACCTCGTCGACGACCTCCTTGATGCGGGCGTCGGGGCGGTCGACCTTGTTGATGCACAGGATGACCGGCATCTTCGCGGCCAGCGCCTTGCGCAGCACGAACCGCGTCTGCGGCAGCGGCCCCTCGGAGGCGTCGACCAGCAGCACCACGCCGTCGACCATGGACAGCCCGCGCTCGACCTCGCCGCCGAAGTCGGCGTGGCCCGGCGTGTCGATGATGTTGATGGTCATGCCGCCGTGCTTGACGGCGGTGTTCTTCGCGAGAATGGTGATGCCCTTCTCGCGCTCCAGGTCGTTGGAGTCCATGACGCGGTCGTCGACGTCCTGGTTGGCGCGGAAGGCCCCGGACTGCCACAGCATGGCGTCGACCAGCGTGGTCTTGCCGTGGTCGACGTGCGCGATGATCGCGATGTTCCGCAGGTCGTCGCGGCTGTGCAAAGGCATGATGACGTCTCGCTCTGTGATCGTGGAGGCCGCCGCGTGAAAGTCGCGGCCGCCTAAGTCTAGTTGATCCCCTCTGGTGCGAGCGCGGGCCAGGTGACGCCACGCGTACCGGCGGGCGTCGGCCTCGTGACCGATCGGCGTCCGCCTGACGCCCGACCGGCGGCCGACCGGCGGCCGACCAGCGGCCGACCGGCGGCCGACCAGCGGCCGACCAGCGGGCCGATCGGGAACGCCTTTCGGCCGCCGTGCCGCGGCGGGGCTTTGTCTACATAGCGGGTTGCACAATTGTGCGCATGGCAAGCCGGGGCGCGGTCCCTAGATTGTCGGCATGACGTGGACAGAGCTGGTGATGGCCGCGGCGCCGATGAAGGGCGACCAGCCGGCGGTGAGCGACGTCAGGGCCGGGCAGATGCTGTCCTACGCCGCTTTCCAGCGGCGGGTCACGCGTGCCGCGGCGGGCCTGCGCCGCCAGGGCCTGCGGCCGGGCGATCACGTGCTCGTCGACGTCCCGCTCGGCGCCGCGCTGCCGGTCGCGGTCCACTCCGTGGCCTGGGCCGGCGGGGTCGCGGTGCTCGCCGCCGCCGGGTCGGCCCGCCTGATGATCGCCCACCGGGCCCACGACCACGCCGCGGTCGAGGTCGAGCAGGTCTTCTCCTTCGAGCCCGGGCCGGGCGCCAGGTCGTTCGGCGAGCTGATGACCAGCGGCGTCATCGAGTTCGGGCCGCTGGCCGGGCCGGCGCTCACCGCCGACGGGCGGCGCGTGTTCGACCACACCGAGCTGGCCGCCGACCTGCGCAGGCTGGCCCCGCGCCTGGCGATCGGCAAGGACGACGTGGTGATCAGCGCGGTCAGCGACCCCTTCCGCGGGCTGCGGGTGATGGACCTGGCGATGATGGCCGGCGCCCACGTCGTGGTCGCCCACGAGCCGAGCGTCCTCGGATGCCGGGTGCTGGCCCAGGAACGCCGGGCCACCGTGATCGTCGCGCCCCACGACCTGGCCCGCCGCCTGCTCGCCGATCCCGTGCTGGTGCGGCGGCGGGTGGTGGATGAGCGGGCGGTCATGGGCCCGCCGCCCGGGTCCGAGGTGCGGGCCGCGCTCCGGAGCTGACGTACGCGGGCGGGCTCGAGCCCCGTGTGGCCGGGGGGTTTCGCGGGCCGGCGGACATGCGCTGACCGGGTTTCCCGCCGCGCGAAAAGTGCGACACTGTGGGAGAGTGTGATCCTTCAGCGACGCAGGGTGACCACATGCCAGAGCCCCCCCGGCACAACCTTCCGGCCGAGCCCAACCGGTTCGTCGGCCGCGAGCGTGATCTCGACGACCTGCGCGGGCTATTCGGCCAGACGCGGGTGGTCACCCTGTGCGGGGTCGGCGGCATCGGCAAGACGCGGCTGGCCCTGCGGGTGGCGGCCGGTCTTGTGCCCGCCTATCCCGACGGCGTCTGGCTGGTCGAGCTGGCCAGGCTCGGCCGGGCCGAGCTGGTGGTGCCGGAGCTGGCCCGGGTGCTGCGCGTACGCGAGGAGCCCGACCGGCCGCTGCTGGACACCGTGACGGCCCGCCTGCGCGACCGCCGCTGCCTGCTGCTGCTCGACAACTGCGAACACCTCGTCGACACCTGCGCCGAGGTGACCGCCGGGCTGGTGGCGGCCTGCCCGCTGCTGAGCGTCCTGGTCACCAGCCGCGAGCCGCTCCACATCGCCAGCGAGCTGATCTGGCGGGTGCCGCCGCTCGACCTGCCCGCCGCCGGCCCGCCCGGTTCCGGCTGGGCCGAGGCCGAGGCGGTGCAGCTGTTCGTGGAGCGTGCCATGGCCGCGGGCACCAGGTTGGGGCCCGAGAGCCTGCCCGACGTCGTACGCCTGTGCCGGGCGCTCGACGGGCTGCCGCTCGCGCTGGAGCTGGCGGCGGCACGTACGAGCCTGCTCAGCCCCGGCCAGATCGCCGACCGCATCGACGACCGCTTCTCGCTGCTCACCACGGGCGGCCGCACCGCGCCGGCCCGGCAGCGCACTCTGCTGGCGGCCGTCGAGTGGAGCTACGACCTGCTGTCGGCCAAGGAGCAGGCGCTGCTGTGCCGGCTGTCGGTCTTCGCCGGGGCGTTCGATCTCGACCTGGCCGAGCAGGTCTGCGCGGGGCGGCCGATCGCGGGGGCCGAGGTCGTCGACCTGCTCGGCGGGCTGGTGGACAAATCGCTGGTGCTGTGCGACGAGAGCCGCACCCGCTACTGGCTGCCCGAGACCATCAAGCGGTTCGCGATCGAGCGCCACGACGAGACCGACGAGTGGGAGGCCCTGCGCGAGCGGCATCTCACCGTCCTCTGCGAGCTGCAGGAGCGCTGTTTCGCGACCGAGCTGGTCGAGGCGGGCGTGCCGTGGCCGGAGCGGCTGCGGGCGCTGACCGCGAGCAAGCGCCTGCTCGACGACCAGCGGGCGGCGCTCGACTGGGCGGCCCGGGCCGGCGAGGTCCAGCCGGGGCTGCGGCTCTGCACCTCCAGCACGGCGCTGCTGCCGGTCGGCGGCAACCTGACGGAGATCGTCGGCTGGATCGAGCGGCTGCTCGCCCTCGACCTGTCCGGCGTGTCGGCGGGCTGCGTCGCGCGGGCCAGGATGTGCCTGGCGTACGGGCTGGAGGCCCGCGACGAGCTGGGCCGTTCGCTGCAGGCGGCCGAGTCGGGCCTGGCCGGCATGTCCTCGGCCGACCCGTTCTTCCGGGCGTCCACCCACAGCCTCATGGCCGTGGTGCTGCTGCGCATGGGCCGCGCCGACGAGGCGGTCAGGCACGCCGAGGAGGGTCTTGCCGTCGCCACGCGCTCGGGCGACCTGTGGAACCAGGCGGCGGGCCTGGCCGGGCTGTCGGCGGTGGCGCTGATCCGCGGCCGGCTGCGCGAGGCGCAGCGGCACGGCGAGGAGGCGCTGGCCAGGGCCCGCGCGCACGGCCACCGCTGGATCATGGCCAGGACCTCCTGCCAGCTCGGCGCGGTGGCCGAGGCCCGTGGCGACCTCGTGACCGCCAGGAGCCAGTACGAGATGACCGTCCCCTGGTACCGCGAGCTGGGCAACGACGCCGATCTGGCGCGCTGCCTGGCCAGGGTCGGCCGGGTCGCGGCCAGGCTGAGGGAGTTCGGGGCGGCGCGTGAGGGGCTGGCCGCCGGGCTCGCGCTGAGCCGGGAGACCGGGCAGCGCCAGGGCATGGCGCGCTGCCTGGTGGGGCTGTCGGTGCTGGCCGAGTGCGAAGGCGATCTGGAGAGCGCCGTGCTGGCCGCGGCGGCGGCGTCCGCGCTGCGCGAGGCCATCGGCCAGCAGTCGGCCACCCACCGGATCGAGGAGCTGCTCGTCAGGGCCCGGGCCAAGCTGGGCGAGGGCCGTACGGCCGCGCTGTGGTCGCGGGGGCGGGTGATGAGCCCCGACGACGCCGTCCACCACGTGCTGGAGGGCGAGCGGCCCGCGCCCGCGACGCCGCCGGCCACGCCGCGCGCCCGGCGCTCCCTGCTGACCGTACGCGAGCACGAGATCGCCAACCTGCTCACCCGCGGCCTGTCCAACCGGGCCATCGCCGAAGAGCTGGTCATCAGCCCCGCCACGGTCGCCCGGCACATCGCCAACATCATGGAGAAGCTCGGCTACACCTCACGCGCGCAGATCGCGGTATGGGCAGCCGAACACGCTTCTGGCTCTTCTGCATAGGGATATGCATATTCCGCCCCATGTACGTACGTGACACCCTCCATACCGTGGTCGCATGGATGAGCGCATCGTCATCGTGGACTCGGGCACGGGTCTGAAGCTCACCGAGGAGCAGCTGGACGAGAGGTCGGCCATCGCGATCCTCCAGCTGCGGCGCCGTGGCGTGCGCGTGGGCGACACCGTGCTCATCTGCCTGCCCGTCGGCCCCGATCTGCTGGTGGCCACCGACGCGGTGATCGCCGCGGGCGGCGTGGCCTGGCCGGTGCCCGCCCACCTCGACGCCGACGCGCTGGGGGAGCAGATCCGGGCCAGCGGCGCCCGCGTGATGATTTCCGACCTGCCCCGCGCGCTGGAGGCGGCCGAGGAGACCAACGTGCGGATCGTCATGAGCGTCGCCGACCTCAGCACCCTGCGCCCCGTGGAAGGCGCGGGCGGCGGGCGAGCCTAAGCTCGTCCTCGTGTCCTTCGCCGCCCGTTTC
>DASUCK010000444.1:0-2343 GCA_036276095.1 Nonomuraea sp. | reverse complement strand
GGGGCCCTGATCCTGGACCGCGTGCTCGCGCGCACGAGCTCCGACCGGCTCCTGGTCTCGCAGACCGACATCCTCGACGGGATCGCCTGGTCCGTGGCCTGAGCCACCCGCCCGAGCGGGCCCCGCCGGGGGGTTGTCCAGACCGCAAGTGGGTACCCCTCGCCCATGCCCCACTCGCGTGACGAGGCCCGCTCGGCGGACCCCGAAGACCCCCGCAAGCCCGACTCCCCGACCGACCTCGACAAGCCGTCGTGGAAGTACGTCGTGCGCAAGGCGTTCCGGGAGTTCTCCGACGACCAGTGCACGGACCTCGCAGCGGCGCTGACCTACTACGCGGTGCTGTCGATCTTCCCCGCCCTCATCGCCCTGGTGTCCGTCCTGGGCCTCGTGGGACAGGCGGAGAAGTCCGTGCAGACGGTCCTTGACGTGCTGCGTCCGCTGGTCACCCCGTCGACCCTGAACTACGTCGAGCCGTTCGTGACCGAGCTCGCGCAGTCCCAGGGCGCCGGGCTCACCGTGCTCCTCGGAATCGTCGGTGCACTGTGGTCCGCGTCCGGCTACGTCGGAGCGTTCTCGCGGGCGATGAACCGGATCTACGAGATCCGGGAGGGCCGGCCCTTCTGGAAGCTGCGCCCGATCATGCTGGCCATCACCGCGCTCGCCCTGGTGCTCAGCGCCGCCGCGCTGGTCATCCTGGTCGTCTCGGGGCCGGTCGCGGAGGCGATCGGCGACGTGATCGGCCTCGGCTCGCTCGCCGTCACCGTCTGGGGCTACGCGAAGTGGCCGGTCCTGCTGCTGGTGATGGTCATGGTGGTCGCGCTGCTCTACTACGCCACCCCGAACATCAAGCAGCCGCGGTTCAAGTGGATCTCGGTCGGCGCCGCGTTCGCGATCGGCGTGTGGCTGCTGGCCTCGCTGCTGTTCGCCGTGTACGTCGCGAACTTCTCCAACTACGACAAGACCTACGGCTCGCTGGGCGGCGTGATCGTCGGGCTGCTCTGGCTGTGGATCACCAACATCGCCCTGCTGCTCGGCGCCGAGATCGACTCCGAGATGGAGCGCGGCCGCGAGCTCCAGGCAGGGATGCCCGCCGAGAAGCACCTGCAGCTGCCGGCCCGCGACACCCGCAACATCGAGAAGGCCGAGCAGAAGCAGGCCGAGGACGTCGAGCGGGGCCGTGAGCTGCGGCTCGCCGCGGCCGGCAACGGCCGGGCCCCCGAGGAGACCTACGAGGAGAACAAGGAAGGTGAGAACCGATGAAGAAGCTGCTGCTGCTCACCGGCGCCGCCGTCGGCTACGTGCTGGGCGCGAAGGCCGGACGCGAGCGCTACGACCAGATCATGGCCACGGCCAAGGGCGTCGCCCGGGACCCGCGCGTCCAGCAGAAGGCGCGTGAGGCCCAGACCGCGGTCAAGGAGAACGCCCCGGTCGTCAAGGACAAGGTCGCCGAGGCGGCCGGCAACGCGAAGGCCGCCGCCCAGGACAAGCTCGGCTCCAAGGAGGACACCCGGACCACCGCGGCCGCCGGCGCCGCGTACCCCGGCACCTGAGCCGAACGGCACACTGGGGCCCATGCGTCCCCAGGAGAGCTCCCCGTCACCGCACCCGGTGACGGGGAGCCTGCAGGTCAGCCCCGTGCCGCCGGGCAGCGGCTGGCCCGAGGACCCCGCGGACGCGCGGACCCCGGTCGCGACGTCGGCCGAGGAGGTACGGCGCCTCGCCGCGACCGCCGACCTCGACGCCCTCACCGCCGACATCTCGGTGTGTCGGGCCTGCCCCCGGCTGGTGGAGTGGCGCGAGGACGTCGCCGCGACGAAGCGGGCGTCGTTCGCCGCCGAGCCCTACTGGGGGCGGCCCATCGCCGGCTGGGGCGACCCGGCCCCCGGCGTGCTCGTCGTCGGCCTGGCGCCGGCGGCCCACGGAGGGAACCGAACCGGGCGGATCTTCACCGGCGACCGTTCCGGCGACTGGCTGTTCGCCTCGCTGCACCGGGTGGGCCTGGCCGCACAGCCCACCTCGCTGCACGCCGGCGACGGCCAGCGCCTGCTCGGCGCACGCATGGTGGCGGCGGTGCGGTGCGCCCCGCCCGAGAACAAGCCCACCATCGCGGAGCGGGACACCTGCGCCCCGTGGCTGCACCGGGAGATCGCCCTCGTCGGGGGATCTCTGCGCGCCGTCGTGTGCCTGGGGTCCTTCGGCTGGGACGCCGCGCTGCGCGCCCTGCGGGCGTGCGGGTGGACCGTCCCCCGGCCCAAGCCGCGGTTCGGGCACGCCGCCGAGGCCGTGGTGCACGCCCCGGACGGCCGGGAGGTGGTCCTGCTCGGCAGCTACCACCCGTCGCAG
>DASUCK010000443.1:0-4311 GCA_036276095.1 Nonomuraea sp. | reverse complement strand
AGCTCCTCCCGAGCCGGGAATCCACATCACACACCCCGCCCGCGCCCCTGTCGAGCCCGCGGAACTCCCACGTCAGGCGGCCTGTTCCAGGTGGCGAGCGGCGCGGGGAGGCGCCGCCGGCCCGCTCGCCGCCCAGGCGTTCGCGGTCCGGTTGGGGGTGGCGCGGCGCGCGGAAACCCGCCCGCGCGTTGCCCGCGACTCTCATGAACGCCGATGTTTAAGCAGGTGAGACGGGGTGTACTTAATGCTCTGACACCCGGTAAACAAGGTTGTCTTGACGAAGGGGAGTGATGGTGGAAGGGCCTTTTGCGCAAAGATGTGGTTACTGTAGGAAATCAAAGGACTGCGTAGCGTGATGGGCGGCGTGCTGTCGTCCGGATGGCCGCGCCTCCGCGCCGTGCTGCCCGAACGCGCCGCGCTCGCCGAGATGTGCCGCACTCCGCGCCGCGACCTGCTGGCGGGGCTCACGGTGGCGATCGTCGCTCTCCCGCTCGCGCTCGGGTTCGGCATCTCCTCCGGCATGGGCGTCGAGTCCGGGCTGGCCACCGCGGTGGTGGCCGGGGCCGTGGCGGCTGTCTTCGGGGGCTCGGGGCTGCAAGTGACCGGCACCAGCGGCGCGATGACCGTCATGCTCATCCCGATCATGAACGCGCACGGCCCGGCCGGCGTCCTCACCGTCGGCGTGCTGGCCGGGCTGCTGCTGAGCGCGCTCGCGCTCGCCCGCGCCGGCCGCTACATCGCGCTCGTCCCCGCCCCCGTCGTGGCCGGCTTCACCGTCGGCATCGCCTGCGTGATCGGCCTGCAGCAGATGCCCAACGCGCTCGGCGTGCCGGCCACGGAGAGCGACAAGGTCGCCGTCGTGGCCTGGCACGCGCTCGCCGACTTCCTGGCCCGACCCCACTGGGTGGCCATGTGCGTCACCCTGGTCGTGGCGGCGGCGCTGCTGGTGGGCGCGAGCCTGCGGCCCACGGTGCCGTTCTCGCTGCTCGCCGTGGCCGCCGTGACCGTCGTCGCCGAGGTGGCCGATCTGCCGCTGGCCAGGATCGGCGACCTGCCCGCCGGGCTGCCGGCGCCGTCACTGGGCTTCCTCGACCTCGCGGCGCTGCCGTCCCTCGTCGCCCCGGCCGTCGCGGTGGCGGCGCTGGCGGCGCTGGAGTCCCTGCTGTCGGCGTCCGTGGCCGACGGCATGGTCCCCGGTCACCGGCACGACCCCGACCGGGAACTGTTCGGGCAGGGGCTGGCCAACCTGGTCACGCCGCTGTTCGGCGGGATGCCGGGCACGGGCGCGATCGTGCGGACCGCGGTCAACGTGCGCTCGGGGGCGCGGTCGCGGCTGGCCGCGCTGTCCCACGCGCTCGTCCTGGGCGCCATCGTCTACACGGCCGCCGGGCTCGTCTCCAAGATCCCGCTCGCCGCGCTGGCCGGGGTGCTGCTCGTCACCTCCGTCCGCATGGTCGAGGTGGGCGCGCTGCGGGCCATGGCGCGGTCCACCTGCGGCGACGCGGCGGTGCTGGTGCTGACCGCGGTCGCCACGCTCACCCTCGACACCGTGCTGGCCGTCATCCTCGGGCTGGTCGTGGCGGGGGCGCTGGCGCTGCGGGCCATGGCGCGCAACGCCCGGCTCGACGCCGAGCCGCTGCGCCGCGACGTGCGCCTCCAGCACACCGAGGACGAACACGCCGTGCTCGCCGAGCACATCGTCACCTACCGGCTGGCGGGCCCGCTGTTCTTCGCCGCCGCCCACCGGTTCCTGATGGAGCTGTCGGAGGTGACCGGCGTGTCCGTGGTGGTGCTGCGGATGTCGCGGGTGACCACGATCGACGCCAGCGGCGCGCTCGTCCTCGGCGACGCCATCGAACGCCTCCAGCGGCGCGGCATCCTCGTCTACATCTCGGGCATCCCCGACGGTCACCACCGTCCGCTGGAGGCCCTGGGGGTGATCGCCCGCCTCGACCGGGCCGGCCAGGTCTTCCCCACGACCACCGAGGCCATCACCGCCGCCCGCGACCGCCTGCTCAGCACCGGCGTGCTCCCGCGCATGGCCGGCTGACCACGAGCCCCCGCGCCGGCCACCACCCCCTGCGACCGGCGCGGGCCCCCTCCTTCCCGCCTACTCGCCGCAGCGAACTCCGGGCCCTTCGCGGGTGGTCCCGGCCTTCGCGCGCCACCCACCCCCTGACCCGCCGCAGGCCGGCATGGGCGTGCGGGTCTTTCCGCGGGGCCCGGTCAGGCGAGGGGACGCGGGGGCGGGAGGAGGAGCCGGTCGACGGCGTCGCGGCGGGTGCGTTCCGGGCGGCGGTCGTAGCGGGCCGTGGTGGCGGGAGAGGAGTGGCCGACCAGGGCCTGGGCGGTGGCCAAGTCGACGCCGGCGTCCAGCAGCTCGCCGATGAACGTGCGGCGGAAGTCGTGGGGCGTGCGCCGGGACGCGCCGGCGGCGCCGAGCCGGCGGGCCAGGATGTCGGCGACGCCCTGCCCGGTCAGCCCCACCGGACGGCCGTCGCGCAGCCGCACCCGCCCGAAGCGGCTGATCGGGCTGAACAGCGCCCCCGGCGCGGGCCCGCGCACCGCGAGCCACCGCTCCACCAGCCCGATCGCGTCGGCCGTCAGGTAGACCAGGCGCTCCTTGTCGCGCTTGCCGCGCACCCGCAGCGACCGCGCCCCCGGGTCGTAGTCGGCCAGCGCCAGCCCGCCGAGCTCGGCCCGCCGGCACCCGGTCGAGTAGAGCACGGCGATCAACGCCGCGTCGCGCACCCCGGCGGGCGAGTCGTCGCACGCCGACAGGGCCGCGCCCACCACCTCCGGCGGCACGTGGTGCCCGGAGGGCAGGCGCGTCTGGCGTACGGGAGCCAGGTCGGAGGCGCGGGCGAAGTCCTCAGCGCTGGTCTGCCCCAGCCGCCACGCCTCCTTCAGCACCCGGCGCAGCGCCACCAGGTGCTTGTTGACGTACGCCGCCGACCACCCCTGCTCGACCAGCATCGTCCGGATGCGGACGGTGTGCTCGTACCGCAGGAGATGCCACGGCTGCCCCGCGCCGGTCGCGCTCTCGTCACCGGTGAGCAGCCGGGCGAGCCGGTCGAGGCAGCCGCGCATCGTGCGGCGCGACTCCGCGCTCGTGAGCGAGTCGAGATACACGTGGTAGGGGTCGCGCGCCGGCTCGACCGGCGGCGACCCGGCGTCGGGTACGGCGGGCAGGCTCACCCGGCCGATCCTAGAACGGATGATCGTGGACGGTCACGCCAGGCGCGACACCCCGTCCAGCAGCCGGTCCACGTCGGACCGGTCGTTGTACGGGACCAGCCCCGCCCGCACCGCGCCGCCCGAGTCGCGGACGCCGAGCACGCCGGTCAGCTCCCAGGCGTAGTTGTGGCCGTTCCAGACGTTGACCCGCAGTTGGGCCAGGTGCTCGGCGACCTGGCGCGGCGTGTGCCCGGCCACGTTGAAGTACACGGTGGCGGTGCGCCTGGCCGGCTTGCCGTACAGGGTGACGTTCGGCAGCGTCTCCAGGCCCTCCAGCAGCACCCTGAACAGCTCCAGCTCGTGTTCTTCGGCGGCCGTCATGGAGGCGAGCAGGCGTTCGCGGCGGCTCCCCGCGCCGGGGACCATGGCGGCCAGGTGGTCGACGGCCGCCGTCACGCCCTCCAGGTCGGCGAAGGCGGCGGTGCCGGTCTCGAACCGTTCGGGCACGGTGTCGGGAGAGGAGGCCAGTTTGTCCGGGTGGAGCGTCTCCAGCAGTGCCGGGTCGGCCACGACGGCGCCGACGTGCGGGCCGGACCACTTGTAGGCGCTGGTGGCGTAGAAGTCGGCGCCCAGCGCGCGCATGTCCACCGGGCCGTGCGCGGTGGCGTGCACGCCGTCCACGTACATGAGCGCGCCCGCCCGGTGTGCCAGCTCGGCGATGGCGGCCACGTCGGGACGGGTGCCGAGGATGTTGCTGGCCGCCGTCACGGCCACGACGCGGGTCCGCTCGGTGATCAGGCCGGCGTACTGGTCGACCGGCAGCTCGCCGGTCACCGGGTCCACCTCGGCCCATCGCACGGTCGCGCCGGTCTGCACCCAGGGCCGCACGTTGGCGTCGTGGTCGAGCCGGGAGAGCACCACCTCGTCGCCGGGCCCGGCGATCGCCCTGGACAGGCGGTAGGTGAGGGTGGTCATGTTCGGGCCGAGGATCACTCCCCTGGGATGGCCGCCGACGAGGTCGGCCACGGCGGCGCGGCAGGCGGCCACGATGGCGTCGGAGCGGTGACTGGCGGGGAAGGCGCCGCCGACGTTGCCGATCCCCGTCCGGTAGGCGGTGGCGATGGCGTCGATCAC
>DASUCK010000442.1:0-4437 GCA_036276095.1 Nonomuraea sp. | reverse complement strand
GCGGATCTTGTCCATGAAGGAGCGGACGAGGTCGACGGCGATGGCGTCGGCGCGGTCGTCGTTGTTACCGTAGGCCGGGTAGTCGCCTTCGACCTCGTAGTCGACGGCGAGGCCGGTGGCGTCGCGGATCACCTTGACGCGGGCGTGCTTGATGGCCGACAGGCTGTCGGCGACGACCGACAGGCCGGCGATGCCGCAGGCCAGGGTGCGTTTGACCGGGTAGTCGTGCAGGGCCATCTCGATGCGTTCGTAGGCGTACTTGTCGTGCATGTAGTGGATGATGTTGAGCGCGTTGACGTAGGTGGCGGCGAGCCAGTCCATCATCCGGTCCAGCGCCTTGCCGACCTCTTCATAGTCCAGGTACTCGCCGGTCAGGGGCGGGTGTTCTGGGCCGACCTGGGCGCCGGTGATCTCGTCGCGGCCGCCGTTGATCGCGTACAGGAGGGTCTTGGCGAGGTTGACGCGGGCGCCGAAAAACTGCATCTGCTTCCCGACCGGGGCGGCCGACACGCAGCAGGCGATCGCGGTGTCTTCGCCGAAGCGGGGCCGCATCAGCTCGTCGCTCTCGTACTGCAGGGCACTGGTCTCGATCGACAGGGCGGCGCAGAACCGCTTGAACGGCTCGGGCAGCCGCGGCGACCAGAACACGGTCAGGTTCGGCTCGGGCGCGGGGCCGAGGTTGCGCAGCGTCTGCAGGTAGCGGAAGCTCGTCCGGGTGACCAGGGGGCGGCCGTCGGCGCCGATGCCGCCGATCGACTCGGTCACCCAGGTGGGGTCGCCGGAGAACAGCTGGTCGTATTCGGGGGTGCGCAGGAAGCGGACGATGCGCAGCTTGATGACGAAGTCGTCGATGAGCTCTTGCGCCTGCTCCTCGGTGATTCGGCCCTCGGCGAGGTCCCGCTCCAGGTAGATGTCGATGAAGGTGGAAGTGCGGCCCAGCGACATGGCGGCGCCGTTCTGCTCCTTGATGGCGGCCAGGTAGGCGAAGTACAGCCACTGGATGGCCTCGCGGGCGGTGGCAGCCGGACGGGAGATGTCGTAGCCGTACGAGGCCGCCATGCGCTTGAGCTCCTCCAGCGCGCGGATCTGCTCGGCCAGCTCCTCCCGGTCGCGGATCACCGCGTCGGTGCAGCGCTCGGCGTCCAGCGCGGCCTTGAGCGTCTGTCGCTCGGCGATCAGCCGGTCCACGCCGTAGAGGGGCACGCGGCGGTAGTCGCCGATGATCCGGCCGCGGCCGTAGGCGTCGGGCAGGCCGGTGATGATGCCGGAGCGGCGGGCGGCCAGGATCTCGGGGGTGTAGGCGTCGAAGACGCCGTCGTTATGGGTCTTACGGTACTTGGTGAAGATCTCCTTCACCGCCGGGTCGAGCTTGTAGCCGTAGGCGGCCAGGCCGTTCTCCACCATGCGCAGCCCACCGGCGGGCATGATGGCCCGCTTCAGCGGCGCGTCGGTCTGCAGCCCCACGATCAGCTCACGGTCACGGTCGATGTAGCCGGGCGCGTGCGCGATGATCGACGAGGGCGTCGAAGTGTCGACATCGTGGATCCCGCGCTCACGCTCCTTGGGGAACAGCGCCGACACTGCCGCCCACACGGCCCGCGTCCGCTCCGTCGACCCTGCCAGGAAGTTCTCATCACCCTCGTACGGCGTGTAGTTGTCCTGGATGAAGGCACGCACGTCCACGGTCGACCGCCAGGCCGCACCGTGGAAGCCCCGCCATGCCCCGAGTTCAGACGTCGTGGCTTTCATCGTCTCCCCTTCGCCTCGAATGTTCGCTTTCACTCTTGTTGAAGGGGTGCGCCGTCACATCGGTCCAAGGACATCAGCAGGAGGGACGAAGGTCCCCGAAGATCGATGCCTTTCGACTTCGTGCCCCCGGCTGGGTGAATTCAGGACCAACGACGACCTGAACCGGGACTTTGGCCTCGGGTCCTGGCGAGCACTCTTCACGATGGTGGAGGTGGCAGTCCGACTTGGCCGAGAGTTCGGTCGCGGGTGCGGCCAGGTGGGATATCCCGCCCTGCACCCGAGCCCCCGAGAGGAGGCATGCGATGCATGCGCTGGTCGTCTACGAATCCATGTACGGCAACACCAAGGAGATCGCCGAGGCAGTGGCCGAAGGGCTGGCCGCCCGGATGCCGGCCGAAGTGGTGGAGGTCGGCTCCGCACCCTCCGCCGTGGGGGAGGAGGTGCGACTGCTCGTGGTCGGAGGGCCCACGCACGCCTTCTCCATGAGCCGGGCCTCCACCCGGAAATCCGCTGCCGAGCAAGCTGAAAGACCACTGGTCTCCCGTGGGGACGGCGTGCGGGAATGGCTGGCGACGCTCCGCACCTCCTCGGCCGGGCTCGGCTCGGCCGCATTCGACACCCGCATCGTCAAGCCGCGCATGCCCGGCTCGGCCGCCAGTGCCGTCGCCAAGCGGCTGCGCCGCCTGGGCATCCGGGCGGTGGCGCCGGCACAGAGCTTCTACGTCTCCGGCATGCAGGGGCCGCTGGTCGAGGGTGAGTTGGAGCGGGCCAGGCAGTGGGGAGAGAGCCTTGCTGCGTCATTCCCGGTTCCGGCTGCCTGACGTACCCGCGAACTGGTGCTGGGGGACGGCACGATCAGCCCGTCGTCGGGGCGGGCAGCGGTGGGCGGCGTCTTGCGGAAAGCGTCATCGGAGCAGGCCGTTTAGCCTGTACGCGAAGTCACTCGCGGATGGCGTGGGCAGGCGGGGCGCTGATCGCATGGTTGCCGCCCCATTCGAGTCGATAACGGGGCCGCCCAAGAGAATGCCCATGTTCGCTATCAGAGGGGCCCTACGTCCCTGGGGCGAAGGACCTTCGCCCCTGACAGTGGAGGCCTCCGCGTGATGGACTGAGAGTGAGACCCATGGAGGTGAGTGCCATGGCCATCCGTTCGGTCAAGCACGCGCTGGACGCTGCGGTGGATGCCGCGCGTTGGGCGCCTTCCGTTCACAACACGCAGCCCTGGACCTTCTCGATATCGGAGAACGAGATCAGCCTGCGGGCCGACACGGACAGGAAACTACGCGTCGAGGATGCCTCGGGGCGGGAACTGCTGATCAGCTGCGGCGCGGCCCTGTACACCATGCGTACGGTCATGAGCTGTGAGGGGTTCGAGCCTGTCGTGCGCGTCCTGCCGGATCCGGACCGCCCGTCGTTGCTCGCGACGCTCCAGCCGGGTGCCGAGACGCAGGCCGACGAATCCATCAAGGCTCTGAGCGGCGAGATCGAGCGCCGCCGCACACACCGGGCCGGCTTCGCCGACGTGCCGGTGCCGGACAAGCTCATCGACAGGCTGGTCAGCGCGGCCGCGGACGAGGGCGCCAAGCTGACGCCCGTTCGCTCGGCCGCAGCGGTCAACGTGATCGCCGCGCTCACTCAGGCCGCGCAGGGCGTGCAGGCGCAGGACCAGCGCTTCAGCCTGGAGGTGATCCGCTGGGCCAGGCCACCGGGCAGCGGTCGCAGCGACGGGGTGCCCGCGGAGGGCTATCCCCGCGAGGCAGCGCGTACCGAGCCGCACTTCCCGCAGCGTGATTACGCCTGGGGGCATGACTGGGGCAGCCAGACGGACCGGGGAGCCTCGACGGCCACCGGGGTCGTGGCGCTGCTCACCACGCGGGGCGACAGCCGCCAGCACTGGATAGACGCCGGGCAGGCGCTGCAACATGTGCTCCTGCACGCCTCGGCGTACGGCGTCAGCGCCGCCTTCCACACGCAGGCGCTCGAGATGGAGCTGCTGCGCGAGTTCATGAGGCAGGAGCTCTGCTCGGGCGAATACCCGCAGATGATCATGCGGTTGGGCGTCACCTTCGACGAGAAGGGCTCGATGCGCCGCCCGCTGTCCGAGATCATCTGGTGAGAACCCAGGCCTGCCGGCCGACGGCGGTCATCTCGTCAGATCGTTGCTGGACGACGGCTGCGTGGTGATCGCCGGTGGGGAGGGGAGCGGCTTGAGGCGGAAGAGATGCGTTGGCGGCTGCTTGACGCCTTGACGCCGACCTCGACCAGGTAGTGGCCAGGTCGGGGGAGTAAAGGATACCTCCATCAGATCAGGCCCCGCCCCAGGCGACAGGGAGTTTGACGAGGTCGTCGTGCTTCCACGTGAGCTCGTCGTGGACGGCCACCACGCTGTCGATGCGCTCGGTCATACGGACTGCGGCGATGGCGTGGCTGTGCTTGTCGAACTTCCCGGTCAGGGTGACGACGGCGTCGGCCACGGTGACGCCGAGGTCGGTGACCTCGCCGGGGACGGCTTGGAGGGCTTCTCGCACCTGGTGCTCGATGTCGGTGTCGGTGCGGAGGAAGACCTTGATCAGGTCGCGGCGGCTGACGATGCCGACGAGCCTGCCTTCGGCGTCGACCACGGGCAGGCGCTTGACGCCGTGCTTGTCCATCTGCCGCGCTGCCAGCACGACGGCGACGTCGGGATTG
>DASUCK010000441.1:0-6633 GCA_036276095.1 Nonomuraea sp. | reverse complement strand
GAGCACGGAGAGGACGTCCCCGAGATCAGCGGCGGGACCTTGCCATGACGGCGAACGGCTGTGAGGCGAGGACGGCTTCGCTCGATATGGATCGGGCCAGTGCGGGTGACCTGTTCAACCTCGCGGTCGATCTCGGCCCCGTTCCCATGCAGGTCGGTGCCTGTCTGATCCTGGATGCGGGGCCGGACTTCGGCCTGACGCGCGCGCGGCAGTTGATCGCCGAGCGGGTCGGCGCGGTGCCGCGGCTGCGTCAGCGGCTGGTGCTCACCCCACCCGGCTGCGGCCGGCCGCTCTGGATCGACGACCCGGCCTTCGACCTCGACCGCCATCTGCACGTCACGACATGCCCGCCACCCGGCGACGACACCGCGCTGCTCGACCTCGCCGCCGCGGTGATCGGCCGGCCAGTGCCGGCGTCCCGGCCCTTGTGGTCCATGACCCTGGTGACGGGCCTGGCGGATGGTCGGATCGGCATGATCGCCTGCTTCCACCACGGGCTCGCCGACGGGATCGGCGGCCTGGCCGTGCTCGGCTGCCTCACCGACGGGATGCCCGCGCGGACCGTACGCGCGTTTCCCGTTCCCGCGCCCTCTCTTCGCCGGGTGGCTGCCGACGCGTGGAGTGCCCGGCTGCACGCTCTGGCCCGTCTCCCTCACGCCTGGCGTGCCGTCAAGCGCGCCGCCGCCGAAATCGGTGCTCCGCAGCGGTCGGCGATCTGTTCGCTGAACGCACCCGCTGGTGCGAACCAGCGGCTGGTTACCGTCACGGCGAAGCTCGACGACGTCCGCCGGTTCGCCCACGTCCATGGCGGCACCGTCAACGACGCCGTGCTCGCCGCGATCATCGGTGCTGTGCGCACCCTGCTGGCTCGCCGCGGGGAGAGCGTACCTGAACTGGTGGTCTCCGTCCCTGTGTCGGCACGGACCTCTGCCACCGCCGCCCGGCTCGGCAACCAGGTGGGTGTCATGCCCGTCCGCCTGTCCACCGGAGGCGGTCTCGCGCAGCGGCTCGAACGCACTGCGATGATCACCCGGGCCCGGAGATCCACGACTCCTGGAGCCTCGGCCCAGTTGCTCTCGGGCATCGGCCGAATCCTTGCCCGCATCCACCTCATGGGCTGGCTGCTCAACCACCAGCACCTGATTCATACCGTCGTGACCAACTTGCGTGGGCCCGAGGAGTCGCTGTTCTTCAACGGCGCCCGCGTGCGAACGATCATTCCGATCTCACTCGCCAGAGGGAACGTGACCATCGCCTTCAGCGTGCTCTCCTACACACGCATCCTGACCATCACGATCGTCGCTGACGCGGAGCGCGTTCCCGACCTGCCCCACCTCACCCGCGCGCTGCACGACGAACTCACCGCGATGAGCTGACAGGCGAGCCGGCTGATAGGGACGAAAGTCCTGGCGCATCGATGCCTTAAGCCTCAGTACCCGAACCACAGTGATTGATGTGCTGGTGGTGATCGTACGAGAGGGGATCACCATGTCCGTCACCCCGTTACCACGGCGCCGCAAGCTGGGGCCGTGGATGGCGACCGCTCTGGTCGTCGGCAACATGATCGGCTCGGGAGTGTTCCTCCTGCCCGCATCGCTGGCCGCCTTCGGCAGCGCGAGCCTGCTGGCGTGGGCGCTCACCGCGACCGGCGCGCTGCTGCTGGCACTGGTCTTCGCCCGGCTCGGCCGCGCTTACCCCAAGACCGGCGGCCCGTACGCCTACGCCCGGCGCGCTTTCGGTGACTTCATCGGCTTCCAGACCGCATGGGGTTATTGGATCGCGGTGTGGGTGGGCAACGCCGCCATCGCGGTGGCGTTCGTCAGCTACCTCGGCTACTTCTGGCCCGCGCTCACCGACACCGCCCTGCTCGCCGCGACCGTGGCGCTGGCGGCGATCTGGCTGCTGACCGCCGTCAACGTTCGAGGCGTACGCCTGGGCGGCTGGATCCAGGTTGTCACCACGATCGCCAAACTCCTCCCCTTGGTCGGGCTGGCCGTGGCCGCGCCGTTCTTCATCGACGCCGCCGACTTCACCCCCTTCAATCCGAGCGGCCAGGGCACGTTCGGGGCCGTCACGGCCGCCGCCGCGCTGACGCTGTGGGCGTTCATCGGCATCGAGTCGGCCACCGTGCCCGCCGAGGACGTCGACGACCCGGAGCGGACCATCCCGCGCGCCACCGTGATCGGCACGATCGTCACCGCGGCCGTCTACATCCTGGGCACCGTCGCAGTGTTCGCCGCCGTGCCTCGTGCGCTGCTGACGGAGTCCACGGCGCCGTTCGCGGACGCGGCCGAGACGATGTTCGGCGGCTGGGCGGGCACCGCGGTCGCGATCGGCGCGATCGTCAGCGCGTTCGGCGCGCTCAACGGCTGGATCCTGCTGCAGGGCCAGGTGCCGATGGCCGCCGCCCGCGACGGACTGTTCCCGCAAGTGTTCGCCAAGACTTCGCGCTGGGGCACGCCGGCCGTGGGGCTGGTCGTCTCCAGTGTTCTGGTCACCGGGCTGATGTTGTTGAACTACAACGCCGGCCTGGTCGAGCAGTTCAACTTCGTGATCCTGCTGGCCACGCTCACCACCTTGATCCCGTACGCGTACGCGGCGGCGGCGCAGCTCATGCTGGCTATCACCGACCGGGAGCGGTTCTCCGGCAAGCGGCTGACGGTTGACGGCGCGATCGCCGTCGTGGCGTTCGCCTATGCGCTGTGGACCATCGCCGGATCGGGCTACGAGGTGGTCTACAAGGGCACGCTGCTGATGCTTGCCGGCATTCCGGTCTACGTGTGGTTGAAGTACCGCGACCGCGACGACACCGTCAGCATCGACAGGAAGGCGGCATAAGCGTGTTTCACGTCGACAGTGAGGTGGGCGCGCTGCGGCAGGTCATCCTGCACCGTCCCGGGCTGGAGCTGAAGCGGCTCACACCAAGCAACTGCGATGACCTGCTCTTCGACGACGTGCTCTGGGTCAAGCGGGCCCGCCAGGAGCACGACGCCTTCGCCGACACCCTGCGCGAGCGCGGCGTGACCGTCCACCTGTTCGACGAGCTGCTGGCCGAGACGCTCAAGCTGGACGAGGCACGGGCGTGGGTGCTGGACCGGGTGGTCACGGAACCCGCCTTCGGCCCCACGCTCGCCCCGCCGCTCCGGCAGGTGCTGGAGTCAATGCCGGTAGACGTCCTCTCCCGCCATCTCATCGGCGGGTTGACGAAGCGCGAGCTCGGCCTGGCAACGGACAGCCTGCGTCTGGCCGGGCTGGGCGACGACGACTTCATCCTGCCGCCACTGCCCAACCACCTGTTCACCCGCGACGCCTCCGCCTGGATCTACGGCGGCGTGTCCCTGCACCCGATGGCCAAACCGGCCCGCCGCCGCGAGACCGTCCACGTGGCGGCCGTGTACGCCTTCCACCCGATGTTCGCCGGGCGGGCGCCGGTGTGGTTCCCGGCGGAGGCCGAGCAGCCGGCCAGCATCGAGGGCGGCGACATCCACGTCGTCGGCGACGGCGCGGTGCTGGTGGGGATGAGCGAGCGCACCACGCCGCAGGCGATCGAACTGCTGGCCCGTCGCCTGTTCGAGGCCGGGGCCGCCGAGCGCGTGATCGTCGCCGCCCTGCCGAAGAAGCGGGCTTTCATGCACCTGGACACCGTCATGACCATGGTCGACCGGGGCGTCTTCGTGGCCTACCCGGAACTGCCGCCGCTGCGCTCGTTCACCCTCACCCCCGGCTTGCGCGTGCGCGAGAACGACAACCTGTTCACGGCGCTCGGCGCGTCCCGCGTGCTGCGTGCGGAGCAGGACGTGTGGGCGGCCGAGCGCGAGCAGTGGGACGACGGCACCAACGTGCTGGCCATCGCTCCCGGCGTGGTCGTCGCCTACGAACGCAACGTCACCACCAACACCATGCTCCGCAAGCACGGCATGGAGGTCATCACCATCGCCGGCGCCGAACTGGGCCGGGGTCGCGGCGGCCCGCGCTGCATGAGCTGCCCCATCGAAAGGAACCCTCTGTGAAAGACCTGCTGCGCATCGCCGACCTGACCCCGGACGATCTCGCCCACCTGCTCGACCGCGCCGACCACTTCCAACGGCATCCAGCCGACGCGAAGGAGCTGCTGCGCGGCCGGACCGTCCTGCTCTATTTCGCCAAGCCGTCCACCCGCACCCGGATCTCCGCCGAGACCGCAGTGGTCCGCCTCGGCGGGACACCGCTCACCGTCGGCCCCGCCGAGCTGCAGCTCGGCCGTGGTGAGACCATCGCCGACACCGCCCACGTCGTCAGCTCGTACACGGCGGCCGTGGTCATTCGCACCTTCGACGACGAGGAGGTGAGAAGCTTCGCCCGTGCGGCCCACGTACCGGTGATCAACGCGCTCACCGACGGCCATCACCCGCTGCAGGCGCTCGCCGATCTCATGACGCTGCGCGAGGTCGTCGGCGACCTGCGGGGACGGAAGATCGCCTATGTCGGCGCGGCGACCAACGTCACCCACAGCCTCATGGAGGCCGCCGCCCTGGCCGGGCTGTCCATCGCCGTCGCCACACCGGCCGCGTACACGTCCGACCCGGCCGTCGAAGCGGTGGCCAGGAAGCTATCCACCGGAGGGGAACTGCTGCTCACAGACGATCCGCACGAAGCGGTCAAGGGGGCAGACGCGGTCTACAGCGACGTGTGGCTGTCCATGGGCGACCGGCCCGAGGAGAAGACCACTCGCGTGGCCGCACTGACCCCGTACCGGGTCACCACCGGCTTGATGGCCGCCGCCAAGCCAGGCGCTATCTTCCTGCACTGCCTGCCCGCCCACCGCGGCGAGGAGGTCACCGCCGAGGTGATCGACGGCCCCGGGTCTCAGGTGTTCCGCCAGGCCGCCAACCGGCTCCCCACCGCCCAGGCCGTGCTCGAGGCACTGCTCAACCGCGACCTGGCAGGCGCGCTGTGAGAATCGTCATCGCGATCGGTGGGAACGCGCTGCTGCACCGCGGTGAGCGGGCCGACGCCGCGACGCAGCTGCGCAACGTCGCCTCCGCCGCCGAGCAGATCGCCTGGGTCGCCGAGCGTCACCAGGTGCTCATCGTGCACGGAAACGGTCCCCAGGTGGGGATGCTGGCCGAGGAGAGCGAGCGCGACCCCACGCTGGAACGCGGCTACCCGCTGGACACGCTGGTGGCCGAGACTCAGGGCATGATCGGTTACTGGCTGGCGCAGAGCATCGGCCGCCGCCTGCCGGACACACCGGTCGGCGCGCTGGTCACCCAGGTCGTCGTGTCCGCCGCCGATCCTGCCTTCGACCGCCCGGACAAACCCATCGGGCCTTATTACCTGACGGAGGAGGCCGAGCGGCTGTCCGATGAGCGTGGCTGGGAGTTCACCAAGGAAGAGCACGGCATGCGGCGTGTCGTCCCCTCGCCGCGCCCGATCCGGGTCATCGAGCTGCCTATCATCAGCCGGCTGCTGGACGCCGGCTGCGTGGTGATCGCCGGCGGGGGAGGCGGAGCACCGGTCGCGGCCGACCGGACCGGGGTGGAGGGGGTTGTGGACAAGGACCTGGTCGCCGCGCTGCTCGCCGAGCAGGTCCGGGCCGACCTGCTGGTCATCCTGACCGACGTGCCCTACGTGTACGCCCACTACGGCACCCCGCGCGAGCGCCCCCTCGTGCTGGCCTCCCCGGAGGAGTTGGAGGCCATGTCCTTCGCGGCGGGTTCCATGCGGCCGAAGATCGAGGCAGTCTGCGCGTTCACCCGGGCCACCGGACGACCGGCGATCATCGGGGGTCTGAACGAGCTCGCGGCCGTGATTACCGGCGCGAGTGGCACCCGCATCCGACCGGCGCCCGTCCATTTTCGTGTAATAGGACCGAATTCCCATGAAAACGTGATGGACGCCCCTTAGAGGATCAGTCTGTCAGGAAGTCGGTGAAGGGAGAACGATCGGGCGGAGGTGACGATGAAGAACGAATTCGGCCTGGTTGTGGGCTTTGAAGTTCGCCGTCGGCGAGAGAGGCCCTGCAATGGGGCGCTGCCGAAGCCGCCGTCAGAAGGCTGCCGCTGATCGTAGGGGCGCGGGACAGTGCCGAGAGACGGTGAAGTACCGGGCGTTCATCCTCTCGCGCCGCTGAATTGTGCCGCCCTTCCTCCCCACGCATAGACGGGACGAAGGTCCTGATGCTGAGGGCCGTACGGCACTGCTCCTCAAAGGCCGCAGACGGTGTGCTTGAGGTGTGACAAGGACGACGCATCCGCAGCGAAAGGGGGCCGACATGGCCGCCACCATCAACACGCCCGCCAGGCACACCGCCGCCACCACCGCCGGTAAGCACCCGGTCGACTACGTCTGGGCGATCGCCCGGATCTCGATCGGCTGGGTCTTCCTGTGGGCGTTCCTGGACAAGACCTTCGGCTGGGGCTTCGCCACTCCGGCCAACCGAGCCTGGATCGAGGGCGGCAGCCCCACGACCGGCTTCCTCAAGGGCACCGGCGAGAACGCGCTCGGCGGCTTCTTCAGCGCCCTGGCCGGCCAGGCCTGGGTGGACTGGCTGTTCATGGCCGGCCTGCTCGGCATCGGTCTCGCGCTGATCCTCGGCGTCGGCACCCGCATCGCCGCCGTCACCGGCAGCCTGATGCTGGTCCTGATGTGGGC
>DASUCK010000440.1:0-6165 GCA_036276095.1 Nonomuraea sp. | reverse complement strand
CACGTCACGTGAGCGTCAATCGGGGAGCGTGTGCCGGGGGAGTGGAGGACGACCTGCCGCCGGTCGGGCTGCTGTGTTCGCCTGACGCCACCCATGTGCGCGGACATAGGTACCCATGCAGGTATTTACCCCCTCCCTCTGGTGCCCGTCCAGGAGGGACGCTGACAGGCAAGGCCCCGGGGCCCGGCGCGGATCGTCCCTCGCCGTCCGCGCCGGGCCGCGCGGGTCAAACCGACGTCGGCTCGACCCCATGGGAAGGGAAAACTTCCACCGGTTTTTGACGTGAACCGCCCCGCCTGACGGGCGCGACATAACCTGGGGGGCGACGACGCGTACCGGCGGCACTTCACCCCGCCGGCCCCGTCGCGGAACACACCAATGACAGCGGTGACGACCAGCGCCTCCCGGGGGCACCACGAGGGCAACCTCCCGGCCGAGGTGACGAGCTTCGTAGGACGTCGGCAGGAGGTGGCCGAGGTCAGGCACCTGCTGTCCGTCTCCAGGGCGGTCACGCTGACCGGCGTCGGCGGCGTCGGCAAGACCCGCCTGGCGCTGCGCGTCGGCCACGAGGTGCGGCGCGCCTTCCGCGACGGCGTGTGGGTCGCCGAGCTGGCCAGCCTGGAGACCACCGGCCTGCTGGCCCGCGCCGTGGCCGAGGCGCTGCAGATCCGCGACCTGACCGCCGACCCGCCGCTCACGATGCTGACCTGCCACCTGCGCGAGCGGCAGGCGCTGCTCATCCTGGACAACTGCGAGCACCTGATCGGCGAGTGCGCCGCCCTGGTCGACGCGCTGCTGCGCGCCGCGCCCGGCGTCCGCGTCCTGGCCACCAGCCGCCAGGTGCTCGGCATCGACAGCGAGCACGCCTTCCCCGTGCCGCCCCTGCCGCTGCCCGGCACCGGTCCGTCCCGGCCCACCCTGGAAGCGTTCGCCCAGCAGGACGCGGTACGCCTGTTCGCCGAACGCGCCCGCGCCGTGCTGCCCGCCTTCGAGGTCGGCGAGGACAACCGCGACGCCGTGGCCGGCATCGTCCGCCGCCTCGACGGCCTGCCCCTGGGCATCGAGCTGGCCGCCGTACGGCTGCGTGCCCTCTCGCCCCGCCAGCTGCTGGACCGGCTCGACGACCGCTTCCGCCTGCTGACCGGCGGATCGCCGGCGGTGACACCCCGCCACCAGACGCTACGCGCATTGATCGACTGGAGTCACGCCCTATGTTCGGAGGAGGAAAGGCTGCTATGGCATCGAGCCTCGGTGTTCGCCGGCGGCCTGGACCTGGAGGCGGCCGAGACGGTCTGCTCCGGGTCCGGCATCGCCCCCCAGGACGTCCTGGACCTGGTGGTCGGCCTGGTGGACAAGTCCGTGCTGATTCGAGAGGACCATCCGGGCGGCGTCCGCTACCGGATGCTGGAAACGCTGCGCCAGTACGGCCGCGAGCACTTGTCGGCCCGCGGCGAGGAGGCGGAGCTGCGGCGGCGGCATCGCGCTTATTACCGCGACCTGGCCGCCCGCGCCCGCGCGCGGGTGTTCGGGCCCGAGCAGGTGGCCTGGTTCACCCGGCTGCAGCTCGAACACGCCAACCTGCGCACCGCGCTGGAGGGCTGGCTGTCCACTCGGCAGGAATCGGAGAAGGCGCTGCGCACGGGGCTCGGCATGGCCACGGATCTGCTGTATCACTGGATCACCAGTTATTACGTAGGTGAGGGCCGGAGCTGGCTGGACCGCGGCCTGGCCGCCACCCACGCCGCGTATACCGCCGCCGCCGCCGACGGCGCGACGGCTCCCGACGCCGTACGCGGCCGCGCCCTGTGGGCGGCCGCGTGGCTGGCCATCATCCAGGCCGACGTCCCGGCGGCCACGACGCGGCTGCGCGAGTGCCGCGCCCTCGGCGAACGCCTGGACGACGAATCCGTCCTGGCGTACGCGGACCTGTTCTGCGGCATGGCCGCCATGTTCGAGGAGCGCGGCCGGGAAGCCGTCGGCTGGTACGAGCGCGCCCTGACCCGCCACCGCCGCACCGGCGACCCGGTCGGCCTGGCCCTCACCCTCATCCGCCTGTGCCTGGCCCGCTCCTACCTCGGGCAGTCCAGCGCCGCCGTCGCCGCCGCGGAGGAATGCCTGACCGTGTGCGACGCCCACCAGGAGCGCTGGCACCGGGCATACACGACGATGGCCCTCGGCGTCGAACTGTGGCGGCAGGGCGACCTGGAACGCGCCACCGACCTGGAACGCCAGAGCCTGGACTTCAACCGCCTGCTCGGCGACCGCCTCGGCGCCGGCATCACCATCGAGGCGCTGGCCTGGATCGCCGCCGCCCAGGGCCGCCACGAGCGCGCCGCCCGCCTGCTGGGCGTGGTGCAGACCGTGTGGAGCTGCTTCGACGCCCCGCTGTCCGGGTACGGGCACCTGGCCGGCTACCACGAGGAATGCCGCGAGCACACCCGCCGCGCGCTGGGGGAGCAGGCCTTCGCCGCCGCCCTCCGGCACGGCGCCCGCCTGCCGTACGAGGAGGCTCTGGCGTACGCGCTCCAGGAGGAGCCGACCGCCCGCGACACCGGACGGGCCGAGCGGGCCCCGCTCACCACGCTCACGCCCCGCGAGCGGGAGATCGCCAGCCTGGTCGCCCAGGGCATGACCAACAAGGAGATCGCCGCCTCGCTCGTGATCGCCCAGCGCACCGCCGAGGGCCACGTCGAGCACATCATGGCCAAGCTCGGGTTCAGCTCCCGCGCCCAGATCGCCGTGTGGGTGGGGGAGCAGGACCTGGACGGCGACGCGTCCTAGCCTGCCCTTCCGCCCCGGCCTGCCTCTCCGTCCTGGCCTGCTCCTCCGTCCTGGCCTGCCCTTGCCGTGCGGACGGCCGGCTGTGGTTCCGGTTCGCGCCGGTGGCCCAGGCACAGCTCGTACCACACGGCCGGGCCTGCGGCGCCCCAGCAGCAGGGCAGCCGCTCCAGCAGCGGCAGCACGTCACCGGACGGGTCCGGGCGCGGGTCGTCGAGGCCGGGGCGTTCCTCCTCGACCTCGCAGCGCAGCAGGTCGTCCTCGGCCGAGAGCGTGAGGCGCAGGCCGCCGGGGACGCGGCGCAGGGCGTCGGCGACCAGCTCACCGGCCAGCAGCGCCGCCGTGTCGGCCGGTTCGGGCAGGTGCCAGGCCGCCAGCCGGGCGGCGACGAGCCGGCGCGCCACCGGGACCGCCGACGGGCGCGCCGCCAGCGTCCACGACACGGTGCGCTCCCGGCCGGTCCAGCCGGCGCGGACGGCCAGGTCGTGTCCCACGGCCAGCAGCTCGTTCCAGGAGGGAAGCCGCCGGGCGTGCCTTTGCCGCGGCAGGCCGCGAGGCGTCGTGTGCGTCGTCGTGTGCGTCTGAGTCATGGCACCCACGTCGATCCCCTCCCCGATGGTGTGAGCACCTCTCCAGCATGGGCGACACCACCCACCCACCATCACGGGACAAATCCCCATTTCGGTACCTATTCGGAGTCGGCGGGTGGCAGTTCGACCGGGAAAATGATCGGGCTGAGCAGGTGCTGTGTGCGGTCCGGCGTTGGCTGGTTGGTCAACAGGGGCAGGATCACGCGACGGAACTCGCTGATCATCTTTTCCAGTTCGCCGCGGGTGAGCCAGGTGGATACGGCCGTGGTCACCGACATCGCCGACTGGCTGACACCGCGCCAACCGGCGATCGCCCGGCTCCTGTCGGCCTTCCCACGCTGACCACCCCGACCCGCACGTCCCCGCAGAGGGGCTGGAGGCGAGCGGCGGACCGGACGGGCTCAACGCCGCAGTGGGCCCGCTCACCCTCCGCGACCGGGAGAGCGGGCGATAACTATACCGGTATCGGTCTCGGACGGTATAGAGTGGGCGCCATGGTGCGACCTCCGCTGACCCCCGAGGAACGCCTCCGCGGCGAGCACCTCGGCCACCTGCTCAGGCAGGCCCGAGGCGACCGCAGCATCGTCGAAGTCGCCGCCGCGGCCGGCATGTCCGCAGAAACCCTCCGCAAGATCGAGACCGGGCGCATCGCCACCCCGGCGTTCTTCACCATCGCCGCCCTGGCCGACGTGCTCGGCATCTCCCTCGACCGCCTCGCCGTCCGCTCCACCCCCGCCCCCACCTGACCCGGCCCGCGCCGCGGGTGGGCCTCACACCAGTGCCAGCTGCGCCACCAGCGGCTCACGACGCTGCGGCGCGACCGGGCCACAGCCCATCCCGTACATCCGGCACAACTGCGCGATCTGCTCGGTGATCCGCCCCTCATAACCGGGGGAGGGCAGCCCCGCACGGTCGTACAGCTCCTCGTAACGCCCCACCAGCTGCGGATGCGCCCGCCCCAGCCACTCCACGTACCACGCCCGCGTGCCCGGCGGCAGCCGCAACACCACCGGCTCCACCGCCCGCGCCCCGGCCCCCGCGATCCGCCGCACCGTCGCCGCCAGCTGATCGGCCGCGTCGCTCAGCAGCGGCAGCACCGGCGCCATCAGCACCCGGCACTCCACCCCCGCCTCCACCAGCGCCGACACCAGCTCCAGACGCGCCTGCGCCGACGGCGCGCCCGGCTCGACCGCCCGCCGGATCCGCTCGTCGACGAACGCGATCGACACCGCCACCCGCGCCCCCGCCTCGGCCAGCAGCGCCGCGTCCCGCAACACCAGCGCCCCCTTGGTGTAGACGGTGAACGGCACCCCCGCCTCCGCCAGCGCCCCGATCACCCCAGGCATCAGCCGGTAGGTCTCCTCCGCCGCCTGATAACAGTCGCCGCTGACCCCGACCGCCAGCTCCTCACCACCCCACCGCGCCAGATCCGCCCGCAACCGCGCCACCGCGTTCGGCTTCACCACGATCCGGGTGTCGAAATCCCGCCCCGCGTCCAGACCGAGCCGGCGATGACCCGCACGGGCGCCACAACCCCGGCAGGCATGCGCGCAGCCTCGATACGGAGACACGGCCCACCGCTGGGCGATGCCCGCGGCCTGCGGCACCCGTTCGATCATCGTGCGGGCCTGCGTCTCGTAGAAACCGCCGCGCACCACCGCGCGCCGCTCGATCAGCGGACGCTCGTCGGCGGCCTCGACAAGCGGAAGCGCGTCCCAACCCACGCCGTCCAGTGGAACACGCATTCGACTCCCTTTTCAAGCGATTCCCCCGATCACCACGAAACCGCGGGCCTCGGCGGGGGAGAGGGCCCGCGATAAACTAGGACACCCGTACCACTTCCTCCCCGGGAGACCACACCCATGGCCTGGCTCCTGCTCGCCCTCGCCATCGCCTCCGAAGTCCTGGCCACCTCCGCACTCAAACTCAGCAACGGCTTCACCCACCCCAGCTGGACCGCCATCGTCGCCGCCGGCTACATCACCTCCTTCGCCCTGCTCTCCCGCGTCCTCAAACTCCAACTCGACATGGGCACCGCCTACGCCGTCTGGTCCGGCGCCGGCACCGCCGCCATCGCCCTCATCGGCGCCGCCTTCATGGGCGAAACCCTCACCCCCCTCAAGATCGGCGGTATCCTCCTCATCATCGGCGGCGTCGTCCTCCTCAACCTCGCAGGTGGCCATTGAACCCACACCCCGACACCCCCCAGCACGACACCCCACCCCAGCACACCACCACCCAGGCCCGCGCCCGCCGCCGCCGCGCCGCCCTCCTGGCCGCCGCCGTCGACCTGCTCACCGAAGGCGGATTCGCCGCCGTCACCCACCGCGCCGTCGCCCACCGCGCCCACCTGCCCCTGGCATCCACCACCTACTACTTCACCTCCCGCGACCAACTCCTCGCCGAAGCCTTCGCCCACCTCGTCGAAACCGAACTCCGCACCACCCGCGACTGGATCACCACCCACGGCCTCACCGGCCTGCCCCACCACCTCGCCACCGCCGACCGCACCCGCCAACTCGGCCTGTGGGAGCTCTACGTCCACGCCGGCCGCGACCCCGTACTCCAGCAGATCGCCCGCCGCTGGACCGACGGCTGCGTCCACCTCGTCGCCGACACCCTCGGCCTGCCCCCCACCGACCCCCGCGCCCGCCTCCTCTACACCACCCTCTCCACCCTCTGGCTCGAACACGTCGTCGAACAACGCCCCCTCGACGACACCCGCACCCTCCTCACCCACGCCATCGAAAACACCTTGAAACCCCCCTGACCCCTCCCTACACTGCCCCCGTGCTCC
>DASUCK010000439.1:0-14530 GCA_036276095.1 Nonomuraea sp. | reverse complement strand
GCCAGGCGGCCGGCGATCTCCTTGCCCTCGGGCGTGGCGGCCACCAGCACGGCGGCCGGCGCCGCCGTGGCGACGAGCTGGGCCAGCAGCTCGGCCTTGGGCGCGACGACGTGGTCGACGATGTCGCCGGAGCAGGCGACGTAGACCTTCTCGGCGCCGTACTCGGCGAGCTTCGCCCTGGCCTCCGGGGTGAGGCCGGGGCCGGCCCAGACGGCGGACGGCGTGCCGAGCGAGCGGGCGAGAGTGAGCAGCTCCAGCGTGACCTTCTTGACCTCGCCGTCGACCTGCTCGACGAGAACGAGAATCTCCGACATTTCAGTAACCCCCGTTCTCAGATGAACTTCTTCGACGCCAGGAAGTCGGCGGCCTTCACGCCGCCGTCGCCCTCGTCCTTGACGATCGTGCCGGCCGCCCGCGGCGGGGCAGGGGCGAAGTCGACCACCTCGGACCAGGCCGCGGCCAGGCCGACCTGTGCGGCGTCGATGGACGCGTCGTCGATGGAGAGCGTCTCGACCGGCTTCTTCTTGGCCGCCATGATCCCCTTGAACGACGGGTAACGCGGCTCGTTGATCTTCTCCACGACGGACACGACGGCCGGCAGCGTGGCCTCGACCTTGTCGTGGCCGTACTCGGTGATGCGCTGGATCCTGATCGAGGAGCCGTCGACCTCGACCTTGTTGGCCAGCGTGAGCTGCGCGGTGCCGAGGCGCTCGGCCAGCATCGCGGCCAGCACGCCGGTGCGCGCGTCGGTCGACTCCGAGCCGAGGACGACCAGGTCGAAGCCGATCTTCTTGAGCACCTGCGCCATCGCGTACGAGGTCGACAGCGCGTCGGAGCCGTGGAGTGCCTCGTCGCTCAGGTGGACGGCCTTGTCGGCGCCCATGGCCAGGGCCTTGCGGATGGTGTCGGTGGCCTTGCCCGGGCCCATGGTGAGCACGGTGACCTCGCCACCGTGGGCCTCTTTGAGCTTCAGCGCCTCCTCGACCGCGTACTCGTCAAGCTCGTTGACCACGCCGTCGGCGGCGTCGCGGTCGAGCGTCTTGTCATCGGACCGCAGCTTGCGCTCGGTCGCCGTGTCGGGGACCTGCTTCACGCAGACGACGATGTTCATGGCCGGTGGCCGACCTCCCGTTTCGCGTGCGCCACCGCCTCGCTGCGGTGGGCGCCGGATGCAATGCTGTCCAGACTGCCAGGTGTCCTCCGTGCTCGCGGCACAGGGTGGCTTGTCGCGGTCATGTTACCCGTGGGTAGCTTACGTGCAAACCGCCGGAGGCGCGGACGACACCACCGCCCACAGTACCGAACTAAATTCTGTTGCTGCGCACCAGGTCAGGCCGACAGCAGGAACACGATCCCGACCACCAGCGCCGTGCCCGCGAACAACGCCAGCGTGGCCGTGCTGAACATCGCCGCCAGCCCGAAGCACAGGCCCACGGCCCCCGCCACGCCGGCCACGTCGGTGATCAGCCGGGCCCGCCGGAAGGGCCGGCGTGAGAACAACGCCACCCCCGCGTCCGCGACCACCGCCAGCGCGTACGCCGCCAGCAGGAACAACGCCACCTCCGGCAACGGCTCACGCGCCGCCGCCGCCAGCAACGACACGAACAGCCCCGAGCCGATCACCCACCAGCGGCGGATCTTCTCCCGGTGCCGCGCCCTCGACTCCTCCACCGACCTGCGGTAGCGCTCCTTGCCGGGCCGCCACTCCACGGTCGCCAGGTCGTCGGCCACCCGGGCGGCCGGGCGCGGGGGCGGGGCAGGCACGTGCGCGACGCCGAGCCGGGCGCAGATCTGCGCCGCCGTCGGCCGCGCCTCCGGATCGGCGGCCAGGCACTCCCGTAACAACTGCTCCAGCCAGGCCGGCACCCCCTCCAGGTCGGGCGGGTGGTGCACGACCCGGTACGCCACCGCCGAGGCCGGCCCCTGCCCGTACGGGTGCCGCCCGGTCGCCGCGTACGCCACCGTGGCCCCGAACGCGAACACGTCGGCCGCCATGCCCGCCGGCCGGCCCTCCAGCACCTCGGGAGCGAGGTAGCCGGGAGTGCCCACGACGGCGCCGGAGGCGGTGACGGCGAGCGAGTCGAGCGCGCTGGCGATGCCGAAGTCGATGACGACCGGGCGGCCCTCGGTGAGGATCACGTTCGCGGGCTTGAGGTCGCGGTGGACGACCCCGGCCTCGTGCATGGCCAGCAGCGCGTCGGCCAGCCCCGCGGCGAGCCCGCGCAGGTCGGCGACGGGCACCGGCACGGCGCTCAGCGGGCGGCCCTGTACGTAGCGGGTCACCAGGTAGGGCCTCGGGCCCTCCAGCGAGGCGTCGAGCACCTCGGCCACGTGCGGGCCGCCGACCCGGCGCATGGTCTCCACCTCGCGCGCCAGCCGGGCCAGCGCGCCGGCGTCGGCCGCGACGTGCGGGTGGAGCACCTTGACCGCCACCGTGCGCCCCGCGGCGTCGAGCGCGAGGTGCACCTCGCCGAACCCGCCCGCCCCGAGCCGCGAGAGGAGCTCATAGGAGCCGAGGTGCTCGCTCATACCTCATACTCTCCCCAGGGCAGGCGGCGCGGACACTCACCACCAGTCGGTCAGGAAGCCCAGCCCGAGCCCCTCGAGCAGGCTCCCGATCAGGCCGGTCACCAGGCCGATCGTGGTCTGCCTGGCGTCGCTGGCCAGGTCGTCGATGACCGACTCCGGCGCCCGCCACGGCGACCACACCGGGTCCTGGCCCATCGCGAACATCACCGCGAACAACGCCGCCGTGCCCACCAGCACCACCGCGACCAGGGCCGCGCCGGGGCTGCGGAGCACGCCGGTCAGCGTACGGGTGACGGCCTGGCGCGGCGCGCCGCCGCCGGGCAGCACGAACAGGCCGGCCGCGAACGCCCCGGCCGCGAAGGAGGCGGCTTCGTTGACGCTCATGCCGCCCGCCCAGTGGAGCACGCCCCACACGCACACGCCGAAGAGCAGCGCCAGCGGCACGTGCACGGCCGTGACCAGCGCCGACTTCACCAGCGCCCACGGGGTGCCGACCAGCGCGAGCAGCGGGTCGGCCGCGCTGCTCCCGCGCACCTGGCGCCGCTTGACCAGGTCGCCGAACAGGTATTCGCCGAGCCGCAGCACCAGCGCCAGCACGACCGCGACCGCGCCCACCATGACCGGCATCATGACGGTCAGCGCCGTCAGGGTGACCAGCAGCAGCAACCCCGTGAACTGCGCCCCGAACAGGTAGCGCTTGCGCTCGGCCGGCGGGGTGTACGGGCGCGGCTCGGGCGGCGGGCCGTGGGGCCGGACCTGCGCCGCCGGCGGCGGCGTGTACGGCCGGACCTGGGCCGCCGCGGCGGGCGGCGGCGCGGGGTAGCCGGCCACCCGCTGGTCAGGGCGCGGCGGCCGGGCCGAGATCGGCGCCGGGACGTACGGAGGCGGCTTCTCCTCGCCGCGCCGCGGCTTCTCCCGCTTGGGCGCGCGCGGCGGCGGGTCGGGCTCGGCGTACTCGACGGGGGGCAGCAGGTCGGAGAACGTGTCCATGACGCGCGTGCCGCCGCCCATGCGCTTGGTGCCGGTGGGTCCGTCGAAGGACGCCTCGTTGAACGTGGTCACCGCCGGGTCGAGCTGCCTGGCCATGCGCAGCAGCTCCTGCGCGCCGGGCCGGACCGCCGGGTCGACCTGGAGCGCCCTGGCCAGCCAGCCGCGCAGCCACGCGGGCGCCTTGTCGAGTTGCGCCCGCCCTTCCATGATGTTGAAGCAGACCGCCTCGAACGTCCCCGTGCCGAACGGCGGCGACCCCGTGGCGGCGAAGAACACCGTCGAGGCCAGCGCGTGCACGTCGGCCGCCTGGGTGATGTCGGAGTCGCGGATGATCTCCGGCGCGAGGTAGCCGGGCGTGCCGACGAACATGCCGGTCTGGGTCAGCCGGGTCGCGTTGACCAGGTGGGCGATGCCGAAGTCGATGACCAGCGGCTCGCCGCCGACCAGCATGACGTTGGACGGCTTGAAGTCGCGGTGGATCACGTCGGCCGCGTGGATGGCCACCAGCGCCTGGCAGAGCCCCTGGGCCAGCGTGATGACCTCGCGGGCCGGCAGCGGGCCGTCGGACAGGACGGTGTCCTCCAGGGTGCGGCCGGGGGCGAACCTGGTCACGACGTACGGCTGACCGCCCACGAGCTCGGCGTCGATGACCTCGGCCACGAACGGGCTGCGCACCCGGCGCATGGTCTCGACCTCGCGGGTCAGCCGGTCGCGCGCCTTGAGGTCGGCGGCCACGTGGGGGTGGAGCACCTTGATGGCGACCTCGCGGCCCTCGCCGTCGAGACCGAGGTGGACGACCCCCATGCCGCCTTCGCCGATCTTCCTGACCAGACGGTACGGGCCGAGGCGTTCGGGTGCCTGAGTGCTCATCGCCGCCTTCCCCGCGTCATCCCCCGGTGTCCCCCCTCAGCTCTTCCAGTTTCGTGGCCACCGGCCCGACCTTCAGCGGACTCCATTCGGCCTCCCCTTCCCCGAATGTGCTGGAGGCGACGGTCAGGGAAAGCGCGGCCCCCACCGCGAGGACTCCCGCCACGACCATCGCCGCTGTTCTCGAGGGTATGAGGGATGAGAGCGTTCTGCGCATCTGTTTGCCCGGTCCCTCCACTCCGGGACCTGCGCAGACGGTCCACAACGCGACCGCCGCGCCCCAGGCCAGGGCGTTTTCGGGGGGCATGTCGGTGAGCACGGTGAGCAACAACGTGACCGGGAGCCCCAGGATGAGGGCGTAGAGGCCGAGGGCGAGCGTGATGCCCGCCGACTTGGCCACCGCCTTCGGGTGGGCGAGCACCCTGACCACGTCGAGCGCCGCCGCGCCCGCGGCCCGGCGGGCGGTCAGCTGCGGCTGGGCGAGGTCGGCCGCGCGCAGCAGCACCGCGACCGGCACGGCCAGCACGGCCACCAGCACGGGCGCGAGCACGGCCGCCACCACCATGAGGACCAGCAGCATCGCGCCGGCCACCGCGTACGCCCTGGACCGCTGCAGCACCCGGCCCGGCGCCGACCCGGGGACGAACGGCTCCCGCCGGGTCGCCGGGCCCGGCTGGTACTGCGGCTGCGCCGGGATGTAGGGCGGCGGCTGCGCCGGCATCGGCCCCGGCCGCGCGTAGTCGGGCACGTCGGGAACCGGCCGGCCGGCGTCGGGCCCCGGGCCGGGACCCGGGCCGTGGACGGGGCCCGGCACGCCGGGTGCGGAGCCGGGGTGGGACCGGCCGTAGTCGGGCGCGTCGGGACGCACGCGCCGGGTGGGCACGTCGGCATCCGCGGCCGGATGGCTGTTTCCCCGCGGGTGGGGCCACGGCTGGCTGGGCGGCGCGGCCACGCCCTCGCGCTGGATCTGCCGCAGCTCCTCGGGCGTCACCCGGCGGGTGGGCCACGGGTCGCCCTGGCCGGGCAGCAGCGAGACGTACGGCTGGTCGGGCTGCGGCACGGCGGGGGGCTGGTCCTGGCCGCCCTCGATCAGCCGCTTGGGCGTCACCGGCGGCGTGGGCACCTCGTAGGACGGGGTGAGGCGCGGCGGCGCGGGCTGGGTGTCGGCGCGCGGCACCGTGGAGATCTCGTCGGGCACGGCCCTGCCGGGCGGCGGCGCGGGCAGCATGCGGGCGGTCTGCTCGGCCAGTTCGGCCGCCTTGGGGCGCTTGGCCGGGTTTCGCTGGAAGGCGGCCTTGAGCAGCGGGTGGAGCTCCGCCGGGGCGGCGCTGACGTCGGCCTTGCCCGCGGTGATGTTGTAGAAGATCATCTCCAGCGTGCCCTTGCCGAAGGGCGGCTGGCCGGTCGCGGCGTAGAGCAGGGTGCCGGCCCACGCGTGGACGTCGACCTCGGGGCCGGCTTCCTGGCCCTCGATGATCTCGGGCGCGAGGTAGCCGGGGGTGCCGATGAACATGCCGGTCTGCGTCAGCCGCGTCGCGTCGACCGCCTGGGCGATGCCGAAGTCGATGAGGACGGGCTCGCCGTCGAGGATCATGACGTTGCCCGGCTTGAGATCGCGGTGGATGACCCCGACCGAGTGGACGGCGGCCAGCGCCGAGGCCACCCCGTGGGCGAGCCTGATCAGCGCGGGCAGGTCGAGCGGGCCGTCGTCCTTGACGATCTCGTCGAGCGGGCGGCCGGGGACGAAACGGGTGACGATGTAGGGCCGATGACCGGTGACGTCGGCGTCGACGACCTCGGCGATGTAGGTGCTGCGCACCCTGCGCATGGTCTCGACCTCGCGCGAAAGCCGCCGCCTGGCGACCTCGTCACCGGCGACCTCTCCGCGCAGGACCTTGACCGCCACCTGCCGCCCCTGCGGGTCGACGGCGAGGTGGACAACGCCCATCCCGCCTTCGCCGAGCCGCCTGAGCAGCCGGTAAGGGCCGAGTCGGTCATCGTTCATGGCATGAAGCACCATACCGGCTTAATCCCCGCCCACGAGATGAACCACGAGGCCACATTCCCACTCGTACAACGTCCGCAAGGGCCCCATGGGGTTCCCATCCAACGGTCTCGAATCGGCTTCAGTTTCCTTTCAGCCCGCCAGAGGCATGACCTCGGCGTGCTTCAGGCCGGCCAGCGCGGCGCCGGGGACGGCCAGCTTCGACCTGCGCACGCCGCTGCCGATCACCACCCTGGGACGCTCGGCGACGTGGGTGTCGACCAGGACCGGCCACTCCTCGGGCAGGCCGAGCGGGGTGATGCCGCCGTACTCCATCCCGGTCAGCTCCACCGCGTCGGCCATGGGCGCGAAGCTCGCCTTCCGGGCGTCGAGATGCCTGCGCACCACGCCGTTCACGTCGACCCGCATCGTCGCGAGCACCATGCAGGCGGCGTAACGGGTCTCGCCGCCCCGCCTGGCCGCCACGACCACGCAGTTGGCGGACTCGTCGAGCCGCTCGCCGTAGTGATCGCAGAACGCCGCGGTGTCGGCCAGACCGGGATCGATCTCGGCCACCTCGACGCCCTCCATGGTCCGCGCGACGCGCGCCACCGGATCAGCCATCAGGTCGGCGCGTTCGGCGGCGGGCACCCAGTGCAACGTCATATCCCATCTCCTCGATCCGCTTCTCCCAGCACCCTACGTGCGACGCCGGAAAGCGGCGTGCGACGGCGTCACGGGGACCGCAGCACCCGCTGGTGCAGCTGTGTGACGACGCCGCGCGCGGACTCCATGGCCCCCGCCTGCCAGGCGATCAGGTGGGTGAGCCAGTCTCCCGCGAAGTAGACCCTCCCGGCGGGGCGTTGCAGAAGAGTGAAGGACGAATCAAAGTCCGGCCAGCGCACCCAGCCGCCCTGGATGTGCGGCTGGCGTTCCCAGGCGATGGAGACGCTGGACAGGAGGTTCTGGCGGTACTTCTCGCCGTGGATCTTCTTGCCCTGGGTGAGCGCGCGGCGGCGGCGGTCGTCGGGGGTCAGGGCGGCGTACAGCTCGGCGTCGCGGTCGGTGTTGTAGTAGCCGACGAGGACACCGTGTTCGGCGTGGTAGTCGTGGGACGGGTACCAGATGTGCGTGATGTCCAGGTCGGTCTCCGTCACGCCGCCGTAGATGCGGTCCTCCAGCTCCCACCAGCGCCGGCCGTACTCCAGGCCGATCTTGCCGGCCGCGATCGGAGCGGGCCTGCGGAGCGCGGCGGTGACCTCGGGGCCGAGGTTGTGCGGGATCCTGGCGAGGACGTGGGGCGGGAGGGTGGCGATGCAGTAGTCGGCCTTCATGGCGCCGCCGTCCCAGGTGACCTCGACGCCGTCCTGGAGCGTGGTGATCCTGGTGACCTTGGCGCCCGTCCTGATGCGGTCGGCGCCGACGGCCTCGGTCAGCCGGGCGACGATCGCGTCCATGCCGCCCACCGGCTGGAACATGGGGGTGGCCTGGTCGTAGCCGAAGTCGTTGGTGATGGCGCGGCCGGTGCCGGCGGCGAGGACCTGGCGGAGGGAGGCCGGGGGGTCGATGGGGGTGCCGGTGTCGATCGCCGGATATTTCGTGAAACCGCGGCGGGGGGAGCCTTCGTACTCGTGCTTCGGGCCCAGGTCGCCGAACCTTCTCAAGAACTCCAGCAGGCGGTCCTGGTCGTCATCGGTGAGCGACCTGTCGAGAGCGCCCAGATTCGTGGCCTTGGCGAGGAGTTCGGCGACGTAGCCGTACATGTCGGCGCGGGCGGTGCGGGCGCGCACGGTGCGGCCGTTGACGTGGACGTACGCGGAGGCGTTGCTGTTGACGAACGTCTCGATGGCGATGCCCAGCTCGCGGCAGTAGTCCAGGGTCACCATCCAGGGGGCGATGCGGCCAGGGCCGGCGTTGAAGTACACGCCCTCGCCGAACGTCACCTGCTGGGTGGGGCCGTTCAGCTCGGGGAGGCGGTCGCCGGCGCGCAGGGTCAGGTTCCGTCCGCCGGCCTTCTCCCTGGCCTCCAGGAGGGTGCAGTCGTAGCCGGCCTTGCCCAGCTCGTACGCGGCCGTCAGCCCCGCCACCCCCGCGCCCAGGATCGCCACCGTGGCGGCGGCCTTCCCGCGCAGGGTGAAGTCCCCGGCCCTGGGGGGCGTGAACGTCCTGTCCTGCTCGGACGGCGCCAGGCCCAGGGCGCCCATGGCAGCGTACATGGCGCCCGCGCCGCCCGCCGCACCGATCCCGACGAGCAGCCCCCGCCGGGTCAGCGCCGCCCTCTCCACGTCAATCCGCTCCTTCTCGCATCGGTGGCCGGTGACCGCCTCGCATCGGCGGCTCATGACCGCCGGCTCGTGTCCGCCGGCCTGTGAACGCTCGGCCGTCAGCCGTAGGTGCCGCTGCCGCAGGCGATCTGACCGCCGATCGTGGCGAAGATCCCGAACAGCGCCATGATCTGGGCGAAGTCGTCGGTGGTGAACTCGGTGTGCCGGGCGCCGGCGGTCTTCACGCCGGGGATCAGCGCCACGGCGGCGGCGATCGCGGTGGAGTTCCACTCCACCCCCAGCGTGTACGGCGCCTCCAGACGGTACGGCGTGAAGTCGGTCAACCGGCCGAGGGCGCGGGCCGTGGCCTCACGGATGCGCCCCTGGGCGACGCTCGGCGGCAGCAGTTCGGCCGAGAACTTGTCGATCCCCTTCTTCACCGCGACCGTCTCCACGTCGCCGAGCAGCTCGCGGGCCTCCGCGCACACCGCCTCGTCGCCGGTCACCAGCACCACCGGCACGCCGTGGAACCCGGCGCAGGCCGCCACCAGCCGGGTCTCGCCGCAGAGCGCGCCGTTGAGGTAGACGTTCTGGATCTCCTTGCCCATCCAGGTGTGGTTGAGCACGCCGTCCGGCACGCCCGCGCGGGCGTGGTAGCCGACGAACCCGGCCGCCTGGAACGAGCCGTCGAGCCCCTGGGCCATGCGCTGCGCCTTGCCGGGGCCGCGGATCAGGCTGGCCCGCGGGTCGAGCAGGTCGATCCGGAGGTTCCTGGTCGACCCGTGCGCGTCGTTGACCAGCACGGTCTGCGCCCCGGCCGCGAACGCGCCGTCCACGGCGGCGTTGGCGTCGGCGGTCATCAGCTCGCAGCCGCGTTCGTAGCCCCGCTTGCCGGCGTGCATCTCCTCGGGGTCGGTCAGCCCCGTCACGCCCTCCATGTCCACCGACAGGTAAACCCTCACGCTGCACTCCTCACCTCAGGAACCCCAGGTCTCCACCCTGCGGGCCGCGGCCCCCGACATCAGGCCGACCTCGGCGGTCATGTACGCCGCCGCCTGCTCGCGCCACCGCTCGGGGATCTCGCCGAGCGCCGGCGGGTAGCAGTGGTCGAGCCAGCTCGTCGACTCCTCGGTGGCCTCGAAGTGGTCGAGCGCCGGGGCGAAGAGGGTGTTCTCGATGCCGGGCACGCGGGCCAGACCGTACTCGATCATCTCCTGGCCGCCGTACGGCGGCTTGGCCAGCCACTTGCGGGCCACGGGACGGTCGGCGGTCACCGGGGTGTCCAGCGGGCGGCGCTCGACGGCGGCCTGGATCAGCTCCTTGTACAGGCACTTCCCGCAGGTGCGGCAGGGCCCGTCGACGCCGCGCAGGCACCAGCGCACGTGCTCCCTCAGGTCGGAGCCGAGAGCGACGCGCATGGTGACGGCCTCGCTCACGCCGCCGACCGGCAGCACGATGCGCACGCCGACCGCGGCGAACAGGCGCCCCCATTTCCCGTGCGGGGCCCACATGGGGTTGTCCGGGGTGTAGCGGTGCAGGTAGCGGTCGCCGCCCAGCCAGCGGGAGCCGAGCTCGTAGCCGAAGCCGAGCCCGCCGAGGCCGAGGCGGTCGGCGAGGAGCAGCGCGCCGGCCGCGACCGCGTGGTGCTCCGGATAGCCGGGACGGGGCTCGGCGAGCGTGAACTCCAGGTCGGACGTGACCGTGGTCAGCTCGCGTCCGGTCGAGGCGGCGAGCCTGGCCAGCACGTCGGAGCGGTAGTGGGGCCACCGGTCGGGCACCCGGCGGTGCGGCACCCGGCGGAAGTGCACGAAAGGGGCGTCCGGGTAGATCGTGGCCGCGGCCACGGAGTCGGCGCCGCCGCTGTACGAGATCGCCAGCGTGCTTCCCGCCGGGCGCGGCTGCGCGCCGATCGGGCCAGCCTCGACGCCCCAGCCGTCGTGGAGCGCCTCGGCGACCCCGGCCGAGATCGCCCGGTCGAACGTGACGCGCCCGCGGGTCCACGGGGCGACGACCGTCCAGGCGGCCACCGCGAAGAGGTCGGGGTGGGCGTCGTCCGGGACGCCGCCGATCGTGCAGGAGTTGGTGGCCAGCTTGACGGGGTGCTCGTCGGCGGCCCTGCCGGTGATCCCGTCCTCGGGGTCGAGGCGGAACGTCAGCGCGCCGCCGGCCCACGTCACCCGCACGGCCGCGCCTCGCTCCCCGCCTGCCCCGCCCGCTCACCCCGCCGGGCCCGCGGACCGTCGCGCAGATCGTCGCGCAGACCGTCGATGGCCTGCCAGACCAGGACCTCGTTCTGGAGGACGCCGTCCAGGGACTTGGCCGTCTCCCGCGCGAGCCGGCAGGCGTCGTCGGCCCTGGGCTGCGCGGGGCGGGCGTTCCTGAGGCGCTCGACCTCGCCCTGAAGCGCGGCGACCTCCCGCCGCAGTGTCTGGACCTCCCAGAGCGCGTCCCTGATGTCCTGCCGGTGATCGGCGATGGAGATGTATCGGGAGTCGAACCACGTGCGCACGGCCTTCCGCAGCCGTGCAGGAACGAGGACGCGCATCATGAACTGTCACCATAGTGGCAACCCACCAGCCCTCAGGCCAACTCACCTCACATCCGCATGAGCCACCCTTTGGAACGCCGGCGACGAGGGGCGCTCAGTCGCGGAAGGGCCGTGGAAGGTCAGCGGCCGGTGAACTTGGGTTTGGCCTTCTCGGCGAAGGCGCGCATGCCGATCTTGGCGTCGTCGGTGGCGAACAGGCCGGAGAACTGGAGGCGCTCGATCTCCAGACCCGTGTCGAGGTCGACCTCCAGCCCCTGGTCGACGGCCTGTTTCGCGGCGCGCAGGGCCAGGGTGGCGGCGCCGACGAAGGTCGCGGCCCATTCCAGGGCGGCGGTGTAGACCTGCTCGTCCGGCACCACCCGGTCCACCAGGCCCAGGTCCAGGGCCTCGGCGGCGGGGACGTGACGGCCGGTGAAGATCAGGTCTTTCGCGCGGGCGGGCCCGATCAGGCGGGGCAGGCGCTGGGTGCCGCCCGCGCCGGGGATGATGCCGAGCAGGATCTCGGGCTGCCCCAGCCTGGCCGACTCGCCGGCGACCCGGAAGTCGGCGCACAGGGCGAGCTCGCAGCCGCCGCCGAGGGCGTAGCCGCTGATCGCCGCGATGACCGGCTTGCCGATCTGGGCGATGGCCGTGAAACACGCCTGGAGTGTGCGCGAATGGGCGGCCATGTCCGCGTACGACATGTCGGCCATCTCCTTGATGTCCGCGCCGGCGGCGAACACCCTCTCGCCGCCGTACAGGATGACGGCCTGCGCCTGCGGGTCGGCGTCCACGATGCGGGCCGCCTCGGCGAGCTCCAGCTGGACCTGGCCGTTGAGCGCATTCATCTTCGGACGGTCGAGACGGATCGTGGCGATCTGGTCGGCCACCTCGACGCTCACAAACTCACCCATAGTCCGAACCTAACAGGCCGCCCCAGGCTTGGCCCCACACCGGCGGCCCCGTTGTCCGCGGCGTCCCGACCTACCGCGCGGCGGCCTTCACCTCGTCGGCCGTCTTCTTGCTGCGCGACACCCGGACGAGCGCCGCCGACAGCCGGGCCAGCTCGTCCCCCGAGTGCGCCAGCTTGGCCAGCGGGCCGGGCTGACGCGGCAGCCCGAGCTTGTCGGCGCCTTCCAGCACCCGCTTATCCAGGTGCGGCGCGACCTGGGGCCACACGGCCTGCACCTCGCGCAGGAAGATGTCCGCGCCGGTCGGCCCGATGCCGGGGAACTCCATCAGCAGCGCGGCGATCTCGCGGTCGTCGCCCCCGGCCTCGTCGCGCAGCTTCCGCAGGTCGCCCTTCCAGCGGTCGAGCAGCAGCTCCGCGCCGTCGCCGAGCATGGTCGAGGTGCGTTCGTCGTAGCGCCGGTAGTGGCCGCGGCCGAGCGCGTCCACGCGGTCCTGCCAGGTGGCCTCGCGCATCGCCTTCGGGGTCACGTACCCGGCCTCGAACAGCTCCTTGGCGGCGGCCACCGCGACCTCTGCGGAGATCCGCGCGCTCAGCAGGGTGGCCAGGACGAGCAGCTGGTACAGCGGCTTGGGCTGGTCGGACAGCTTGATGCCGGCCTCGCCGGCGAACGTGCGGCCGTAGCGATCGAGCAGGACGTCCAATACCGCTTTGTCACTCTTGCCCATACGCCTCCCGCTACCCGGCGACGGTCGCGGCATGCCCGGGTTTGGGGTCAGCGCGGCGGGGGAGGCGGAGGATGCTTCGCAGACGAAGGAGCCTCGCTGTGCTGACACTCACTGACAACGCCGTCGCCGCGATCCGGGACGTGATGGCCGGTGTGGACGTGCCCGCCGACGCCGGACTGCGCATCTCCGCCAAGGCCGACGAGGCCGGCGCGCTCGAACTCGCCCTGGCCAGCCAGCCGCACGCCGGGGACCAGGTGATCGAGAAGGAGGACGTCCGCGTCTTCGTCGCCGAGGACACCGTGGCGGTCCTCGACGACAAGTCGCTCGACGCCCAGCCCGGCAGCCCGGGCCAGCCGGCCTTCCGCCTGGACCGGCAAGGCTAGCTCCGCGCTGTCTCGGGGCCGGCTCAGGCCGGCTCCCAGCCCGCCGGGCCTCAGCCCAGGTCCGACTCCGAGGCTTGCGGGCGTACGTCGCCCAGCCCGAACAGGCCCACCAGCGTGCCGTCCATCCGCGTGACCACGACGTGGTCGACCTTCCTCCGGTCCATGCGCTGGATCAGCGGTTCGAGCAGCTCGCTCGGGCGCACCGTGGTGACCCTGGCGCGCATCGCCTGCTCGGCGGTGCCGCTCATGTCGGCGCCCTTCAGCTCGCGCGACCCGACGACGCCCTGCACCACGTCGTCCTGGTCGACGATCATCGCGAGCCCGGCCGGGTCGCCGAGGATGTGCTCGCTCAGCTCGTCGAGCCGGTCGTCCAGGCCGGCCGTCACGGGGTCGCGGTGGACGTTCCGCGACACCAGGTGAGCCTCCCCCTCGTACGTCGCGTTCGATGATGTGGGTCGTCATGCGTCCCCGTACCCCGAGATGCGGGTCGCATGGCAGGGTCCCACGGGCCGTTCCCCGGCGAGAGCTCGTGGTGGCGGTGGCCGCCGGCCGGGCTCGGCGCCGGTCAGCCGCCCAGGGCGAGGCTGACGCAGCAGCGGCCCGGGCTCGGCTCCAGGCGGGCCTCCACCCTGGGCGGCGCGAGGCTGTCGACCAAACCCTTGATGAGGGCGTGGTTCATGTGGCAGACCAGCTCGCGCCGCGTCTCGGCGAGGGCGTGGAAGGGGCAGTTGGCCATGATGGCGCGGTCGTCCTCGCGGCGGGGCTCGTACCCGTGCTCGGCGAGGGCCCGCGCGGCCAGGTCGAGGGCCGCGCGGGGGCCGGCGGGACGGCCTTCCGCGGCCAGGGCGGCGCCGCCCAGCTCGGCGCCGTGCTGGGCGGCCACCCGGTGCAGCACCTCCAGGACGGGCGCGCCGGTGTCGGCGGACTCGGCGATGGCGGCCGCCATGAGCCGGCCGGCGAGCAGGTAGTCGCGGCCGGGCAGGGAGACGGCGAACTCGCGGGCCGCCCGCCGGTACAGCTTCGAGCTGCGCCCCGCGCCCGGCCCCGTCCGGCCGGTGAGCCGGGCGTAGACGGCCTCCAGCAGCCCCTCCGACTCCAGCCGGTCGAGGTGGAACTTGGCCTTGTGCCGGGCGATCCCGGCCGCCTCGGCGGCCTGGTCGCGGCTCACGGGATCGGGCTGGGCGCACACGTACAGGTAGAGCTCCCGGCGGACGGGATCGGCGAGGGCGCCGATCCCCGCGATGTTCTGGTCGACTTCGCGCACCGGCCGGCCTTTCTAACGGAGAAAGCCCTTGACGTTAAAAGAGCGGCTATCTAACGTACAAAATAGCATCCGTTAGGAGTCGAG
>DASUCK010000438.1:0-12139 GCA_036276095.1 Nonomuraea sp. | reverse complement strand
GCCACGCGCAGGCCGTGCGACCACAGGTGGTGGCGGAAGCGGAGGGTGGCGTCCCAGTCCACGGCGGCGGGGGAGCCGGGGGTGTTGTCGCCGAGCGGGTCGGCCACGACGTGCGCGGCCGCGTACGCGACGCGGCCGGTCGCCGGCGCCTCGGGCACCGGCCACACCGCCGGCTCGCGCAGCGTGTACGCGCCGATCCCGGGCAGGTCGATCCTCACAGCTCCGGCACCTCGATCCGGCGGCCCTCGGCCGACGACCACAGGCCCAGCTCGGCGAGCTGCACCCCGCGGGCGCCGGAGGCGAAGTCGTTCTGGAACGGCGCGTCCTCCACCACGTGCCGGACGAACCGCTCCCACTGGACCTTGAACCCGTTGTCGAACGCCCCGTTGTCCGGCACCTCCTGCCAGTCGTCGCGGAACCGCGCGGTGACCGGCAGGTCCGGGTTCCAGACCGGCTTGGGGGTGGCCGAGCGGTGCTGGGCCCGGCAGCCGCGCAGGCCGGCGACGGCGCTGCCGTGCGTGCCGTCCACCTGGAACTCGACCAGCTCGTCCCGGTACACGCGGACGGTCCAGGACGAGTTGATCTGCGCGACGATGCCGCCCGCCAGCTCGAAGATCCCGTACGCGGCGTCGTCCGCGGTGGCCTGGTAGGTGTGGCCCTGCTCGTCCACGCGTGCCGGGATGTGCGTGACGGCGCGGGCGTAGACCGACTCCACCCGGCCGAACAGGTTCTCCATGACGTAGTGCCAGTGCGGGAACATGTCGAGCACGATGCCGCCGCCGTCCTCGGCCCGGTAGTTCCACGACGGGCGCTGGGCCTCCTGCCAGTCGCCCTCGAACACCCAGTAGCCGAACTCGCCGCGCACCGACAGGATCCGGCCGAAGAAGCCGCCGTCGACCAGCCGCTTCAGCTTGAGCAGGCCGGGGAGGAACAGTTTGTCCTGCACCACGCCGTTCTTGACCCCCTTGGCGGCGGCCGCCTCGGCCAGCGCGACGGCCTCCTGCGTGGACTCGGCGGTGGGCTTCTCGGCGTAGACGTGCTTGCCCGCCTCGATGGCCGTCAGCACGGCCTTGACGCGGGCGCTGGTGACCTGGGCGTCGAAGTAGATCAGGTTGTCGTCGTCGGCGAGGGCGGAGTCGAGGTCGGTGGTGAAATCCGCAATACCGTGCTTCGCTGCGATATCTGCCAATTTGTCGGCATTTCTGCCTACAAGTACCGGCTTGAGGGTGACCTTGCCGCCGTCCGAGAGCGTGACGCCGCCCTGCTCGTTGATGGCCAGGACGGAACGGACCAGGTGCTGGCGGTAGCCCATCCGTCCGGTGACGCCGTTCATCACGACGCCGATGGTGCGCACGCTCATGGAGGATCCCTTCAGGACAAACAGGGGGAAAGCGCTTTCCCGAACGGTACGGCGGCCCCGGCGGCCCCGTCAAGTGGCTCCCCCCGAAACCGTTCCAGGAAACGGCGCCGCCGCTCGGCACGGGAAGGGACGGGCGCGCTGGACCTTCCATCGGTCGACGCCCCCGCGCGGACCTCGCCCGGCTACAGCTCGCCGCGGATCTCGAGGCGGGAGAGGGCCTTGGCGATGGGGTGGGCGGCCAGCGCGAGCTGCCATTCGCGGGCGCCCAGGGCGCGGAGGCGGGCGGTCACCGTCTCGTCGGTGATCTCGTCCGGCGGCTCCCACGTCAGGCGGCGTACGGCGTCCGGCTGCAGCAGGTTCTCGGTCGGCATGTGATGCTCGTCGGCCAGGGCGGTCACCACGGCGCGGGCCGCGGCCAGGCGCTTGGCGGCCGCCGGGTCGCGTTCGGGCCAGCGGTTGGGCGGCGGCGGGCCGTCGCCGGGGGTGCTGGGCGCGGGCAGCTGGCTCTCGGGCAGGTTACGGGCCCGCGCCACGGCCGCCAGCCAGTCGCCCATGTGGCGGCGCGCGCTCCGCCCCGTGAAGGCGGTGATCTCGGTCAGCGCCTTCTTGGTGCGCGGCCCCTCCAGAGCGGCGGTGATGATCGCCGCGTCGGGCAGCACCCGCCCGGGCGCGAGGTCGGCCTCACGCGCGATCCGGTCGCGCATGGTCCACAGCTCGCGCACGATCGCCAGCGCGCGCACGTTGCGTACCTTGTGGATCCCGGACGTGCGCCGCCACGGATCCGACCGCGGCACTGGCGGCGGCGTGTCGAGCACGGCCGCGAACTCCTCGCGCGCCCACTCCAGCTTCCCGGCCGCGGCCAGCTGCTCGTGGAGGACGTCCCGCAGCTCCACCAGCACCTCGACGTCGAGCGCGGCGTAACGGAGCCAGTCTTCCGGCAGCGGCCTGGTGGACCAGTCGGCGGCCGAGTGACCCTTCTCCAGCCGCAGCCCGAGCACGGTCTCGACCATCGTGCCGAGCCCCACCCGCTCGTAGCCGAGCAGCCGCCCGGCGAGCTCGGTGTCGAACATCTCCCGCGGCCGGAACCCGACCTCCAGCAGGCACGGCAGGTCCTGCGAGGCGGCGTGCAGGACGATCTCCGCATCGGCCACGGCCGCGTCGAGCGCGGACAGGTCGGGGCAGGCGATCGGGTCGATCAGCGCGGTGCCCGCCCCGGCACGCCGCAGCTGGACGAGGTACGCGCGGTTGCCGTACCGGTAACCCGAGGCGCGCTCGGCGTCGACGGCCACCGGGCCGCCGCCCGCGGCGAACCTCGCCACGACCGCGGCGAGCCCGTCGGCGTCCGCGATGACGGGCGGGATGCCCTCGCGCGGTTCGAGCAGCGGCTCGACTGTTCGTTCTTCTGTCATGAGCTCACCGGCCTCATGACGTGAGTGCTGTGTTGACTGGTGCCCTCACTTCGTTCGGTCACTCTCCGGATCATGTCGGCGGGGGAGCGCGGCCACGTCCGGCGGGAGCGGCGGGATCCCCGCCGCCAGGCACATGAGGTCGCACCAGGCGGCGACGTGGCCGGAGAGATCCTCCTCGGCGGGCGACCAGGACGCCCGCAGCTCCAGCTCGGTCGTGACCGGGTCTTCGGCCTTGTTGCCGAACCCCTCGGACACGGCTCTTGTCACCGTACCGCCGGCGGCGGAGTAGTCGGCGTCGTGCGCCTCAAGTGCTTCGGTCAGCCAGCTCCACGCGACGGGCCCGAGGAGGGGGTCGGAGGTGATCTCCGGCTCCATGTCGGCGCGCACGTAGGCCACCAGCCGGAACGGCCCCTCCCAGCCGCGCTGCCCGTCGGGGTCGTACAGGAGGATCAGCCGGCCCACGGCGAGCTCGTCGTCGTCGCGGTAGACCGAGGCGCCGATCGCGGCCGAGTAGGGGGCCAGCCGCTGGGGGGCGGGGAGGTCCTCCAGCTCGATCTCCGGCCTGACCTCGGGCAGCCGCAGGCTCTCGGCCGCACGGGTGAACGCGGCGGGAGGCGGCGGCTGCTCACCGAGTGTCATAGCCGAAGCGTAGGTCGAAGTGGGACGGAAGGGGACCACGGGGGTGCTCATCCTTCGTGATCAAGCTGCAGCCGGAACCAGCCGGCGGACCGGTCGGGACTCGGCCGAGCCGAGCAGGATGGCGTGGCCGCACTCGGCGCAGGCCCACTCCGGGCACTCTCCCGGCTCGTGTCCGTCGAGGCAGGGCGGCTGCTCGAACAGCCGCTCACCGGCGCAGGAAGCGCAGCGCTCACTGCGGCGCTCTTGGGAACTCCACAACGCGGTCATCGAAACGGGGCCTTTCTTCGGGTCGTGGCTCCGACGTTGGCACGAGCCGCTGACAATTCCCCGCAACGCGCTCGGCGTGTCCCGAAAGTGGTCGCTGAATCGGTGCCGCGCGGTGGCTTGGCGAACATTTGGTCCAGTCGGGACCGCCTCTCTGGCCCCCCATGGGGTGTGTTCGACCCGGGTGCGACGCCGACGCCGAGCGGACCGGTAAACCTTCATCTTGCTATCTGATCATGATTTGGCCTACCCAATGCATGTTTTTCCGACACCCGCCGCCACGACGCGCCGATGACGGGACCGTCGCCCCGGCATGGCACCCTTGATGGGTGAACCTCGCCGACTCAGCGTTCCTGCGTGCGTGCCGCCGCCAGCCCGTCCCCCACACCCCTGTCTGGTACATGCGCCAGGCCGGGCGGTCGCTGCCGGAATACCTCAAGGTGCGCGAGCACGTGCCGATGCTCACCGCGTGCGCCACGCCCGACCTGATCGTCGAGATCACCCTGCAGCCGGTCCGCCGCTACGGCGTCGACGCGGCCATCTACTTCAGCGACATCGTCGTACCGCTCAAGGCCATCGGCGTCGACCTCGACATCAAGCCCGGCGTCGGCCCGGTGGTCGCCGACCCGATCCGCGACGCCAGGGGCGTCGCGGCGCTGCGCCCGCTGGAGCCCGGCGACGTCCCCTTCGTCACCGAGTCCGTCAGGGCGCTCACCGGCGAGCTGGGCGGCACCCCGCTGATCGGGTTCGCCGGCGCGCCGTTCACGCTGGGCTCCTACCTGATCGAGGGCGGCCCGTCGAAGAACCACGACCGCACCAAGGCCATGATGTACGGCGCCCCCAAGCTGTGGCACGACCTGATGGACCGGCTGTCCGGCATCGTGCTTGAGCACCTGCGCGTCCAGGTCGCGGCGGGCGCCTCGGCCGTGCAGCTCTTCGACTCCTGGGTGGGCGCGGTGGCCCCCGACGACTACCGCGAGTTCATCCTGCCCCACACCCGCAAGATCTTCGAGGGCGTGGCGGGGGTGCCGCGCATCCACTTCGGCGTGGGCACCGGCGAGCTGCTGGGCGTGCTCGGCGAGGCCGGCGCCGACGTCGTGGGCGTCGACTGGCGGGTGCCGCTCGACGAGGCGGCCCGCCGGGTCGGGCCAGGACGTGCGCTGCAGGGAAACCTCGACCCGGCGATCCTGCTGGCGCCCTGGGAGGTGGTCGAGCGCCGGGCGCGCGAGGTGCTGCGGCGCGGCCGGGCGGCCGAGGGCCACGTGTTCAACCTGGGCCACGGCGTGCTGCCCTCGACCGACCCCGACCAGCTCAAGCGGCTGACCGACCTGGTCCACGAGACGACGTCCTAGGCCGCCTCCGGGCCCGGCGCGGGCGGGGGAGGCGTGGGGCGGCGGGCCCGGTCACGCCGTACGAGGTAGATCAGCAGCGCGATGAGCGGCAGCGAGGCCACCAGCCACGGCACCACCGCGCCCAGCACCGTGAGCAGCACCTTCACGGTCGAGACCAGCGCGTCCCAGCCGCTCCTGAGCCCGCCGACGAACCCGGCCGGCTCCTCCTCCGGGTCCTCCTCGACCGCGACGGGCCCGAGCAGCCGGAGCGTCAGCGTGGCCATGGCCACCTGACCGGCCAGCTCCTTCTGCTGCGCCTGCAGCGACTCCAGGTCGGCCTCGCGGGCGGAGATCTCACGCTCCACCTCCAGCACCTGCCCGATGGTCTCGGCCCGCTCCAGCAGCCGGCGCAGCGACGCCAGCGACTCCTCGGCCGACTTCAGCCGGCTGTTGACGTCGGCCACCTGCAGGGTGACGTCCTGGGTGGACTGGTTCAGGGAGATCCGCGTGCCCAGCTCCTTGCCCAGGCGGCCGAGGGCGCCGCCGTACGCGTTCGGCGGGATCTTGAACTCCAGGGTGGCGGTGTCGCGTGACTCGCTGGCGGAGTTGCTCTCCTCCTTGGACAGGTGGCCGCCGGCCGCGGTCACGATCTGCTTGGCCTGCTCGACCGCGGCGGCGACCTGCCTGACCCGCACGCTCATGCTGCCGGTGTAGATGACCTGGCGGTCCTGGCGGGTCACTTTGACGTCCGAGACCAGGCCGTCCTGGCCGTCCTGACCGGCCCGGCCGGGGTCGGCCTGCCTCTGCACGGCCGGTGCCGGCTCCCTGGCGGGGGCGGACCGGATCAGGGTCGACTCGCCTCCGGAGCCCTGCTGGGCGTCGGACTGGGTCATCGACGCGCCGGCGCCGCAGCCCGCAAGGGTGAGCGCGACGCAGCCGGCCGCGAGCGCGATGCCGTACCGGATTCTCCTCATGCCCCTAAGACGGCAGGCGGATCGGCGCGGTTTGATCGGTTCGATCACGGTACGGTCACCGTCCCGGCCGGCTCGCCCCGAGACCGTGGCCGGGCCGCCGAGGCGGTAGCGTCTGGAGACGTGGACGGGAACAGGGCGCACGTGGTCGTCGTCGGCGGGGGGATCTCCGGTCTCGCCGCCGCGTGGTACATCCGCCAGGGCGCGGACGAGCGGGTCAAGGTGACCGTGCTGGAGTCGAGCCCGCGCATCGGCGGCAAGCTGCACGCGTCCGAGGTCGCCGGGGTGACCGTCGACGCGGGCGCGGAGGCCATGCTGGCCCGCCGGCCCGAGGGCGTCGAGCTGGCCAGGGCGGTCGGTCTCGGCGACGACCTGGTGTTTCCCGGCACCACGAGCTCGGCCGTCTACACCAGGGGCGCGCTGCGCGCGATGCCGAAGGGGCAGGTCATGGGCGTGCCCGCCGACCTGGCCGAGCTGGCGAGGTCCGGCATCGTCTCGCCCGGCGGCCTGCTGCGCGTGCCGCTCGACCAGATCCTGCCCGCCACGCTGGTGCGCACCGACGTGTCCGTGGCCGCCTACATCCGCGCCCGGATGGGCGCCGAGGTCGTGGAGCGCCTGGTCGAGCCGCTGCTCGGCGGCGTGTACGCGGGCCGCTCCGACATGCTGTCACTGGAGGCCACGATGCCGCGGGTGGCGGCCGTGGCCCGCTCCGAGCGCTCGCTGCTGTCGGCCGCCCGGCACCTCGTCGAGGAGACGCCGAAGGACGCCGGGCCGGTCTTCACCTCGCTGCGCGGCGGCGTCGGCGCGCTGCCCGGGGCGGTCGCCAAGGCGTCCGGCGCTGACGTCAGGACCGGCGTCACCGTACGCGAGCTGCGCCGCACCGAGGGCGGGTGGCGGCTGGTGACCGGCCCGGTGCCGCGGCCCGAGACCGTCGAGGCCGACGCCGTGATCGTGGCCACGCCGGGCCCGTCCGCCGCCCGCCTGCTCAGGGCCGAGGCGCCCAAGGCGGCGAACGAGCTGGCCAGGATCGAGTACGCCAGCATGGCCATCGTCACGCTCGCCTACCCGCCGGACGCCTTCCCCGAGCCGCCCGAGCGCAGCGGCTACCTGGTGCCGCCGGTCGAGGGCCGGCCGGTCAAGGCGGTCACGTTCAGCTCGGTGAAGTGGCCCCACCTGGCCAGAGACCTGGTGGTCCTGCGCTGCTCGATCGGCCGGATCGGCGAGGAGCACGTGCTCCAGCGCGACGACGCCGAGCTGGTCGCGCTGGCCATCGCCGAGATGGGCGACGTCATGGGCGCCCGCGGGCTGCCGGTCGACACGCGGGTGACGCGCTGGGGTGGCGGGCTGCCGCAGTACAACGTGGGCCACCTGGACCGGGTGGCGCGGGTGCGCGCCGCCGTGGCCATGGAGCCCGGGCTGGCGGTCTGCGGCGCCGCCTACGACGGCCTCGGCATCCCGGCCTGCGTCGGCACGGCCCGTACGGCGGCCGCCCGGATTCTCGACCACGTCTCCCGGCGGGAAGAATAGGGACCATGACAGAGGGAGCCCCGCGGCTCAAGGCCCGCGATCTCAACCAGGTGATCCGTTACACGATGTGGTCGGTCTTCCAGGCGGCCGAGCCGTGCCCGGCCGACCGCGACGGCCTGGCCGGCGAGGTGGAGGAGCTGCTCGACCAGGTTGCCGGGAAAGACGTCGTGACCAGGGGGGTCTACGACGTGGCCGGGCTTCGGGCCGACGCCGACTTCATGTTCTGGTGGCACGCGCCCACGCCGGAAGACCTCCAGGACGTCTACACCCGGTTCCGCCGCACCGGGCTGGGCCGGCGCAGCAGGCCGGTCTGGTCGGCGATGGCGCTGCACCGGCCGGCCGAGTTCAACAAGTCCCACGTCCCGGCGTTCCTGGCCGAGGAGGAGCCGCGGGCGTACGTCAGCGTCTACCCGTTCGTGCGCTCGTACGAGTGGTATCTCCTGGAGGACTCCGAGCGACGCGCGATGCTGGCCGAGCACGGCCGGATGGCCCGTGACTATCCGGACGTGCGGGCCAACACCGTGGCCTGCTTTTCGCTCAACGACTACGAGTGGATGCTCGCGTTCGAGGCCGACGAGCTGCACCGGATCGTCGACCTGATGCGTACGCTGCGGGGCGCGCAGGCCCGCCGCCACACCCGGGTGGAGATCCCGTTCTACACCGGGGCGCGCAAGCCGGTCCGCGAGATTGTCGCCGCGCTTCCCTGACGTAGACCCAAGTCGGCGATCCGACTGACGTGATCTATCCCGTTTGTCGCAATCAGGGAAATCCCTTGGTCGGAGACGGGTCGTCGTGGCGGCGCGTCCCAGGGTGGCGGGGAGGTCGGGTGGAGACCTCCGGTGGGATGCACCGCGGGCGGCGCCCCGGCGGGCGGCCCGCGGCGGGCCGCTCCCGGCGGCGGCGCCGATCCGGTCGGCGGGGTCGGGCGTGGGGGACGGTGGCAATGGCCGGGGGCATGGCGCTGGCCGGGGGCGTGGCGCTGGGCGTCAGCGGGATCGCCGGCGAGGACCCGGTGGGGCTGCGGCCGGTGGGGCACGGGTGACCGGGCGATGGACCGCATAAAAGACAGACGAACTGTCGGCGGATATTTGCGCATTTATACGGACTTGCCGGGTACGGCGCACAATTCCCGGCACGCCATCACGCTGTGCCAGCGCGGCCTCGCCTACCTGAAAGCCGCCGGGGTGGCCAGGCCGGTCGTGTCCGTCCAGGCGAGGTTCGGCCAGAACGGCAACCCCGTGCTCGCCGACATCCTCGGACCCGCCGACCGGAGCTGCACCGTCACCCGCCCGGCCCCGCGCTGAATCACCGCACCCGTACGCGGGTCTTCTCGCAGACCTCGCACCGCTGGGTCACGACGCGACCGATGGTCTCGATCGTCACCCATCGGTGGCGTAGATGCAGGCGCCGCCCCACGCGGGGAGATCTACCCGTGGCGGACGATTGGTACGCGGCGTCGCGGGCCGATCACTCCTTGGGTTCCAGTCGCATCGAAACGGAGTTGATGCAGTAGCGATCGTCGGTCGGCGTCGGATAGCCCTCGCCGTGGAAGACGTGCCCGAGATGCGAGTCGCACCGGGCGCACCGCACCTCCGTGCGGACCATGCCGTGGCTGCGGTCCTCGATCAGGCGCACCGCGTCGGAGTCGGACGGGGCGTAGAAGCTCGGCCACCCGCAGTGCGACTCGAACTTCGTGTCGGACCGGAACAGCTCCGCGCCGCAGGCCCGGCACGAGTAGACGCCCTCGGTCTTGGTGTCGACGTATTCCCCCGTGAACGGGCGCTCGGTTCCGGCCTCCCTGAGGACGTGGAACTCCTCCGGGGAAAGCTGGGCCCGCCACTCGGCCTCGCTCTTGACGACCTTTTCCATACCTCCAGGGTACGAGATCCGGCAAAAGGAGATCTCCACAGGTGAAGCATCCATTCTGGGGAGAATTCGCGTCTTTGTAGGCGAGGAGGTGTCATCGCCTCCTGCCAAGGGGTGAGACCGTCCGGGGATCCCGCGCAAGCGGCACAGCCCACGCCCGTGCTGGCGCCGCTGGGGATCGACACGGCCGGCCGGGTGGCGCGCCAGCGCCCGGAACGGCGGCGGACGGTCTGCAGGCCCGCTCCGTCGAGCCCTCGGTCCCGCCACCGAAGGAGGCTCCGGAGCGGGCCCACCTCTCCTTCATCCTCCGCCGCCCCCGCCCTCCGACGCTCGATCGCGCTTCCACTTCCGCCACTCCACTTCCGCCACTCCCTCCCGCCCCACTCGACCCGCGCCGACCTGCGTCATCTCGGCTGGTTGTCGGAGGCAGGTAGTAGGTTCGGTGGCATGGCATCGCCGTTCATAGAGCTCGAGGTGGGGGAGCGGACCGTCAAGGTCACCAACCCCGACAAGGTCTACTTTCCGGAGATCGGCGCGACCAAGCGTGAGCTCGTCGAGTACTACGTCAGCGTCGGCGAGGGCGCCCTGCGCGCCCTCAAAGACCGCCCGACCAATATCAAGCGCCATCCCGACGGCGTGCAGACCGAGGCGATCTACCAGAAGCGCATGCCTCCCAAACACCCCGACTGGCTCCAGTCGGTCACCGTCACCTTCCCGAGCGGCCGCACGGCGCAGTCCCTCCGCGTCACCGAGGTGGCCGCCCTGGCCTACTGCGCCAATCTCGGCACCATCGATTTCCACCCCTGGCAAGTGCGGGCCGCCGACGTCGAACACCCCGACGAGCTCCGCATCGACCTCGACCCGCAGCCCGGCCTGGAGTTCGACACCGCCCGCAGGGTCGCCCTCCGCACCCGCGAGGTGCTCGCCGAGCTGGGCATGGAGGGGTTCGTGAAGACCTCGGGCAACCGCGGCGCGCACATCGCCGTGCGCATCGAGCCCCGGTGGGACTTCATCCAGGTGCGTCACGCCGGCATCGCCCTGGCCAGGGCCGTCGAGGCCCGCGACCCGAGCCTCGTCACGACGGCCTGGTGGAAGGAGGAGCGCGGCGACCGCGTCTTCATCGACTACAACCAGAACGCCCGCGACCGCACGGTCGTCGCCGCCTACTCGGTCAGAGCCCGTGCGCACGCCCCCGTGTCGACGCCGCTGACGTGGGAGGAACTGGCCGACGCCGATCCGCGCGACTTCGACATCCGTACGGTGCCGGCCCGGTTCGCGCAGGTGGGCGACGTGCACGCGGCCATCGACGACCGGGCGTACTCGATCGAGCCCCTGCTGGAGCTCTACGCGAAGGACGACCGCGGCGACCTGCCGTATCCGCCGAACTATCCGAAAATGCCTGGCGAGCCGATGCGGGTTCAACCGAGTAGAGCTAGGGCTGTGACAAGGGAAAAGGGGTCAAGCTAGGCAGCGTGCCAGTAAGACCTTCGAGGGGCGCCGGGCCCTCCTGCGCGACGTCGGCGGCACGTACGCCGGCGTCGGCAACGACTGCAACATCTACGAGCGGCGGACACAGCAGCGTGTACGGCTTGCCCTGTCGAAGGGTGTCGAGCCGGCGCCGACCCGGCATCGAGGACGATGGAAGTGGGTGTACTGGTGATCAACCAGGCCCAGGCGTATCCTCAGCCTCAGGTCTCCACTGGACCGCTGTCCTGCAACGAGAAGCCCCCGCGCCGGTCCTCGCGGACCGGGGCGGGGGCTTCTTCACGTTGCGGCGCCGCTTAGCAGGTGTCTGCGCCGTCGAAGCTTCGGATACCTCGGGGCACCTGGGACGAGACAGTTTGGCCTGGGTCTACTGTCTGGCAGGCGCTGTCCGTCCCACGCGCCCACTTGATCTTCAGACGGAGTCGGTAGCTGCAGTCGTTGCGCACGTAGCCGGTTTTGGTCACGCGTCCGGTGGTCTCCCAGACGGTGACGCATGCGGGGGCGTTGCCGGCTGGTGCCGCTGCGAGGGCCGGCGTTGAGTTGATGATGCAGCCTGCGGCGGCGAGTGCGGCGAGCATCGCTCGGACGGTTGATCGCATCGGGTGCTCCTTGCGTGTCGGGGGACGGTTCACGGGGGTGGCGACGGCGCTGGCGACGGGCAGGGTGATGCGGCGCATGGCGACCCTTCTGTTCCGTCTCGGGCCGGGCGTTTGGCCTGGTCAGGGAGCGAGACGGGACACAAAGCGAAGATCCCAGATCGGTAACGCGTGTCGGGATGGTGGCACTGCACAGCATGTGACCTGCGCTTTTGGGCGTGTCACCTGTAACGCTGGCGAGCTGTCCCGCAGAAATCAGGACAGAACATCAAGGCCCCGCTGCACCCTCGCCAACCGGTGCGGCGAGCGGGGGCTTCTTCGCGTTGAACGACTACGCGGCCGACACCTCGGGTGCCATTGATCTCAAGGTCATGGCGTGCCGGCCGACCTCATCGGCGAACCTCGCCTCGAACATGTGGGGGTCGTATCGACAGGCCCGTAGCTTCCGGACATGCCCGCGTCGCGGGCATCATCGGGCCATGCCCGCCGATCTGTAGCGCTTCACGGGTCTGGGCGGCGAAGTCCTCGATGTCGTCGGGCGGAGACGTCTTTCGTGGCGAACGGCAGGGCGGGACGCCAGCCGGTCACCCCTGACCACCTGTGCCTACCTCGCCCCCGCGCACAGGGGCGGCTACAGGACATCCGGCCGGAGGCCAGCGCAGTGAGCGCCCTGGACGCGAATCTGCAGGCC
>DASUCK010000437.1:0-6443 GCA_036276095.1 Nonomuraea sp. | reverse complement strand
GGGCGATGGAGGGCAGCGAGCTGGTCGCCGAGACACTGGGCGAGCACGTCTTCGACTTCTTCCTGCGCAACAAGCGCACCGAGTGGCGCGAATACCGCCGCCACGTCACCGAGTTCGAGCTCGGCCGCTACCTGCCGGTCCTGTGAGTGGCCCCCGCACGGCCGCCGGGGCGGCGCGGGGGCCCCTCGTCATCCGCCGTGGAACTCCCGCACCTCGACCGGGAGCGTCGACGCCTGGGCCATCCTACGGCCCCATTCGAGCGCCGCGTTCAGGTCGGGCGCCCGGATGATGGTGAATCCGCCGATGTGCTCCTTGCCCTCGGTGTACGGCCCGTCCGTGGTGAACGCGTCGCCGCCGCGGACCCGGATCACACGGGCCTCCTCGGCGGGCCGCAGGCCGCCCGAGAAGACCCAGGCGCCGGCGTCCCGCAGCTCCCGGCCGAGGGCGTCCAGGTCGCGCATGACCGGCTCCAGCACCTCCGGGCCTGGCGGCTGGCCGTCGGGCTGGTACAGGGTGAGAACGTAGCTCTTCATAAGGGCTCTCCTTTCCAGCGGTTCTCACTCCCTACACGAACGGCCGCCGCCCGGATCGACAAAGAAGGCGGGTCGCGCCGCCACCGGCGCGACCCGCTGCCTCTCCCGCCTGCGGCTGGTTACCTGTTGACGTGCTTGTTCAGGTAGAGCGCGGCCCTCTTCATCGCGGCCGCGCTCGTGCCGAGGCGGTGCCGCTCCGCGGCTGTCAGGGCCTTGTCCAGCGTCGTCTTCCCGTGCACCCTGGCCGAGCCGTTGTAGACGCCGTGCGCGTGGTTCAGCCAGGAGGCCAGCAGCTCGCGGTCGAGCAGCGTCTTGGAGCTCGTGCTCTTGGTGGCCGTGCTCCTGGCGGCGAGCACCTTGTACGCCTTGCCGAGCGTGGTCGCGTCGGTCAGCTCGGGGAAGATCTTGCTGCCGTTCTGGGCCAGCGTCAGGTAGCACTGGAGGGTCTGGTCGCTGAGCGAGCCCTTGTTCCGCAGCATCTCCTTGGCCCACCCCTTGGCGCTCAGCGGCTTCCTGCCCTTGCCGCGCTCGCAGGTGTCGGGAACGGGCAGCAGGTCGACGTTCACCTGCGGGGGAGCGCTGGTGTGGGTCGGCGTCGGGCTCGGGGCGCCGGTGGGCGTGCTCGTCGGGGCGCTGGTGGGCGAGGGGGTGGGGGTGACCGTCGGGCTCGGGGTCGGCCGCGGCGGCAGCGCGTCCTTGACGTCGAGTCGCCTGGTGGTCACCTGGGCGCCGGCGCTGTCGTACGTGACCGGCTTGCCCGCGCTCTGCAGCTTCGCCAGCAGGTCGGCGGGGGAGGCGCCCGGGTCGGCCTGGCGCAGCAGCGCCAGCGCGCCGGCCACGTGCGGCGCCGCCATCGAGGTGCCGCTGAGGATCCCATAGGCGTTGGCGCCGGGGACGGCCGACTTGATCTGCACCCCGGGCGCGAACAGGTCGAGCAGCGCGCCGCGGTTGCCGAAGGAGGCCGGGGCGTCGTTGTCGTCGGTCGCGCCGACGGCCAGCGCCCCGGAGAGGCAGGCGGGGCTGGCGACGCCGTCGGCGTGGCCCTCGTTGCCGGCGGCGACGACCGTGGTCACGCCGGACCGGAGCAGCGCGCCGATCTCCTCGCCGAGCGTGCCGTAGTCCGGGTCGCCGTCGCAGTGCTTGGTCTGCCTGGGGCCGCCGCCGAGACTCATGTTGACCGCGACGACCTTCCTGGCGGCGGCGACGTCCTTGAGGTGGCCGAGCGCCCGCTTCTGGTCGGAGATGAAGCTGAGGAAGCACGGTGCGGTCGTGCCCAGCTCCGCGCAGACGGGGCCGTTGAAGCGGGTGAAGACCTGGACGGGCAGGACGGCCGCGCCGGGGGCGACCCCGCCGGCGGGGGCGCCGCCGACCTTCCTGCCCGCCGCGATGCCGGCCACGTGGGTGCCGTGGTAGCACTTGCTGGAGCCGTCCACGACGCACTTGGCGGTCTCGGCGTCGGCCGCGCCCGCGCCGGTCTGGCTCGGCCGGCCGTTCGGGCACAGCGACTCGGCCAGGTAGTCGGGGTTGGGGTCGGTGCTGGAGAAGCAGGCCTCGCCGACGATCCGGCCGGCGAAGAACGGGTGGTTGCGGTCGATGCCGGTGTCGACGATCGCGACCGTCGAGCCCTTGCCGGTCCAGCCGGCCTGGTTCGCCTGGTCCGAGCCGATCAGCCTGGTGCTCTCGGCCAGGATCGGCTTGCTGAGCCGGTCCTCGTAGACGGCCTCCACGCGGTCGTCGGTCCTGAGCGCGTCGAGCGTCTTCTTGTCCACGGTGGCGACCAGGAAGTCGTCGGAGCCCTCGCGTTCGACGACGTTGGTCCCGTCCGAGGCGTTCTCCGCCTTCGTGGCCACCGCCGAGACGCTGGCGCCCTTCTTCACTTCGATGATCGCGCGCACCTTCGCGCCGCTCCTGACGTCGGCGGCGAGGCTCGTGGCGACCTCCGGGCCGTCCGCGCCCGCCTGCGCCGGCGCGGCGGCGGCGAGCATGGCCGTCGCGGACATGGCGAGCGCGGACGCGCTCGCCAGGAGAGACCGTAGTCTCACTGGACCTCCGGGGGGTTGAGGGGATCCAGCACGTCAGCGGGCCCGAGCGGGCCTGCGAGAGGGGCTTGGCGACGCCTCTGCTTCCCGTGCCTGACGTTGGAACGCATCCCTGTTTTCGTCTGAGCCGCAAGCGTAAGGAGTGTCGTGAGATAACGGTGCGAATGACGTTATTCCGTTATCCGGAAATTCCTTCGTGCCGGATCACCGCGCGTCACGGCCGCGGGGCCGGTCGCCGGGCTCGACGGCGGGCCGGACGGCGGCTCGAACACGATGGACTCCAGCAGGTCGGCCCCGGCGCGGTCGACGATGCGCGCGCCGGTCGCGGGGGCCGGGTCGCCGTTCTTGACCCGCGCCACCAGGACGTCCCACCTGCGCCGGTGGCGGGCGAACGTCCGGGGCGCCACCACCCGGCCCCTGGCCCGCTGGCCGGCCAGCGCCACCTCCGGCGGCGCGTCCAGCAGGAGCAGATGCAGGCTCGCGCCGTGGCGGCGGGCCAGCCAGGCGAAGCCCCGCAGCACGTACGGCGCGCAGCCCCGGTTGTGCGCGATGACCGAGCGGCCGCCGGCCAGAGCCTGGCGGATGCGGGTCACGTGGGTGGCGAAGACCAGCGCGCGGCGCACCGGGTACGGGGCCCAGACGAGCCGGTCCGCCCAGTGCCGCCGGGACTGGGCGGAGTCGATCACCACGACCGCGTCCCTGGCCACGGGCGCGCTCTCCGCGCCGTGCAGGTCGTACAGGCGGTTCAGCAAGGTCGTCTTGCCCGCGCCGGGGAGCCCGGTCAGGATCACCAGGGATCCGGACGGATACCGCACCATCGCGCCCCGCACAGGCTCACCCCGCAAGGTCCACCGTCCCTCTCCCCGTCGTCCGTGCCTCCCAGCATCGCCGAGCGCGAGGGCGGGCGCGCGCCGCCCGCGTCACGAATTCCGCCGCGTCCCGGTCCGGCGGCGTCCCGGGCCGGGGCGCGTCCCGGGTCGAGGCGGTCACGGGTTCAGGCGGGTTGTGAGCGCGCGCAGCTGGTCGCGGAGGGCGTCCTGGCCGCGGGTCAGCTCCGCCAGGGCCCTGCGGGTCTCGGCGAGCTCGGTCACGAGCTGGGAGATCTCCGCCTCAGTACGGCGCTCCAGGGCCGCGGCGCGCTCGAACCGTTCCACGAACCACGACGCGATGGCCGCGGTGACCACACCGAGCAGGGCGATGCCGGCCAGCATCAGCCCGGCCGCCACCAGCCGGCCCTCGGCCGTGATGGGGAAGCGGTCGCCGTAGCCGACGGTGGTCATGGTGGTGAGCGACCACCACAGGGCGTCGCCGATGGACTCGATGTTGCCGTCGGGGTTGGCGCGTTCGACCTCCAGGACGGCGACGCTGCCGACCAGGGCGAGGAACAGGGCGGTGCCGGTCACGTACACGACGGCGCGCAGCCGCAGCGGGAGGCGTACGCGGTCGGCCACGATCTGCAGCAGCAGCACCGCCCGCAGCAGCCACAGCGGCCGCAGCAGGGGCAGGACGACGACGAGCAGCGAGGGGATGTTCCTGACGACGAAGCGCAGGCGGCGCGGGGCGAGCACGAGCCGGATCAGGTAGTCGGCGGCGAACAGGGCCCAAGTGATCATCTGGAGATACCAGAAGCCGGTGTGCGCGGCGGCGGGCAGCCCCGGCACGAGCACGGGTATCGCCCAGCTCAGCAGGAACCCCGTGCCGATGGCGAGGAGCGCCGCGCTGGTGCGGCGCTCCCAGGAGGTCAGCCGGTCCATGCCGACCAGTCTGCGCCACGACGGCCGCCTGCCTGCGCGGTTGTCGGCGTATGGGTCGCGGGGGCGGGTAAACCATGGCTAAAGTACGGGGTGACGCCTTGATCGGCCTCACTCCGGGAGCGGTCCCGGGTGAGGCCGATTTTCGTTCCTTCCGGCTCCCCGGCCACCTTCTCGCCCCGTGCGGTCCTCGCGGTCGCCGGGAAGTTCGGAAGGTCTTCGGAGCGTTGTGGCGTCGTGTCCAGCGGACGTGTGGGCCCCCGACCTTCGGGTAAAGCGGAGTCCAGTAAAATCGGCCCGTTCTTTACGGTATTTGCGGACTTTTCGCCAGATGTGGCGATATTGGAGGGTGTGGCATGACGACGGCTGCGTTGCAGACCGTGTTGACCGTTCCCCAGCGGTTCCGGGGGCCCGAGGGAGTCGCCAACGGCGGCTGGATAGCGGGCACCATGGCGGAGGCGTTGACCGGCGGTCGAACAGCCGTCGAGGTCACCCTCCACGCCCGCACGCCGCTGGAGACCGAGCTGCGGCTGGAACACGTCGCCAACTCCGTGTCCCTCTCCCACGGCGACCGGCTGCTCGTCGAGGCCATCCCGGTGGCCGAGGATCTCGAGGGGCCGGGGTTCGTGCCGTTCACCGACGCCGCCCGCGCCGAGGCCGGGTTCGTCGGGCTGCAGGTCCACCCCTTCGCCGAGTGCTTCGCCTGCGGCCTGCGCGAGCCCGGCGACGGCCTGCGCATCTTCCCCGGCCCGGTCGAGGGCACCGACCTGGTGGCGGCCGGGTGGCGGGTGCCGTTCACGGTGACGGGCGAGGAAGGCGTGCCCACCTCGATCGTCGGCGCCGTACTCGACTGCATCACCGGCTGGGCGCACTTCGGACCCGGCGAGAGCGCGCTGCTCGGCCGGCTCGCGCTCCAGCTGCACCGGCCCGTCCAGCCGGGCGGCAGCTACTCGGTGGTGGCCCGCCCGACCGGCCGCGACGGCCGCAAGATGTTCGGCCAGAGCGCCATCTACGAACTGGACGGCACGCTCGTCGCCGCCGCCCGCGCCACGTGGATCGCTCCACGCTGACTCCACCCGGCCCGTCCCGCTGATCGTCGCCCGGTCGCCCGGTCGCCCGGTCGCACGCCGCCTCCGCCCTGGCGGGGCGGCGGCGTCCCCAGCGGGTTCAGGAGGTGAGCCGGTCCACGACGGTGGCCGCGCAGCGGTCGTCGAACATGATCGTGTAGTGGTTGCAGTCAGGGATCAGCTCGTCACGCAGGTTCGGCAGCCGGGCCGTCCACGGGGCGGTCAGGTCGTCCGGGAGCAGGCCCACCTCCTGGTCGAGCAGGCCGCGCGGGGCCCGGAGCAGGGAGATCGGTGCCTTGATCGCCTCCAGCGCCGCGCCCGCCTCGGCCTGCGCCGTGTTCAGCCACCGGCCGTCCTGCCGCACCGCCTCGGCGACGACCCGCGACCGCAGCGCGCCCTCGGGGCCGGTGAGGTCGTACCGCACGTACGCCTCGACGTCGTCGGACCAGTGGCCGGCGAAGGCCGGGTGCGCCTTGAAGAACTCCACGTACGCCTCGGCCGTCGGGTACGTCTGGCGCAGCCGGGCCAGCGCCGGGCCCAGCGTGGCCGCCAGGTGCGCGTCCGGGTCCACGCCCTCGGGCAGGGGCGGGAACGGGATCCCGCCGTCGACCATGACCACGCGGGCGAAGTCGTGCTGCGCGGCGGCCAGGGCGGCGACGTACGCGCCCATGGAGTGACCGGTGAGGACCGCGTCCGGGCCGGCGCCCACGTGATCGGCGACCCTGAGCACGTCCTCGGCGTGCGTCGGCAGCCCGTACGGGCCGGGGAGGCCGGTGCTGTGCCCGCGTCCGCGCAGGTCCATGGCGACCAGCGTCCACCCCTGCGGCAACCGCCCGGCCACCGCCCCCCAGGCCATGAGGGAGGCGCTGATCCCATGAACGGCGATGACCGTCCGTCCCCCGCTCCCGGCCCTGCCGATCCGCATCCCGGCGACTTCGTCGAACTCGAATCTCATAACCGGATCCTAGAAACGAACGGGCGCGCATGGCAGTCCTGGGGCTTGGCGCGGTGCCGGGGGTGCTGCCTTCCGGCGTATCCCCAATTGATGGGTAT
>DASUCK010000436.1:0-2864 GCA_036276095.1 Nonomuraea sp. | reverse complement strand
AAGAAGCCCTGCTGGCCGATGAACGACAGGTACTCGTAGCCGCGCATCTCCGAGTTGCCGCCGAAGTAGGTGAAGTCCGGGTTGGCGCCCCAGCTCTTGAAGCCCTTGAACCGCACCGCGAACAGGCCCGACGTGCCGATGCGCAGGTACTTGCGGGCGTCGAGGTCCACGGTCTGGTAGGAGAGCAGGTCGCCGCCCTTCGGTGACGCGTCGTAGGCGAAGCGGACGGCGCTGCCGGCAATCGGCCCGAACTCGCGGAAGACCGTGTCCTCGTGGACGAAGGCGATCCCGAGCGGCAGCGACGTGCCCTCGCGCAGGATGCTCGTCCCGTACAGCTGCTCCTGGTACTGCCGCGAGATCTCCTCGACCGTCGGATCGTCGAACTGCTCGTTGTAGCGGACGGCGCCGCCCGACAGCTCGAGGCGCGTGTACCGGCTCAGCGGGTAGCGGGCGAAGACGGTGCCGCCGGTGATCGATCGCGTGGCGATCGCGTCGTCACGATCGAGGAACGGCGTCAGCCCGAGGTTGTAGGAGAGGTAGTCGGCGTTGCCGTAGAAGAACGTCGTCTGCTGGAAGCCCTGGACGGCGAACTCCATCCGGCGCGCCAGGTTGACGTAGGAGCCGGCGATGGTCCGGAACTGCGAGACCGAGGCGACGAAGAAGTTGAACTGCTTGTCGCCGAGCACGTCGGCGAACGACACCTGCGTGCCGCCGAAGAGGTCGCCGCCGCTGGTGACGCCGACGTTGAGCGGCGGCCGGCCGTCGAGGAACATCTTCTCGAAGGCGCCCTTCCGCTTCTGGTTGGCCTGGACCAGCGTGTGGGTGAGCGGCGCCTGGAAGTCGATGACCGGGCCCGGCTCGCCGAAGTCGCGCGAGGCGACGGTGGCCTTCGGCTCCTTCGGCTGCAGCGTGTGCAGGCCGTACTCGCCCTTGTAGTAGGTGACGAAGGCGATCTTCGGCGTGTTGCCGTCGCGGTAGACGACCGCCGACAGGTTGCCGGTGAGGGTGTCGGTGTACTGCTTCAGCTCGCCGCTCTTCAGGTTGAGCGTCCAGATGTTGTAGATGTTGCCGTTGCGCGCCTCCTCGGGCGTGACCGGCCGCGCCGGATCGATGGCCGTCGAGGAGAAGACGAGCGTGTCGGCGTCGAGGAACTGCGGCGACACGTCCTCGTGGGTGCCGAACGTGAGCTGGGTCTTGGCCCGGGTCGCGAGATCGAGCTTGAAGATCTTGTTGTTGCCGCTGACGCGCGCCATGTAGACCAGCGACTTGCCGTCGGGCGAGACGGTCGGCCCGTAGTCGGCGAACTCGTCCTGGGTCAGGTTCACCAGCTCCTGCGTCTCCGGATCGAGCGACCAGATGTCGCCGATGCCGTTCTTGAGGGCGGAGAAGTAGAGCATCTTGCCGTCGGGCGACCACTCCGGCGACTCCGGCATGTCGACCGCCTTCAGCTCGATGCGGACCTCGGTCTTGTCGGTGACGACGTTCTGGACGATGAGCGAGCGCTGCTTCTCGGTCCGCGCGAAGTAGGCGAGGCGGTCGCCGACCGGTGACCAACTGAGCCAGGGCACGGCGTTCCACCGGGCGCTCGGGACGGCGATGTACTCGTAGCCGCGATCCTTGTCGAAGCCGGGCGTCAGGTTGCGGACCACCTGTCCGTCCTTCGCCGAGATCAGCACGATGTCGTATTCCTGATCCTTGCGGTTGCCCGAGACGCCGGCGAACAGATCGCCGGACGGCGACGGCTCGATCGAGAACAGGGCCGAGAACTTCGTCTTGCGCGGGTCGGGCGCGAGGTTGCGGCCGTAGTCGACAGGCCGCTCGCGGTCGCGGAAGAGCTTGAACCGGTCCTTGAGGTACTTGTCGAACTGCTGGTCGAACTCGTCGGCCTTGATCCGGAACGCCTCCTCGAAGGGCGTCGTCCCGCCGCCGATGACCGTCTTGCGCAGCGAGAAGATGTACTGGCGGACGCCTTCCTTGCCCCACTTGGACTCGATGAACTCGAAGCAGGCGTGACCGAGGTTGTAGACGAGGCGCGGGCTGGCGGCGCCGCCGTAGCCCTCGAACTCGGTCATCTTCGGGACGATGTCGGCGACGGCGACGTCGCGGACCATCATCAGGTCGATCGGGTTCCAGACGCCGGCCATGTAGTCGGCGAGCCCTTCGTCCACCCACAGCGGGATGCCGCGCTGCACCAGGCCGCGGGGAATGATGTCGAACTCGAAGATGTGGGTGAGCTCGTGGGTGATCAGCCGGTACAGCTGGTCGGGCGGCTCGTCGATCGGCAGCACCATGCGGTCCCGGGTGGGCTCGGCGAAGGCGGCGACGCCCTCCGGCACCTCGGACGGGATGATGTTCTGCTGCTGGAACTCGGCCTGGGTCTTGAAGAGGACCAGCGGCACCTTGGCCCCGAGGTCGTGCTTCAGCTCGGTGCTGACGTGCTGGTAGGCGCTCTCCGCGTAGCCCGCCACCCGCTCCAGGTGCTGCTCGATCTCAGGGTAGTAGTAGATCTGGAAGTGATCCGTCGTGTAGATGTGCCACTGGAAGTTGTCGTAGCGGACGCGGTTCTTGCCGAAGTAGGGCACGAACGGCGTCTGCGCCGCGAGCTCGGTGGCGTACAGCACGGCGAACACCACGGCCGCGGCCGACATCAGGGGACGGCGGCGCCGGAGCAGCTGAAACATAGACGGACACCTCAACGGGGATGTCTGGTGATGACGCGATGGGCTGGCGTGAGCGCTGGCCGGTCGGTCCGGATCCGACCGGGACCGTCCCGACGTCACCGGCACCGACCCCGATCTTACTGGCAGCCTAGTCGGGCCGCAATCGACCTCGCTGGACGTGCACTGGACGTTGCCGCCGGCAGC
>DASUCK010000435.1:0-3901 GCA_036276095.1 Nonomuraea sp. | reverse complement strand
CGACCCAGGGTGGCGGAAACCGTCAGTGGTGGCCGGACCGGCTCAACCTGAAGATCCTCGCGAAGAACCCCGCCGTGGCCAACCCGCTCGGCGCGGACTTCGACTACGCCGAGGCGTTCAAGTCCCTCGACCTCGCGGCCGTGAAGCGGGACCTCGCCGAGGTGCTGACGACCTCGCAGGACTGGTGGCCGGCCGACTTCGGACACTACGGCCCGTTCATCATCCGGATGGCCTGGCACAGCGCGGGCACGTACCGGATCAGCGACGGGCGCGGCGGCGCGGGCGCCGGGCAGCAGCGCTTCGCCCCGCTCAACAGCTGGCCGGACAACGCCAACCTGGACAAGGCGCGCCGCCTGCTGTGGCCGGTGAAGAAGAAGTACGGCCGGAAGATCTCCTGGGCCGACCTCATGATCCTGGCCGGCAACGTCGCCCTGGAGTCGATGGGCTTCCAGACGTTCGGCTTCGCCGGCGGCCGCGAGGACGTCTGGGAGCCCGACGAGGACGTCTACTGGGGCCCCGAGAGCACCTGGCTCGGCGACGAGCGCTACACCGGTGACCGCGAGCTGGAGAACCCGCTGGCCGCCGTGCAGATGGGCCTCATCTACGTCAACCCGGAGGGCCCGAACGGCAACCCCGACCCGCTGGCCGCGGCCCGCGACATCCGTGAGACGTTCCGCCGCATGGCGATGAACGACGAGGAGACGGCGGCCCTCATCGTGGGCGGCCACACCTTCGGCAAGACCCACGGCGCCGGCCCGTCCGAGCACGTCGGCCCCGACCCCGAGGCCGCGACGCTGGAGGAGCAGGGCCTCGGCTGGAGGAACACCTTCGGCACCGGCAAGGGCGCCGACACGATCACCAGCGGTCTCGAGGGCATCTGGACGACCACCCCGACCACGTGGGACAACAGCTTCCTGGAGATCCTCTACGGCTACGAGTGGGAGCTGTTCGAGAGCCCCGCCGGCGCGAACCAGTGGCGGCCGAAGGACGGCGCGGGGGCGGGCACCGTGCCCGACGCCCACGACCCGGCCAAGCGCCACCAGCCGACGATGCTCACGACCGACCTGTCCATGCGCGTCGACCCGATCTACGAGCAGATCACGCGGCGCTGGCTGGACCACCCCGAGGAGCTCGCGGACGCCTTCGCCCGCGCGTGGTTCAAGCTGACCCACCGCGACATGGGCCCGGTCGCGCGCTACCTCGGCCCTGAGGTTCCGTCCGAGGTGCTGCTGTGGCAGGACCCGCTGCCGGAGCGCACGTACGAGCTGATCGACGCCGACGACGCCGCCGCGCTCAAGGGCCAGATCCTGGCCTCGGGGCTGTCGGTGTCGGAGCTGGTGTCCACCGCGTGGGCGTCGGCCTCGTCGTTCCGCGGCAGCGACAAGCGCGGCGGCGCCAACGGCGCCCGCATCCGCCTGCAGCCGCAGATCGGGTGGGAGGCCAACGACCCCGACCGGTTGGCCACGGTGCTCGGCACCCTCGAGGGCATCCAGAAGGCGTTCAACGGCGCCCGGACCGGCGGGAAGCAGGTCTCGCTGGCCGACGTGATCGTGCTCGGCGGCTGCGCCGCGGTCGAGAAGGCGGCCAAGGACGCCGGCCACGACGTCGTGGTGCCGTTCACGCCGGGCCGCGTGGACGCCACGCAGGAGCAGACGGACGTGGAGTCGTTCGCCGCGCTGGAGCCCACCGCCGACGGGTTCCGCAACTACCTGGGCAAGGGCAACCGGCTCCCGGCCGAGTACCTCCTGATCGACAAGGCGAACCTGCTCAACCTGAGCGCCCCCGAGATGACCGCCCTGGTCGGCGGCCTGCGCGTCCTGGGCGCCACCTACCAGCAGTCGCCGCTCGGCGTCTTCACCACGACCCCCGGCAAGCTGACGAACGACTTCTTCGTCAACCTGCTCGACCTGGGCACCACGTGGACCGCCACCTCCGAGGACCAGTCCGCCTTCGCGGGCCGCGACGCCGCGACCGGCGCGGTGAAGTGGACCGGCACCCGGGTCGACCTGGTCTTCGGGTCCAACTCCGAGCTGCGCGCGCTCGCCGAGGTGTACGCCGCCGACGACGCGGAGGAGAAGTTCGTCACCGACTTCGTCGCGGCTTGGGACAAGGTCATGAACCTCGACCGGTTCGACCTCGCCTGATCGCCGGCGTGACAGGCCGGGCCCGGTGGAGGGTCCGGTCTGTGCGTTTTTAATACCGTGTGCGATCCGGGGGGTTCCTCTATGTTTGGGCGTGATCACGCCACCCCAAGGAGGAGACGTCCTCAGTGAAGAGACTGATCGTAGGAACCCCGATGCGTACCGGTGCGGTCGCGGCCGTCGCACTGACCGGCGTGCTGCTGACGTCCACGCCGGCCGTCGCGGCCGGTGACACCGCCGTCGCCGCGGCCGCCCAGACCGCCGCGGCCGCCCGCCCCGGCAACGGCAGGATCCTCTACGACCGCCTCAGCGGCGGCAGGGGCGTCCTCAAGGTCAAGAACGGCACGTCGAGGGACGGCGTCATCACCCTCGTCAAGGGCAGGACCAAGGCCATCAGCTTCTACGTCCGGGCGAGGTCGACGGCGAGCGTCAAGGACGTCAGGGACGGCACGTACCGGATCTACTTCACCACCGGCTACCAGTTCAGCACCTCCAGGAAGCGTTTCACCCGGGCCGCGATGTACCAGCGCTTCAACGACCGCCTGCGGTTCAGCTCGACCGCGACCACCTGGTCCGTCTGGACCCTCACCCTCCACCCGGTCAAGGGCGGCAGGGCCACGACCAGCCCGGTCGACCCGAAGGACTTCCCCTGACCGGCTGAGCGACTGACAACCTTTCGGCTGACCGACTGATCCGGCCCGTCCCGCACGGACGGGCCGGTCACCAGGCGCGGGCGGTCACAGGCCGGCCCGGTAGAGGCGGTACGTCTTGGCGCGGACGCAGCCCACGGCCGTCAGGCTGGAGTTGACGGCGGCGTTGTCCTCCAGCGTCCAGCCAAGCTCGATCTCGCGGTAGCCGCCCGCCACGGCGGCCCGGCGGGCGGCGGCGTACAGCAGCAGCTCGACGCCGCTGCGGCGGTGGTCGGGAAGCACGCCCACGACGAGCGACCGCATGCCGTCGATGGCGCGGGCCGCCCGGCGCAGGCGGAGCAGGGCGAGCGGAGTGAGGCGGCCACCGGCGGCGGGCAGGGCCTGGTTGAGGTCGGGCAGGGAGACGGCCACGCCGACAGGACGCCCCTCGGCCTCGGCCAGGAGCACCAGGCGGGGGTCGAGCACCGGCCGGAGCCGGCGGGCCAGCGCGCCGAACTCGGCCTCGGTCATCGGCACGAACCCCCACAGCCCGTCGAAGGCGGTGTTGTAGACGTCTCGGACGCGGGCCACCTCGTTGTCGAAGTCGGCCGGGTCGAGCGGCCTGACCCGCAGGCCCCCGCGGCGTTCGAGGCGGCTGACGAGCCGGTCGACGCGCTCGCAGAAGGGGTGGGTGCGGCGCCGCCACGCCCACAGGTCCTTGGCCTTGCGCAGCCCCGCCGCCTCCAGCAGCGGGCCGTAGTAGGGCGGGTTGTACGGCATGAGCACGCGCGGCGGCGAGTCGAAACCGTCGACCAGGATGCCGCACTCGTCGTGGATGGTGAAGTTGACCGGGCCGATCATGCTGGTCAGGTGGCGGGCGCGGAGCCAGTGGCCGGCCGCGGCGGCCAGCGCCGTGGCGGCGGCCGGGTCTTCGGCGCACTCGAACTGACCGAAGAAGCCGTCGGCCGCGCCGAAGCGGCTGTTGTGGCGGGGGTTGTGGACGGCGGCGATGCGGCCGACCACGCGGGCGCCGCGGCGGGCCAGGAAGAGCTGCGCCGACCCGTACGCGAAGAACGGGTTGTGCTGCGGGCTGACCAGCTGCCTGGCCTCGGTGCGCAGCGGCGGCACCCA
>DASUCK010000434.1:0-8071 GCA_036276095.1 Nonomuraea sp. | reverse complement strand
GGCTCCTCGCCGCCCATGAGCGCTTCCTGCATCTTCTCGAACCGCTCGTGGGCCTCCTGCACGTAGCCCGTCCCGAGGGTCGTCCAGTCGATCTGGGTGGCGATCAGATCCCGCAGGTACGCCTTGTTCGGCTCGAACGTCACCGGAGCCGGCAGCTCGGGCGCGCACACCTCCTCCGGGTCGCGCCCGTCGTACCGCTTGAACAGCTCGGCCGCCAGCCGCAGGTGCTCCAGCTCCATGTTGAGGTGCAGCTCCCAGATGTTCTTCACCCTGGGGTCCGACTCGGTCTCCATGAACGAGTGGTACAGGTAGCACTCGTTGTACTCGTGGTTGAGCAGCATCTCCCACCAGCTCTCGCCGGGGTCGACCAGCGACTCGTAGTGGGTGACGTGCTCCTCCTCGATCAGGCCGATCTCCTGGTAGAGCTGGCGCGCGATCGGCTCCATGTACGTCGGCCCGACGTTCATGTAGAAGTTCATGGTCTGCTGCTCCGCCGCCATGATCGTCAACGCGTGCAGCTTGGAGACCGGCGCGGTGCTGGCGCGGTCGTACGGCTCCCGCACGTTGTCCATCGGGTCACGGTGGTGCCGGATGGTGGGACGGCCGGGCATCACCTCGGTCAGGTTTTCGACGATCTTCTCGGCCTTGCGGTGCTCGATCATCTCGTACAGGTTGGCGTACCGGTAGAGGTGGTCGAAGTCCTCCAGAACGCCGAACTCGTACGCCTGCCGCAGGTACGGATCCGGCTCCATCCGCGCCACCCACGCCGTCAGGTCCACCGCCACCTGCTCGTACGAGATCGTGGTCTCCAGCACCGACGACACGCCCGGCAGCAGCCAGTTGACCGCCTTCTGCTGCTGGGCCTCGATGTAGCGCACGCGGGCCAGCTGCTGCTTGAGCTCGATCTCGGGACAGTGCCGCGCCAGGTGGTGGCTGAAGAAGATCGCCTCGGTCTCGATGCCGTTCATCGTGATGATCCGGCACTTGGTGTACGGGTCGGCGTGATCCGGGTCCACCGGCGTGACGTTCAGCTCGCGCCAGTTGCGTAGCTGCTTGTCCAGCGGGATACCGCGCTCCCGCAACGGGTTGAAAGACATGTGGCCGCGCTCCTTTGCGCTGGTGGGAAACGTCCGCGAGGCGGCCTACCCGACGTCAAGGGGGACAATCTCCTCACCACATCGCCGAACGCTCTGGAGATGGTAATACCGGGCGTGGCCACCCCTTCCTCGGGTAGGCACCCGCCCGGAACCGGAGAGAGGACGATCATGACTGCTTCACGGACGGCCCCGGAGCGGATGGCCGAAACCGACGTCATAGAGCTTCTGCAGGCCCAGCACGGGATGATCAGAGACCTGTTCGACGAGGTCGAGCAGGCCCCGGCCGACCGGCGCGGCGAGGCGTTCACGCGGCTGGTGCGGCTGCTGGCCGTGCACGAGACCGCCGAGGAGGAGATCGTCCACCCGTACGCCCGCCGCACCGTCGACGGCGGCGAAGGCATCGTGGCCGACCGCCTGGCCGAGGAGAACGACGCCAAGCAGCTCCTCATGGACATGGACCAGGCCGGGCCCGGGGCGAGCGACTTCGACGAGAAGCTCGCCGCCCTGCGCGCCGCCGTCGAGGCGCACGCCCGCAGCGAGGAGCGCTACGAGTTCGCCCGCCTGCGCGCCGGCACCAGCGAGGCCCAGCGCCGCAGCATGGCCGCCGGCGTCAAAGCCGCCGAGGCGATGGCGCCCACCCACCCGCACCCCGGCACCGAGTCGGCCACCAAGAACCTCCTGGTCGGCACGCCGGTCGCGATGATGGACCGGGTCCGCGACACGATCCGGCAGGCCATGGGCAAGAACCCCTGACCACCCGGACACCACCCTGACCACCCGGACACGACCCCGGCTGTCCGTGCCGGCGCGGCCATCCAGGCTGTCCGCGCCGTCCAGAGCGTCCAGGCCGTTCACAGGACCAGCTGGCGGGTGTGGTCGCTGCGCCACTCCACGGTCAGAACCGTCGCGTCGTCCTGCAGCCGGCCGTCCTGGTGCCGCAGGATGGCCTGGATCAGCCGGCGCAGCGTCTCCGGTGCCGACACGCCGTCGGCCTCCTGCCGGACGACGAAGTCGACGAACCGCTCCAGCCCGAACAGCTCGCCGTCCGGGCTCTGCGCCTCGATGATGCCGTCGGTGTAGAACAGCAGCCGGTCACCGCGCTGCAACTGGTAGCGGTGCGGGCTCGTCGAGCCGCCCAGACCGAACCCCATGGGCGGGTCCGGCGTGGGCAGGCTGTGGAGGGTCGCCACCCGCTGCCCGCCGCGGATCAAGAGCGGCGGGTGATGGCCGCGGTTCACCCACGTCAGCAGCCCGGTGCGCAGGTCCAGCCGGGCCAGGATGCCCGTCGCGAACCGGCCGCTGAACTGCTCCTTGATCGCCTCGTCGATGGCCGCGCCGACCTCGGGCAGGGCCATGCCCTGGCGCCGGTTGTGGCGGGAGGAGCCCATGGCCACGGTCGCCGTCAGCCCGGCCGACGTGTCGTGGCCCATCGCGTCGAACAGCGACACGTGCAGGTGGCCGCCGTCGAGCGCGTAGTCGTAGGCGTCGCCGCCCACGTCGTAGGCGGGCTCCAGCGCGGCGCTGATCACCACGTCGTCGTTGGCGAACGTGCCCGGCGGCAGCAGGTTCCACAGCACCTCCGCCGACAGGGTCATCGGCGCGGAGCGCAGGGCGCGGGCGTAGGAGTCGCTGTGCGGCCGCTTGCTGATCACCAGCATCGCGACCAGGGACGCCAGCATCCTGGCCCGCCACTCGGCCGGCTCGTCGTCCGCGGCCACGGTCAGGCCGAGCACGCCGACCCGTTCGGTGCCGTCCAGCAGCGGCAGCCACAGCCGGCGCGCCGCCGCGCCGTCCGCGGGCTCGCGCTTGGACCGTACGACCTCCACCGCGCGGAAGGAGCGGCCGGCCAGCGTGGCGTCGATCCGCAACGGTTCCGGCGGCCGGCCGTCCGCGTCGAGCTGCCCCGGCATCGGCACCAGCCGCTGCTGCTGCAGGTCCGTCACGTAGATCGTGATCCGGGTGAACCCGATCCGCCGCGCGTGCTCGGCGACCATCGCCGGGATGTCCTCCATCGCGGCCAGGTGCGCGGCCTCCAGCAGACCTCCCAGCGCCAGCTCACCATCGCTCCGCACCGGCGCGCCTCCTTCCCCCTCCCGTACGACACCATTACCCCCTGCGAGGGACGCGACGCTCCCGAGACGCTGCCGGGAACCGGCGTGTCGCGCGGCGCGCCCCGGGCAGGGGACCACGATGAAACGGTTCCTCAAAGCCCTGTTGCTGCGCAGAATGGCCGCCACGCCGATCGGCGCGCTGTTCCTGGCGGTGGGCTGGTTCCTCGGTCGCCGGCGCCGGCGCCGCCGCACCGACCGCCGCCCCCGCCGCTAACCCCTACGTCCCACCCCGCACGACCGCCACCCCCGGCCACCAACCCCTACGCGATCCACGCCGCATCGACCGCCACGCCCTCCCGCCCACGAGGCGCGCCCGCCGCGCCGCGGCTGCCCCATGCGCCCCGCCCGCCCGTGGCCCCTGGGCCGGGCGGTCAGGCGGGGCCCAGGCTCAGGACGCGTAGTCGGCCGTCCTCGCTCGTGGCCGCGATGACCGGCCGCCCGTGCAGCTCGGCCAGCGTCAGCGTGCGGAGCTGGCCGCCCTCGCCGGCCCCGAACTCGCCGATGGTCTCGCCGTCGCTGAGATTCCAGACGCGGACGATCACCTCGCCGCCCGCCGGCGCGTGCGCCACGACCGCGATCGGCACCTCGCCGAGCCGCCCCGCCGCCAGCGCAGCGACCCCACGGTCGTCGGGGCTCCGGTCGCTGAAGGTCCACCTCTTCCTGCGCTTCCCGGTGGCCAGATCGTGGACGCGCAGGGTGGCGTCCAGGTGCGTGGACACCAGGACGGGCCGCCCGCCGATCTCGGTGCAGGCCATCAGCTCGATCCCGCCGATGTCCCCGGTGTCGAACGAGTGCGTGACCACCCCGGTGGACAGCCGACGCACCCGTACCCGCTGCCCGCCGTCGCCCGTCACGAGCACGTCGTCCTTGCCCAGCCGGCCGAACGCCAGCCCGCGGATGCCCTGGAAGTGCTCGGTGCTGGTGGCGCCGATCTGCTTCCCGGTCGAGATGTCCCACAGCCGTACGGTGCCGCGCAGGTCCGTCATGCCGTCGTACTTCTGCGACACCGCGACCGCCCGGCCGCCCGCCACCGTCACGGCCACGATCGGATCGCCCGCCCGATGCGAGGCCAGGCTCTCCCCGGACGCCCCCCAGAGCCGCATCCTGCCGTCCGAATGCCCGGAGGCCACGACCGGCACCCCGTCGAGCTCGCCGTACGCGACGGACGCCGTCCCGCCGCCGCCGTCACCGAGCCTGGCGGCGGCGTCCGTCCCCAGCGGCCAGGTCAGCACCGTCCCGTTGGCCGTCCCGCAGGCGACCGCGCTCCCGTCGGCGGCCATCACGACCGGCGACCCGGACCCGTCCGGCACCGTCACGGCCACGCCGACCTGCGTACCGAACGGCTCGGCGGCGGGCGTGGACGAGGGCGAAGGCGTGGGCGAGGGAGGGGGCGTCGGCTGCGTGGCGGGCGAGGTCGCACCCGACGACGCCGAGGCGACGTTCTGTCCGACCGGGGAGGCCGGATCTCCCTGCGGCCGTGGCGACCCGCCCTCAGGCCGGAACACCACGAACGCCGACACCGCCGCCGTCGCCAGCGCCGCGGCCCCCGCACTGATCAACGCCCGCCGGCTGACCCGCCGCTCATCCCCGGGCGCCGTCCCCCCGTCCACCGGCCGGTACGGATCCCCCTGCACCGACGAACCGCCGTGACCGGCGGGACCTCGGTGGCCGGCGGAACCCTCCTGACGATGCGGGACCTCCTGCGGACGCGGGACCGCGCCGGCAGGCGGCCCGCCACCCACCGCGGACGAACCCCCGCCGAACGGCCGCCCCACCGCCCCCCACGGCCGCGCCGGCGCGGACGGCGGCGGGGGCGGTAAGGGATGGGAGGGCACCGCGGGCGCGTCGGGGTGGCGCATCAGCCGTCGCATGAGGTCGGCGGGCAGTGGACGGGCCGCGGGGTCCTTGGCGAAGCACTCGCGGATCGGCTCCAGCAGGTGCGCCGGCACGCCCGACAGATCAGGCGACCCGGTCAGGATGGCGGCCATGATGGCGGGGACCGTCTCCCCGGCGAACGGCAGCCGCCCCGTGGCGGCGAACACCATCGTCCCCGCCCAGCTGAACACGTCGGACGCCGGCCCGATCCGCTGCCCCTCGAACTGCTCAGGCGACATGTACGTCGGTGTCCCCACCGGCCCGGACGCCATCGTGGTGGCGTCCAGCGCCTTGGCGATCCCGAAGTCGATGACGATCGGCCCGTCGGGCCCGACGAGCACGTTGGCCGGCTTGAAGTCCCGGTGCACGATCCCGGCCTGGTGGATCGCGGCCAGCGCGGTCAGCGTGGAGATCGCCAGCCGGTCCAGCGCCCCGCCGGTCCGCGGCCCCGACCCTCGGACGACCTGCTGCAACGTGTCGCCGGGCACGTATTCGCTCACGATGTACGGCTGGTCGCCCAGCATCCCGACGTCGAGCACCGCCGCCGTGCAGAACGCCGCCACCCGCCGCGCCGCCTCCACCTCCCGCACGAAGCCCTTGCTGACGCCGGGGTCGCCGCTCATGTGGCTGTGCAGCAGCTTGACGGCCACGTCGCGGCCGTCCGGGGCGACGGCCTTGTAGACCGTCCCCTGCCCGCCGGATCCGAGCACGCCGACGAGCCGGCACCCTGCCACCTGCTCGGGATCACCCGAACGGAGCGGGCGGATTTCCGGCATCCCGCTCCTTTCTCGCACTCCACGGCGATCTACACCTTAAAGCATGCGCCATCGGCGAGAAATGGCGCGCCGCCGCACGCCGTTGGCGCAGGGCTCCCCACCCCCTCCGGCCGGTGCCGGCCGCCGCTTCCCGCGCCCTCGGCGCCGCACCCGCTAGGTTGGCACATCATGGAGGAACGCGTACGCCACAACCGCACCCGACGTCTCCGCCCCGGCCTGCTCGCGGTGGCGGCCACGGCCCTCATCGGGGTGGTGTCCTGCGCCGGCCCGGTCCCGGTGGGCACCGCCGCCGGCGCGTCCGGCACGGCCCCGACCGGCACGACCGCTCCCACCCCGCAGTCGAGCCCGAAGACCTGGCTCCCCGCCCCCGACGAGCGCATCCCCGCGAACGCCACCCGCCTGGCCGCCACCCTCCGCAAGACCACCACGGCACTCGACGCCGCCATCGACGAGTGGGACAAGAAGGGCCAGCCCCCGCAGGACGTCGAGCTGCTCGCCCTCTACCAGCAGCGCATCTACCGCTACGCCGCCCGCCACCCCGACCTCGCCACCCGCGCCTTCGCCCGTCTGCCCGCCGCGCTCGCCGCCCAGGCCGAGGACAACACGCGGGCCATCAGGGAACTGCTGGCGCTGGCCCGGCCGATCAAGCCGTCGGCCGTGTTCAAGGTTCAGCCGCCCCGGCCCGCGGGCGAGCTGCTCGGCTACTTCAAGAAGGCCGAGCGGCGGTTCGCGGTGGAGTGGGAGGTGCTGGCCGCGGTGATGTTCGCCGAGACCAAGTTCGGACGCGTGAAGTCGCCGAGCTACGTCGGCGCGCAGGGGCCGATGCAGTTCATGCCTGCGACATGGCGGCAGTACGGGATGGGCGGCGACGTCCGCGACCCTCACGACGCCGTCATGGGCGCGGCCAACTACCTGCGCGCGACCGGCGCCCCCCGCGACTACCAGCGGGCGCTGCACGCCTACAACCCGTCGCAGGCGTACGTGAACGCCATCCTCGCCCACTCCCGCCAGATCAAGCGCGACCCGCGCGCCTACTACGCGTACTACAACTGGCAGGTGTTCGTTCTCACCACGGCGGGCGAGCGCCGCCTGACCGGCCCGAAGTAACCCCCGGAGCGGCCCGGAAGCACTCCCGGAGCGGCCCGGGAACAGGCCGCCCACACGCGTTCGGCTACAGGTAGAGGCAGAACGGGTGCCCGTCGGGGTCGACCAGCACCCGGACGTCGTCCTGCGGCTGGAAGGCGGCCACGACCGCCCCGCAGGCCGCCGCCCACTCCACCGCCGCCGCCAGGTCGTCCACCTGGATGTCGAGGTGCTGGGAGGCCGCCTGCCGTCCGGGGACGCTGGGCCACACGGGCCGCGTGTGGCAGCGCTCGTACTCGAAGTTGAGCGTGGGGGCGGCGACGCCCTCGGGCGCGCGGATCTGCGCCCACTCGCTCTCCTCGGCCGTCACCGGCAGCCCGAGCAGCCGGGAGTAGAAGCGGGCGAGTTCGAGCGGACGCGACGTCCCGATCGTCACGGACGTCAGTTGAAGACGCGGTCGCATCATTGGATCATTCCCTTGTCCCGGTCCGCTTGCCAAGCGAGCACTTGGGAGAGTTACCTGGAGAAGATCCATTCTCCAGGCGAGGAGCGAGCGTGACGGAGATTCCGGGACCGCCGATGCGCGGCGACGGCGGGGTGAGCGCCATCGCCGCCGCCGGCGGCCTGCACGCCTACCAGTTGCGCCTGCACGCCGAGTACGGCCCCGTCGTGCGCTTCCAGCTCCCCGGCGCCGACGCGGCCGTCTCCGTCGCCGACCCGGTGCTGCTGGAGGCCACGGCGAGGATCAACAAGCGGCCTGAGCGGCTGTTCGCGTTCCTGGCCCCGCTGTGCGAGGCGGGCAACCTGCAGACGCTGCCCGCCGACGAGCACGCCCCGCTGCGCCGCGCGCTGCTGTCCGTCCTGGCCGGCCGCCGCTCCCACGAGGCCCACTTCGGCGGGTTCGCCGCGCTGGCCGTCGAGCTGGCCGACCGCTGGGCGGCCGTGGACGGGCCGGTGGAGCCGCAGAAGGACCTGTCCGCGCTGTCGCTGCGGATGATCTGCCAGTACGCCCTCGGCCGCGGCGTCGACGACCCCGCCCGCGTGGTGTCGGCCTTCGAGACCGTGCTCACCGAGCATCTCGGCCGCATGTACCAGCCGGGCGCCGACGGCCACGACCGTGCCGCCGGCG
>DASUCK010000433.1:0-37906 GCA_036276095.1 Nonomuraea sp. | reverse complement strand
GTCAGGGGGTTGCCCAGCAGGTAGATCTGCCCAACGGACAGGTAGTTCGCGGCACGCCAGTAGGCGTCGACGTGCTTCATCGTCGTCATGGTGCCAATGATGTCCCGGTCCGTCCCCGTGCCCTAGGGACCTTGGTCCCCTTCCCGAGGGTCGCCGGACCTCACAGAGGGACGTACCAGCGTAGCCGCGCACCTCCCCCATTCGGGCCAGGGCTCTCCAGCTCCGCGGCGCCGCCCAGGCGGCCGGCCCGTTCCTCGATGTTGCGCAGGCCGCTACGGCGTCCGGTCTCCCCTAGGCCGACGCCGTTGTCCGAAACCGTGAGGGTGAGGCCGTCGCTCGCCACCTCGACGGAGACGTCGGCGCGGGTGGCGTGGGAGTGGCGGACCACGTTGGACAGGGCCTCGCGCAGGACGGCCAGCAGATGCTCGGCGACGGATTCGGGCACCAGCGTGTCGATCTGCCCCTCCATCCGCAAGCCCGGCATGAACCCCAGATGGCTGCCGGCTCCCTCCACCAGGTCCACGATCTGCGCCCGCAGGCTCGGCATGGCCTGGTCGTGGGAAGCCTGCAGGGCGAAGATGGACGAGCGGATCTGCCGGATCGTCCCATCCAGCTCGTCGATGCCGTGCTGCAGCCGTTTGGCCGCCTCTGGATGGTCCACCAGCCGGACTGTGCTCATCAAGGTCATCGCGGTCGCGAACAAGCGTTGGATCACCACATCGTGCAGGTCCTTGGCGATCCGATCCCGGTCCTCCAGCAGGCCGAGCCGTTCGGCGTCCCGGCGCGCGTCGGCCAACTCCAGCGCGATCGCGGCCTGGTCGGCGAATGCGTGGAGCATCTGCTGGTCCGCCCCGCTGAACGGCAGCCGCCCACTCCGCTTGGCCAGCGCGAGCACCCCTCGCACGTTCGGCGGGGTGCCCAGCGGAACCATGAGCCCGGGGCCGTAACCCAGCCGCCGCAGTGGCGAGTCCGGGTAGGGAGCGCTCTGCATGTCCGCGTCGGACATCGGCTCCCCCTGGGTGAACACGTCACCCGCGAGCGTGGCCGACACCTCGAAGGCGGTTCCCAGCACTTCCTCGGCGCCCTCTCCTTCGGCAACCTCCACACGCAGCGAGTCCCCCTCCGGGTTCGGCAGCAGCACCTGGACCAGGTCGGCGTCGCTCATCTGGCGGGCGCGGGCGGCCACCACTGTGAGCACCTGACCCGGCTCGGCGCCGGACAGCAGGCTCGTGGTGACCTCCGAGGAGGCCTGCAACCAGGTCTCGCGCCGCCGCGACTCCTCGTACAGGCGGGCGTTCTCGACGGCGACGCCGGCCGCGGTGGCCAGCGCGATCACGATCGCCTCGTCCTCTTCGTCGAACTCCCCACCGCCGCGTTTCTCGGTCAGGTAGAGATTGCCGAACACCTCGTCGCGCACCCGCACCGGGACACCAAGGAAGGTGCCCATCGGCGGGTGGCCGGGCGGAAAGCCGTACGACTCCGGGTGATCCGAGATGCGGCCCAACCGCAGCGGCCGGGCGTCCTTGATCAGCAATCCGAGCAGGCCGAGGCCGTGGGGCCAGTGTTCGATGCGGGCGATCTCCTCCTCGCTCAGCCCGACCGGGATGAACTGAAGGAGGGTGTTCTCTTGCCCCACCACGCCGAGCGCGCCGTAGCTGGCGTCGACCAGCTTGGTCGCGGTCTCCACGATGCGCCGCAGCACTGTTTCCAGGTCGAGGTCGCTGCCTACGGACACGACGGCTTCGAGCAGCGCGTGCACCCGGTCCCGGGTGGCCAGCACGGCGTTGAGCCGGACCTGCAGTTCGGTCAGCAGTTCATCGAGCCGCATCTGCGGCATCAATGGACGGTGCTCGCTTTCCATGTCGATCAGTTTCGCACTGCGGCAGAACGCCGCCTACCCTCCAGGCTTCCCGGGACTTTCCGCCCGTCAAAAGTCAAGGTCTCCAGGGTCTTCCGTCCCTGCGAATCCGCCTTGGAAGGCGATGCCATGGAAGGGAACCGATAGGAGAAGAATCATGCGGATCACGGTGAGAGAGGTCATGACGACGCGAGTGACCTCAGTCAAGGCGGACACTCCGTTCAAGGACGTTGCCCAGGTACTCGTGACGAACGGAATCAGCGCCGTGCCGGTGCTGGATGCCGGCGATCGGGTCGTCGGCGTCGTCTCCGAGGGAGATTTGGTGCGCAAGGAGGAGTTCCGCGAGCAGTACTGCGGCGAAAGTTACCAGCCGCCGCTGCGGGTCTGGCTGCGCCGACGTATCACCGGGGCACGATGGGGAAGGCGCGAGGAAGGCGGCCGGGCATACCGCCGCCGACTTGATGACCACTCCTGCGGTGACGATCTCGGCGTCCGCTTCGACCGTCAGGGCCATCCAGATCATGGACGAGAGCGGCGTCAAACGGCTGATCGTCGTCGATGCGGACGGCCGTCTGGAGGGAGTCGTCAGCCGTCGGGACCTGCTTCGGATGTATCTACACGCGATGACGACGAGATCAGGCGCCGCGTCGTGGAAGGAATCCCGCCGCATGCCAGATGGAACGATCGGGACGGGATCATCGTCGAGGTCCACGACGGCATCGTGACACTGTCCGGATGCACGGACCGACGCAGCGAGGCGGCAGCCGCCGTCCACACGGCCGAGCGTCTCGACGGGATTGTCGGCGTCCAGAGGGCTCTTGACTGGCGAAAGGACGACATCCTGGAGCTGCCGTTCACGTGGGACCGTCTCTGACTTCAGGGCCGCCTCATCCGGGAACGACGGCAGGGACCAGTTCGTAGCCGGTGATGATCTCCGGACGGATGCGGATCACCTGTTCCATCTCCCCCATCACCCACGGCTGGATCATGGACTTGAATCGAGCCGTCTCCTCAGGGTCCTTCACGAGCTGGGCGACGCCGGTGACGACCACGCTCCAGCCGAGGCGTTCCTTGACGTCCAGCTCGTCCGCTTCGAAGGCCACCACGGCCTCGAACGCCGCCAATTCCGTACTCAGGATGGTTCCCGCGCTGGAACGGATGACGATCTGCCCGTCGGCGACGATGTGATTAACCGGCCGTACGGCCGGAAGTGCGTGCCGCGTGAACACGACACGTCCGAGCGGCACACTGGCCAGCCTCCGAAGTGAGTCCACCGCGGATAGTTCCTTGAGATTACGGCCGTTCATGCCACCAGACCGCCTGTTGTACTGGAATTCACCGCAACAGCCTGATGCACGGACGGCGCCGGGAGTAGGGTCCAACGTCCCTTCTTGTCGTTTTCTTCTCCGAGGGCTGCCGTGGTCGGATGGGTCCGGCGGTGACGCGTCATGCCACGGTTCGACTGGCGGCGCGTATGCCGGTTTCCTTGAGGGCGAGGACCGCGGCACCGGCCAGCGTCCAGGCCGCGACCACGGCGAGGTCCATCCAGGGCCACGGCCGGCCCGCCGGGTCCAGTACGGCGAGCAGGGTGTGGGAGACGTGCTTGAGCGGGAAGACGTCACCGATCGCGCGCAGCGCAACCGGCAGTTCCCCGCCGATGACGAACACGTCGGAGACGAAGGCCAGCGGCAGGAAGGTGCCCAGAGTGATCGCGTTCGCGGTCTGCTGCTTGCTCACGAACGTCACCACGAGAGCGCCGAGAACCGCGAAGCACGCGCCCCCGAGGACGATCGCGGCGAGCATCCCGGGAATCATGGCAGGCTCGACGGTGACGCCATAGCCCAGCGCCGCCACCAGTGCCAGCACGGCAGCGGTCACCAGGGTGACCAGGAGCGCCGTAGTGAGACTGCCCGCGCGATAGGCCCAGCGCGGGAGCGGGGTGCCGGTCAGCCGCTTGAGCACGCCGCTCTCGCGGTCGCCCGCAATGGTTTCGGCGATGTTGACGTAGGAGGCCACTCCCACCGTGTACGTGATCATCGCGGCGAGCATGAACACCGGCAGTCGCACCCCCGAGACCCGAGCCTCGCCGAAGACCAGTGAGACCAGCACGAGGAGCAGCACCGGCAGGATCACCGTGAAGAACGCCGTGGACGGGTCGCGGCGTAGCCGGATCGCCGCGTGCACGGCCTGGCCGGCCAGCAGGCGCCACGACGCCGGGCGGCCCTGCCGTCGCACGAACCGGCTGCGTGCCGCCCGACCCGTCGTCGTCCGGGCCGGGGGTCGTTCCCAGCGGAAGCGCCACACGGCCACGGCCGCGCCGCCGATCCCCCAGGCGGCCAGCACCGCCAGGTGATCGCCGGCAAATCCGGAGCCGCCGAGCAGCGGATTCATGGCGTCGCGGACGGCATTGGCGAAGTGCCGCAACGGGAAGGTCCATCCGACGATGTCCAGCCAGGCCGGCAGCCGGGCGCCCACGAGCATGATGTCGGAGATGAACGCCAGCGCCAGCAGCAGCCCCGTGCCGAGCAACTGCACCGCGGCACCGCTTCGTACCAGCGCGACCACGGCGAAGCCGAGCGCGGTGAAGCAGGCGGCACCGGTCAGCAGGGTGAGCAGCAACGCGGGCAGCGTGTGCCACACCATCTGCAGATCGTAGAAGAACAGGCCCGCCGCCAGCAGCACGGCGACGGTCGCCGCCGCCATCACCAGTGACGCCCCGACCAGCCCGGTCAGGACAGCCCAGGCGGGCACCGGGGTGCCGCGCAGCCGCTTCAGCCAACCGCGGTCGCGCAGGTCGGCCAGGTGAATGGCCAGCGCGCCGAAACAGCCCTGTGCCACGCCGAACACGGCCATGACCGGGATGACGAACTGCATCACCCGCACGCCCGTGCGCGGCTCGACGATCTGGTTGCCCACCGCGGCACCCACGATCACCGTCATCAGCAGCGGGATCGCGACGGTGAAGATGGCGGCGACCGGGGTGCGGAAGAAGGATCGGGTCTCGTGCCAGACCAGTCGGCTGATCATGATGTCGCCTCGTTCACCAGGTCGAGATAGACGTCTTCCAGCGATGGCCGGGCCAGCGTCAGTGAGGTCAGCTCGGTGCCGCGCTCCAGCGCCCAGCCGGTCAGGACGTGCATGTCACGGGCGGGTTGGGCGGTCTGGACCGACACGACTGGACCGTGCGCCTCGACGCGGCCCGTCAGGATGGGCAGATCCGCGGGGACCGTTCCCTCCGGGAGCCGGAAGGACAGCACGCTGGCACCCTCGGCCGCGATGAGGGTATCCGGCGCGCCGATGGCCACCAGGCGGCCTTCGCGCAGCACCGCCACCCGGTCCGCCAGCTGCTGCGCCTCGTCCATGTAGTGCGTGGTGAGCAGGATCGTGGTGCCGGACGAGCGCAGCCCGTCGATCAGCTCCCAGGCGTGGTGCCGGGCCGAAGGGTCGAAGCCGGTGGTGGGCTCGTCCAGGAAGAGCAGCTCCGGCCCGCCGACCAGGCCGAGCGCCAGGTCCAGGCGGCGCCTCTGCCCTCCGGACAGCGTCCGTACGCGGGCGTCGCGCTTGTCCTTGAGGCCTGTCTGTTCGATGACCTCGTCCGGGTCGCGGGGGCGCGGGTAGAAGCCGGCGTACAGGCGGACCAGCTCCGCGACGGAGAACTCCTCCTCGAACCCGGCCTCCTGCAGCACTATGCCGATGCGCTCACGATAGGCCCGGCCGCCGGTGGCCGGATCGAAGCCGAGAACCGACACGCGACCGGCGTTCCGGCTGCGGTGCCCTTCCAGGATCTCCACCGTGGTGGTCTTGCCCGCGCCGTTGGGGCCGAGCAGTGCGAACACCTCTCCCTGCGCCACGGTGAAACTCACCTCGTCGACCGCCTTCACCGCCCCGTAGTGCTTGCCTAGCCCTTCCACGATCACCGCTGACATGTCGACTCCTTCCGTCGGCCTTGAGCGTCTCCCGCGACCGCCGGACGCGGCAGGGCCGAAAGGCACGACCTTGGGCCCTATGAGGAGGGGGTAATGCGGAAGACGGGGACCCGAGCCACGATCCGCTCGTACTCCTCCAGCGGTGCGTGCCGGTCCACGGGCACATGCGGGCGCGCGCCCGGCGCCAGGTCCAGATAGCGGCGCAGGATGGAAGCACGTAGCGCGGGCTCGACCTCTTCCAGCCGGACGGGCCGGCGACGGCCATGGCGCAGCACCGCCCGGCCTCCAGCCGCACGCACGTTGAGCACCCAGTTGGCGTTGGACCCCAGCATCGCCACCAGGTAGCGCTCTCCTCGGTAGTCGGCGGCCACCAGCGGGAAGGAGATGATCCGGCCGGTACGCCACCCGGCCACCTCCAGAGTCACCAGGCACTTCACCAGCCCGGACGAGTGCAGCACGCGCCAGGCCCGGTTCATGGCCCGGGCCACGCGGTTCGGCCGCCCGCCACGATAGAGCCAGTGGTGCCAGCGTCCTGACCGTTTCACGAGTTCACCTTCTCGGGTCAGCTCGCCCAAGCGCGCAGCCCTCGACGGCTTCCGCGCCCGCGCATGTGGGCCAGCGATTCCTTCTCCAGTTGGCGCACCCAATGCGGGGTCAAGCCGAGCTTCTCAGCGACCTGGCGCGGCGTGTGCTCGGCGTGCCCGTCCAGCCCGAACCGCAACCGCATGATCAACGCCTGGCGCGGCGCCAGCCCGTCGATGAGCGAGGCGAGCAGGTCCTTCAGTGCCTCGTGTTCGACGAGGTGCTCGGCCGGCAAGGCCGCCACGTCCTCTACCAACTCGCCCAGCGTCGTCTGGTGCCGCCCCTCTCCTACGATCACGTCGAGGCTGGCGCATCCCTGCGGCAGCCGGCGCAGGGCGGCGAGTTTGGCCTGCTCCAGTCCTGCCTCCTCGGCCAGCTCATGCTCCGTCGGGAGGCGTCCGAGCCGGTGCGTGGCCACGATCTCCGCCCGCACGACCTTGGCGAGCTCGTCCTGCACGCCGATCGGCAGCCGGATCGTGTGCGCGTACTCCAGCCCTCGCTGGATGGCCTTGCGGATCCACCAGGTGGCGACCGTGGAGAACCGGTTGCCCCGGGTGTGGTCGAAGCGCTCCACGGCCTCGATCAACCCCAGGTTGCCGTCCTGGATCACGTCGGCGAGCGAAAGGCCGCGATGCGCGTATCGCCTGGCGATCGACACGACCAGGCGCAGGTTCGCCTCGATCATGTGCTTCCTGGCGGCCCGCCCGTCGGCGGCCACCGCTTCCAGCTCGGGCTCCCCACCGCCTTGCGCGATCAAGCGGGCGGCGTAGGCTCCCGCCTCGATCCGTTTGGCGAGCTCCACCTCCTGCTCGGCGGTCAGCAAGGGAGTTCTACCGATCCGTGCCAGATAGTCGCTCAGCTGATCGTGCGGAGCCGGCTCCGCGTCGGCGTGGATGCTCACCGGACGCTCCTGACCACGGCCAGCGGGCAGGGGGACTGGTGGAGCAGTTCCTGGCTGACCGAGCCCAGGACCATCCCGGCGAACGTGCCGTGCCCGTGCGAACCCGCCACCAGAAGGTCGGCACCGGTAGCGGCCTGGCGGAGCACCTCGACGGGATGGCCGTGCACCATCTCGTCGACGAGGGCGACGTCCGGGTACCGTTCGGCGAACTGCCTTGTCACCTGGAGCACCTCATCAAGGGCGGCAGGGCCCGGCTGAGCATAGGTCCTGGCGTGGACGGCACGCAGCCGCGCTTCCCGCAGCCGCGCCTCCGCGAAGGCGAACTCCAACACCCGGGCCGATGCCGGCGAGCCGTCGATCCCGGCGACGATCTCTCCGCGCGGCAGCGAGGGCAGCTCGCGCACCACCACGACGTCACAGGGCGCGTGCCCGGCCACACCGTGGGCGACCGATCCGACGAGCATCCCGCGGAAGCCCCCGATCCCGTGGCTGCCGACCACCAGCAGCTCAGCGTCCACCGCCGCGGCGATCAGTGCGGCCCGCGGATCATCGGGCAGGAACGCCGTCTCCACAGTAATCTTCGGTTGCTCCCTGCGTGCCCGTTCCTCGGCCGCCGCCAGGACGCTCCCGCCGCCCTCGCGCATCCATCCCGCCACTTCTGCATAGCGGCCGGTCTCGGTCTCGTACGCCCACCGCGGCATGGCATGCGCCACCTTCAGCGGCACATCCCTCAAGGCGGCCTCCCGTGCGGCCCACCCGACGGCATCCAGCCCGGCCCGCGAGCCATCCACTCCGACGAGAATCATGGTTTCCTCCCTGTGTCCCCACCAGCACACGTTGGAAAGGGCATCGCTCCCAAGCGCCGAAAGACCTCCACGGGACGGGACTTTCGACCCCAGTTCGAGCTCGATGCCGCGGCGCCTCCCCCAAGGCGCCTCAAGGGACGGCACGCTCAACGGGCGGACCGGGTCTCCCGACGCGGTCAACGGCCAGGGATTCCACGGTCACGTACCTCGGGCGCGCACGGATTGGGACTTTGGCCTCTTTGGGATCGTGGATCGTGTGACTAGTGTCGGAGGCATGATTCGTGTATTCCTCCTCGATGATCATGAGGTCGTACGGCGCGGGGTCGCCGCCCTGCTTGACTCCGAGGACGACATCGAGGTGATCGGCGAGGCGGGTACAGCCGAGTCGGCCATCGCCCGCATCCCCGCGCTCAAGCCCGACGTTGCGGTGCTCGACGTGCGGCTACCGGATGGCAACGGGGTCGACGTGTGCCGGGAGGTGCGGTCCCGGGTGCCCGGGCTGGCGTGTCTGATGCTGACCTCGTTCGCCGACGACGACGCCCTGTTCGACGCGGTCATGGCAGGTGCTGCCGGCTACGTGCTCAAGCAGATCCACGGCTCGGACCTGGTCGGCGCGGTGCGCACGGTCGCCTCGGGCCAATCCCTGCTCGACCCTCAGACCACCGCGGCCATGCTGCAGCGCCTGCGCGACCAGGCCGCCCGCAAGGACCCTCTCGCCGCGCTGTCGGAGCAGGAACGCCACATCCTCGACCTGATCGGCGAAGGCCTGACCAACCGCCAGATCGGCGAACGGCTCTTTCTGGCCGAGAAGACGGTCAAGAACTACGTCTCCAACCTGCTGTCCAAGCTCAACATGCAGCGCCGCACCCAGGCCGCCGCCCTGTCCGCCCGCCTGCGAGCCGACAGGCCAGAATGACGGGGTCCATCTCGCTCACCATCCCTTCCGACGTGCCTGGGCAGATGACAGCCTCGCCGCCGCAACCGCCGCCTGTCCGTAGCTGATGCCGCCGTCGTTGACCGGGACCCGCTCGCCGATGTACGGCTCGAAGCCGGCCGTGGACAGCCGGACGAGCACGTCCGTGGCCAGCAGCCGGTTCTCGAACACGCCGCCCGACAAACACACCTGGGTGACGTCGTGCTCGGCTGCGGCTCGTTCGCACATCAGCACGGTCACGGCCGCGATGGTGGCGTGGAAGGCGGCGGCGATGCGGCCGATCGGATCGCCGCCCTCCTTGGCCTCCAGCAGGTCGCGCAGTGTGGCCAGGCCGTCGTACACCCACAGCCCGCCCAGCCGCTCCAGCCGCCATGCCAGCGGATCGGCGCCGGCGTAGGCGGTGGCGGCCTGCTCCAAGCGCATCGCCGCCTGGCCCGCGAACCCGTTCACCTCGCACAGCCCCAGCAGCGCCGCGGCGGCGTCGAACAGGCGGCCCGCGCTGGAGGCGACCGGACAGTTCACGCGTCGCGCGATCATCCGTCCGATGACGTCCGCATCGGGCAGGCCGGCGACGAGACCACTGGGGATGGGGCCCGTGGTGGTCTCGCCGCCGAGCAGGTAACCGAGCGCCATGCGGGCAGGTCGGCGTACGGCCGCGTCGCCGCCAGGCATCGGAGCATGGGAGAAGCGGCCCAGCCGCTGGTAACCCGTGTATCCGGCCAGCAGCAGCTCACCGCCCCAGAACGTGCCGTCGTCGCCGAGGCCGAGCCCGTCATAGGCCACGCCCAGGAACGGCGGCTCCAGCCGGTGTTCGGCCGCCACCGCGGCGACATGCGCGTGGTGGTGCTGCACGGCCACACGGTTGGGCCAGCGGCGCGCCAGCCGGGTCGACAGGTAGCCGGGATTCAGATCGTGCACTGCGTGTACGGGCTCGATGCCGTGGATGTGGCGTAGGTGGTCGAGCGCCTGCTCGTACGCCTCCAGCGTCTGGGCGTCGGACAAATCACCGATGTGCGGCCCGAGCACCGCCTCGTGGCCGTCGGCCAGCGTGAACGTGCTCTTGAGCTGGGCGCCCACGGCAACCAATGGCGGGCCGGCGACGGGGAGGCTCAGCATGGCCGGAGCCAGCCCGCGGGCGCGGCGGACCGTCGCGGTGTGCGACCCGAACGAGCGGATCACCGAGTCGTCGTAGCGGGCCACGATGGGCCGGTCGTGGGTGAGCACGCCATCCGCGTCCAGCTCGGAGACGTCGTCGATCAGCATGGGGCTGTCGGCCTGATTGGCGCTGGTCACCGCCAAAGGACGGCGCAGCGCGTCCAGGAGCAGGTGGTGCAGCGGCGTGTACGGCAAGAGCAGCCCGATGTCCGGCATGCCTTGGCAGACGCCCGGTGACAGCACCCCATGTCGTCGCGGGGCCAGGACGATGGGCGCGGACGGATCCTGGAGCAGGCGGCGATCCGCCTCCGACAGGTTGGCCAGCGCGTCGGCGGTGATCGTGTCGCGCACCATGACGGCCAGTGGCTTGGCGTCGCGCGCCTTGATCTGCCGCAGCCGGGAGACGGGCTCGTCGTTGATCGCGTCGCAGACGAGCTGGAACCCACCCAGCCCTTTGATCGCGATCACTCCGCCACCGGCGATGAGGTCCACCGCCGCCCTCAGGGCCGCTTCCCCCTTCAGACTGGAGAATCGCAGCCGAGGGCCGCAGGATGCGCAGGCGATCGGCTCGGCGTGGAAGCGCCGGTCGTCGGGGTTTCGGTATTCGGCGGCGCAGGCGGCGCACATCTCGAAGCCGCGCATGGAGGTGCGGGCCCGGTCGTAGGGCAGGTCCTCGATGATTGTTGCGCGGGGCCCGCACGCCGTGCAGTTGATGAACGGGTAGCGATAGCGCCGGTTGGCCGGGTCGAACAGCTCGCGCAAGCAGTCGGCGCAGGTGGCCAGATCCGGCGGGATCTCGCGGGCGGCGGCCACGGCCTTGCTTTCCGTGATCTCGAACCCGACGGCCTCCTGATCGAAGATCCCGGGAGTGACGACAACGTCACGGACATGCGCTGCCTGGGGCGGCAGAGCCCGCAATCCGGAGACGAATTCCTCCAGCCGGGCCGGCGGCTCGCTCGCGGAGATCACGACGTGCCCGCCGGCGTTCCTGACGTGCCCGCGGATCCCCATCCTGGTCGCCAGCCGGTGGACGAACGGCCGAAAGCCAACGCCCTGGACGGTCCCGTGTATCTCGAGCCGCCATGCCGCATCCATCTTCGGCTCCTACAGCAGTGGAGGAACGATGAGAAGATCGTCCTTGTCACAGGCCACCTCACAGATCACGTCGACGACGCCCTCGACGGCGCGTACCGCCTCCGCCACCGCAATGGCCTGGGATCTCCACTGCACGCGGCCGCTGACCTTCACCACACCCTGGTCGATCTCGATGGAGAACGCCTCGGGGTTCCGAAGCACCGCTCGGACGTCCGCTTCGAGCTCCGCGGTCGGACGGGTGAACACCCGCAGCACGTCACGCTGGTGCAGCGTGCCGATGATCCGGCCGGTCACCGGGTCGATCACGGGCAGTTGTTTGATGCGCTTGTCGTGCATCAGCCGGGCCGCATCCCGCACGCAGGTGCCCGGCGTGACCGTGATGGCGGGAGAGGTCATCAGCTGACCCGCCGTCACCGCCGCGGCCTTGTCGTGTTCGTGCCGCCGGCGACGGGACTCGAACATCGACACGCTGTGCCGTACCGGATCGATCTCTTTGAGCAGCAGATCGTCCTCTGACACCACGCCCACCGGCCGACGGTCGGCGTCCACGACGGTGACCGCGCCCACCGCGTACCGCTTCATCGCGGCCACGATGTCGGCGAACGACGCGTCCTCCAGCACGGCGATGGCCACCCGGCCCATGACGTCCTTGACTTCGATCGACATGACACGCCTCCTCACTTCCGCTCCTACGCTCCTCTTCGTTGGCCTCGCCGCGCACCGGCGAACGTCCCGAATGCGAGGCCATAGGTCCTATGCGCGAACCACCGCTACCGGGCAGCGGGCATGGTGCAGAACGCCGTGGCTGACCGAGCCGAGCAGCATCGAGCCCACGGCGCCGCGCCCGTGCGAGCCCACCGCCAGCAGGTCCGCCCGCCCGGACGCCTCGACCAGGGCATCCACCGGGTGCGCGGAGACGGTGTCCTCGATGACCGTCACCTGCGGGTAGTCCTTGCGGGCGGCCTCCACCCGGTCGCGGACGACCTGGTGCTGCGCCCTGCGGACCTCGTCCATGTCGTAGGCGGCCTCCGGGGCGAAGGCGTGTACCGGCAGCTGCCAGGCGTGCACCACCCGCAGCGTGGCGCCGCGCAGCTTCGCCTGCTGAAAGGCGTAGGCCAGCGCCGGCTCGCACTCGGGCGAATCGTCGACCCCGGCCACAACCTCCCCGTGCGCCGGCCGCAGCTCGCCGCGTACCACCACGACCGGGGCGTGTACGTGCCCGGCCACGTGCATGCTGACCGAGCCCAGCAACGCGCTGGCGAACCCGCCCAGCCCGCGGCTGCCGACCACCAGCTCGGCGGCGTCTTTGGCCTGCTCGCGCAGGACCATGCCGGGTGTACCCTCGACGTCCTGCGTGGTGACCTCGACCGTGGGCTGACGTTCGTGGACGAGCGCCTCGGCTTCGCGCAGAATCCTTCGGCCCTCGCGCAGCAGCGCATCCGGCACCATCGGAATCGGATATTTACCGACCTGGTACCAGTCGCGGTCCACCGCGTGCACGATCCGCAGCGGCATTCGCATGCGGAAGGCGTCGTTGGCCGCCCACTCCACGGCGGCTCGTGAGGGCACGGAGCCGTCCACTCCTACGATGATCATGATGCGTCCTCCTTCATTCGCGCATTCATCAGACCTCGCTGGTGCCTTTCGGTTGCAGGGCCGGAGGTCAGTCCGCCAAGGGCCGAAGGACCTTTCTCCCGCATGAGTCGGTGGCTGGCTTCGGCATCATGCCGAGGGAGCGCATGCTCATGCGAGGCACCGGTGACTTCGGACGTCGCATCCGCTATCTATGCACCGCCTACGGCGGGCCTATGGACCAGGACCTGCGCACCGGGCGGGAAGGCGTCGTCCCGCACCAGATCACCGGCCGCCGTATCCACGGCCTCTGAGGAACGACCCGGCTGTCTCCGCCCGCCCTCAGAGGCCGAAATACCGATGCTCGGATGTGGTCCTTCTGGAGCCACATCCCTGCTCACGCCATCCGCTGGGCCATCTCGACAAGCCGGTTGGCGTAGCCCCACTCGTTGTCGTACCAGCCGAACACCTTCACCAAGTCCCCGCTCGCCTGGGTCAGCGCCGAGTCGAACACGCATGAGGCGGCGTCTCCGATGATGTCGCGGGAGACGAGCGGGTCGGTGCTGTAGCGGAGCACGCCGTGCAATTCACCTTCAGCGGCCGCGGCGAAGGCGTCGTTGACCTCCTGGGCGGTGACCGGGCGGCTGAGCTGGGCGGACAGGTCGGTGATCGAGCCGTCCTCGACCGGCACCCGGATGGCGACGCCGTCCAGCCGGCCGTTCAGCTCGGGCAGCACCTGGCCGACCATGCGGGCGGCCCCGGTGGTCGTCGGCACGATGTTGACCGCCGCCGACCGAGCGCGGCGCGGGTCCTTGTGCGGGGCATCCAGCAACATCTGGTCACCGGTGTAGGCGTGGATCGTGGTCATGAAGCCGCGGACCAGGCCGAAGCGCTCGTGCAGCACCTTGACCATGGGCGCAACGCAGTTCGTGGTGCACGACGCCAGGGAGACGATCTCGTCCCGGTCCGGGTCGTAGGCGGCGTCGTTGACGCCCGGCACGATCGTGGCGTCCAAGCCCTTCCCCGGGGCTGAGAGCAGAACCCTGCGCGCACCGGCCTTGAGATGACTCGCCAGCGCGTCCCTGGTCCGGAAGCGACCGGTGGCGTCGATGACCAGCTCGACACCGTGGGCGCGCCAGTCGATCTCCGCCGGGTCGGCGTGCCTGCTGACCGCGATCGTGCGGCCGTTCACTTCCAAGGCGGTGGCCGAGGCGGCGACCGGCAGATCGAGCCGGCCGTAGGTGGAGTCGTGCTTGAGCAGGTGGGCCAGCGTGGCCGGGTCGGTGATGTCATTGATGGCGGCGATGTCCAGGTCGGTGCGCAGCGCGCGGCGCAGGACGGCCCGGCCGATCCTGCCGAACCCGTTGATTCCGATTCTCATGCCTGCATCGTCCGGCGCTCGGGGACCGATGCTTAGAGGCGACGGTCCCTCTTGTCATGGGACCTTCGGCCCCTCATCGGCGCAACGCGCCGGGTGGCGTCGCCCCCAGCCTGTGCCGCTCCAGCTCGCCCTCCACCAGAGGTCCCTGGCCGCCGGTGACGTAGAAACTCTGTGCCTTCGCCACCGCGCCGATATCGAGGCGGCGCAGTCGCTTGGCGATGCCACGCGCGGCCGAGCCGGGCATGCGCGGCTTGGCGATGCGGGTATCGAAGGCGGCGGAGCCGAGCCTCGCCGACGAGGTGCGCAGCGTGGCCAGCCATTCGCGCACGCCGTGCCTCAGGGAGACCAACGGCTCTGTGGCCTGCTCGGCGGCGGACCGGCGGGTGGACGCCCGGCTCATGGAGAAGGCGTGCGTCGGCCCGCCCACCACGAGCAGCCCGACTTCCGGCCCCACCTGTGCGGGCGCGGAGCCGACCTCGACCACCTCGGTCCGCACCCGGGAAGCCAGCCCTTCGGCCACCGCTTCGGCGATCTGCTTGGTGTTGCCGTACATGGATTCGTAGACGACCAGCGCGTCCATCACGCGCCTCCTCATCGGTTGTCGTGGGGTAGAACCGGTTCGAGGTGGAACATCCCGGTGACCACTTCACCGGGCCCTTCGATGGGCCTGGCACGTCCGGCGACGGCCGCCAGCACGTCACGAGCCGTCACCATGCCGACCAGCCCGTCGTCCGACAGCACCGGCACGGCATCACAGCCGGCGTCGAGCATGACGGCGGCGACCCGGGCCAGCGGAGTGTCCGGACGGACCAGCGGCTTGCGCTCGCGGCCGAACAACGTCCGAACCTGGCGGGTGGACTGCTCCTGCGGCCCGCCCGACCAGGACGCGGCCAGCTGCTCGCGTGTCAGGATGCCTAGCACCCGCTCGCCGTCGACGACCGGCAGGTGGTGAACGTCGGCACGACGCATCAGCTCCCAGGCCATCAGCGGCGACTCCTCCGGCCTGACGGCCACCAGGATGCGGCTCATCACCTGCTCGGCGGTCAGCGACTCGGCGCTCATGTCGTCTCCCTGATGTATGGCCGTACGACCGCAACGGGGCAGGTCGCGTGGTGCAACACTCCATGGCTGACCGAACCCAGCAGGGCCGAGGCCAGCCGGCCCACGCCGCGCGAGCCGACCACGACCAGATCCGCCGACCGGCCCGCCTCGATCAGCGCGGTGACAGGATGCGCGCATCGCTGCTCGTCGCTGATGTCGACGTCGGGGTTGCGGACGCGCCACGGCTCGACCCGCTCGCGCGCCACGCGCATCGCATCCTGCATGGCGACTTCGATCAGGCTGTTGTATGTGACGGCGTACGGCGAGAACATCGGCACCCGCCAGGCGAAGACGACGCGCAGCCGCGCCTTCCGGGCCCGAGCCTGCTCGACGGCGTAGGCCATCGCAGCTTCCGAATGCCCCGAGCCGTCATATCCGACCACGACGGTGTCGTAGCGCTCCACAGCGGGAGCGGGGACGATGACGACTGGTCCCGCGGCGTGCCCCGCCACGGCCAAGCCGACCGAGCCGACCATCATCACGGCGAATCCGCCGAGCCCTCTGCTGCCCAGCACCAGACTGTCCGCCGACTCCGATTCCACGATCAGGTTCTTGATCTCGTTGCCGCTGAGCAGCTCCGTCATCACCTTGACATCGCCGGTGAGCCACCGGACTCGGTCGGCGGCGGCCTCCAGCGCCCCCGTGCAGTACTCGATGCCGTCGCTGTGCGGCCGCTGCTCGCATACATGCACGATCCGTAAGTTCAGTCCGCGCCGCTGCGCGTCGGCGGCGGCCCACTCCACTGCCGCGGTCGCCGGTGCGGCCCCGTCCACGCCGACCACGATGTGACTGGCCATCACGCCTCCCATCCACGAGTTGCATCTCTCCCTTCACCTTCGCGAGAGGGAACTCTGCGCGCAGCGGGCCTAAGTCCCCTACAAGGGCGCCGTTGGTCCTCAGCCAACACGGATTGGCATCGACGAATGCGTGCCCAAAGAGGAAGGGTGTGGCTCTGCTTTCAGTGACCGGAGCGACCGCCTGCAGCGCTTGCTCACACACGCGGGGCCTCTACCGGGTCGAGGACTTCCAACACCGGGCGGCGGGGCACGCGCGGGACCGGCGAGCCGTACCCGAACCTGATGAGCATCTGCACGTGTCCGAAAGGCCCGGCCTGGTCACCGCGGTGCGGCGCGGGCCGCAAGTCGAGCGGCTGACTGAACATCGACGCCGCCACGCCGTGCGCGGTCGCGGTGAGCAGCACGCGCTGCAGCGCCTGTCCGGCGCGCAGCCAGTCGTACGGCCCGTCACCTCTGGTGAACAGGGCCGCGAGATGCGGATCGGCCTCGAAGTCGGCGCTCGGCCGCGTGCTGTCCGCGCCGGGCGTGCCGTGCCGGCCCGCCGTTGTGTGCCGCCCGTAGCCCACATCGTGGTCGCCCAGGCGGAAGTCCCGCATGGGCAGCTCGCCGTTCCTCGGGCGGGGGCCGAAGGCGTGCTCGGGCACGCCGTCGAAGGTCCTTCCCGGATCCGTCCAGCGGGCAAGCTCGGCCTGGTAGGGCTCCTCGGCGGCCAATGTGTCCTCGGCCGCGCCGATCATGTTGAGCACGCGTCGCGCCGTACGTCCCTTCACCAGGACCAGCGTGCCGCCCTCCGCGTGCGCGGCATGCACCAGGTCGACAAGGACCTCCCTGGGCAGCTGCCGGCCGTCGAACGGGAAGCGGTTGGTACGCCGGTGCGGGATCATGTCGTACAGCAACCGCTCGTCCTGGTCCGGCGGGTCGCCCGGGATTGCGTGCACCGTGGCCAGGAGATCGGGGTGGTCGGCCGGGTCGGGCAGCGTCGTGACGTGGGCGTCGTGCCCGGTCATCCGGATCGCCAGCCGCAGGTTGAACAGTGCGGCCCCGCAGCTGATGCCGAGCCCGCGTCCCATCGGGTCGGTGACGGGGAGCAGCCGGTCGAGATCGGCGTACAGATCCATAGTCGCGTCGTCGACGCGGTGGAAGCGCCACGGCTGGGTGTTGTGCACCGATGGCGCCGCGATGGCGGCGTTCACCATTCTGCTCACGCCGCCGGGCGTCGCGAACGGGAGCTTTCGGGCGGCGAGGGATCCGGCATCAGGGGTTACAGCGGACATGGGATAAAGATCACGTGGCCCGTCATGATCACGACAGGGACCAAGGTCCCTGGGTACGCGTCCGATGGACCGTTTCCCAGCCTGGCCCGGGCACCGCGGCCGACTACCGGCTGGTGGAGTGACCTAGTCGGCGGCACGGTCAAGCCCTGCTGTCGCACCTCGTCCCACGTTGTTGTCTTTGAGCGTCCTCCTGCGGGGTAGCGGACGCCAAATGATCCATACGATGAGCGCCTCGATGCGAGGAATTCATGGCCGTGGGTGAGAAAGGGGTGTCCGTCTCCAGTCGGATGCCCTGGGTGATGCTGGGTGTGGCGACGTTGGGGTTTGCGGTGAATTTCTGGGCTTGGGCGCTGCTCAGCCCGTTGGGGCCGCGGTTTAAGGAGTTGCTGGGTCTGTCGGCGCCGCAGCAGGCGTTGCTGGTGGCGGTGCCGGTGATCGTCGGCTCGCTGGGGCGGATTCCGGTGGGGGCGCTGACCGACCGGTACGGCGGCCGGGTGATGTTCCCGCTGGTATCGGCCGCCACCATCGTGCCGGTGCTGTTCATCGGTGTCGCGGGGCAGGGCTCGCTGGTGGCGTTGCTGGTCGGTGGGTTTTTCTTGGGCGTCGCCGGTACCGCGTTCGCTGTTGGGGTGCCGTTCGTGAATGCGTGGTTTCCGCCGCATCGGCGGGGGCTGGCGGTGGGGGTCTTCGGTGCGGGGATGGGTGGCACCGCGATCAGTGCGCTGACCACCGTCCCCCTGGTCAGGACGGGCGACGCGGCCGCGCCGTTCGTCGTCACGGCGGTCGTGCTCGCGGTCTACGCGGTCGTCGCGTGGTTGGTGCTGCGGGATGCTCCCGGGCGGAGTGTGGCCGGGCAGCCGCTGATGGCTCGGCTGGCGGCCACGACCCGGTTGCCGATCACGTGGCAGGCGTGCCTGCTGTATGCCGTGGCGTTCGGCGGTTATGTCGCTTTCTCCGTCTACATGCCGGCCTATTTGCAGACGGGTTATGGGCTGGAGCAGGGGGATGCGGCTTTCCGGATGGCCGGGTTCGTGGTGCTGGCGGTCCTGGCGCGCCCGGTCGGCGGGTGGTTGTCGGATCGGATCGGCGTGGTGCGGGTGCTGGTGGGGGTGTTCGCCGTGGTCGCCGTCATGGCGGCGATCCAGGCGCTGACGCCCGCTTTGATGCCAGTGGGTACGGTCGCGTTCTTGTCCATGGCGGCGGCGCTGGGTGCGGGCAGTGGTGCCACGTTCGCACTGGTTGCCCAGATTGCCCCGGCCGACAAGGTCGGCTCGGTGACCGGGCTGGTCGGCGCGGCCGGTGGGTTGGGCGGGTTCGTGCCTCCGCTGGTCATGGGCTTCATCTACGGCCGGCTCGGCTCCTACGGGCTCGGCCTGGCACTGCTGGCCGTCACCGCCGCGCTGTCCATCGTTCTGACCCTGACCGCGGTACGCGCCCTGACCGCCGCACGAGCACCCGTCCGCTGATCACGCCTTGCGCCGCGGCCAGGCGCTGTCCGCGTACGCCAGAGGACCGCGGCCCCGCTCGCGCCTTGGGCCGCGGTCCGGCTCGGGGCGACGCCCCCGTCAGCTGTCGTGAACGGTGCTGACCAGGCCGTAGTCCCCGTCGTCCCGGCGGTAGACGAGACCACCGCCGCCGGTGTCGGCATCGGCGAAGAAGACGAACGGGAACCCGGTCAGCTCCAACCGCTCGATCGCCTCCTCCGGTGCGAGCCGCGGGGCGGGCAGCGGGCTGACCGAGATCGCGGCGCACGTCGGCGTCGGCAGGTCCGGCTGGGGCACGAGCTGGGCGAGTCGGTAACCGTCGCCGGCGCGGTAGACGACGCTGTCCTGGCCCGTGGTGGCCTCGGTGAACAGCAGGAAGTCATAGTCGAGCTGCTCCATGTCCACCACCGCCTCGTCGGGCACGGCGCGGGCCGCCGTGAAGGTCCGTACGATCCGCTGCTGGCCACCAGACCGGCCGGGCGGTTGCTGCTGGTGGTGGCGCCCCCGCCGGTTCTCCCAGTCCCTGGTGCTCTCCAAAAGCCGCGCCCGCAGCCGGTCGCCGAGCAGGTGAATGGCCGCGCGCGTGGAGACGGCGCTGGCCTGGGCCCTGATGAGCCGCCCCTGGACGTCCAGCACGGCCTCCGCCGTCCGTCGCTCCACTGCGAGCCCCGGCGCGGTAGCGAGCTTGACCTTCGCGCCGAGCACCGGCTCATGGGCGAGCCGTGCCAGCTCGGCCACGGTCTGCCTGGCACGCCGGACGTCGGCGGACCGGATCCCGCCACGGATCTTGACCTGCACGTCCGCGGGATCAAGAGCGATGGGCCTGTGCCTCATGGGTGAGCACCTTCTTCGCATCCGATTCTGACGCCTTCACCCTCTGATCAGTTCGGAGGCCGCCGCCAGGGACTTTCGTCCCCACTGCGCAAGGACGTTGGGCTCCTGCGACGGAAGGGACCTGAGGGGCGGGAGCGATCACATGGAGGTCTCCAGCCCGCCGCTGAATGGACTTTGGTCCCTGCTCGAGGTCGACGGCAGACGACAGGGTGGTCGCATGCGGATCCTGATGACGGAGTCGGACCCCTCCGGCGGCGCGGTGGCCGGGGCGTTGCTCGCCCTCGAAGGACACGAGGTGGCCTACTGCCATCCTCCCGGCGCGCCGGCGTCCACCGCGCCGTGCGCCGGGATGGCCCTGGGCGGGCATTGTCCGCTGGCCGACGGGGACGTGGATTTGCTGGTCGACGTCAGGCTGGCGCCGGGGCCGTTCACGCTCAGAGAGGCCGGGGTCATGTGCGCCTTGCGCGCGCAGGTCCCGGTATTGGTGGCAGGGCCCACACCGTCGGGCACCGCGCTGGACGAGATCGCGTCCAGATGTGATCCCGTCGACCTGGTCGAGACCTGCGCGGAAGCGGTATCGCCGGCCGGCCCCGCAGCCCGCCGGGCCATCGCCGACGCGGTCCGGCCCCTGCTGCACCGCGCGGGCACACGCCCCCAGGTACAGCTCGTGGAGGTGGACGGCACGGTGCACGTCTACCTGTCGTTCCTGAGCGAGATCAGCACCGTCCTCGCCGAAGAGATTCGCCAGGCGGCCGCCCAGGCCTACACGCGGGTGACCCGCGACCGCTTCCGGACCGTCGCCCACGTGGCGCTGCTGGCCGGAGCATAGATGGTGCGTGTGGCGATCGGATCAGCCCCGAGTCAGCGTCATGGCTCCCAGCCGCGCCGGGCGGGGGGCCGGCGTTTGGTCCCTGCTGCGGTAGACGATGGACGGCCGGACGAGGTAGCCAATGGGCGCGATGAGCACATGAACCAGCCGGGTGAGGGGCCAGATCGCGAAGAGCAGCAGGGTGCCGAGCGCGTGCAGCTCGAACAGCAGGCCGGTCGTGATCGCCACCCGGGCCGCCAAGCACCGAGCCGAGCAAGCCCGAAGCGGCCTCTCCGAAATGAAGGACATCATCGTGAGGCCTGCGATCATGAGCGTCGGCATCCAGCGACTTGAGGTGCGGTGATGTCACCGGGCTGGAGCCGCCCTTTCAAGCCCGTCAGGCCTGTTCGTCGGCAAACCGCGGGATCGGTTCAGCCGCTCTGGCCGGAGGTGAGGACGGCGGTGATGGCCTGCTCGACCGTGGCGTGCACGGGCAGGTGCGCGTCGATTCCGGTGATCTGCAGCAAGCGGGCGGGCTTCCCCTGGGCGGCTGCCAGATGGACGCTAGGGCCGTCAGCGCCGCCGCGGCGGATGCATGCGAGCAGGACCTGCAGGCCGGCGCTGTCCAGGAACGACAACTCGGTCAGATCGAAGATCACATCGTCGCCGGGTCGGCGGACACGGTCGATGTAGCCGGCCAGCTCGGCGCTCGTGGTGTGGTCGACCTCGCCGCCGATCGCGATCACGCTCATGCCGGGCAGATGCTGGTGGGTCATCGTCAGCGACGCCGTGGAATCCCTCGCCGGGCTGGGCGAGGGCTTACGCGGCCAGGAGACGCCCATGCGGGCACCATAGACCTTCCACGTCGGCGCCGATACCCCCTGTTATGTCCCGATGTGGCGATGGGGCGCCTGACCGCCTGACGCGGATCAGGTTACGGCCCGAGTTTTTCTGTGGCGGGCAATGAAAGCCGATATGTCGGGTAAGGCGGCTTTGTGGCGCTTGGGGAGAGGGGTAACGATGTCGGCGATGGACGGGCCGGTCAGCGACGCGTTGCTGCGGATGGGGCGGCATCTGCGGTCGGGCGCGGTCTCAGCGGACCTGCGGACGCTGCACCAGATCGGCGGGCGCCAGGCCGACGCCTTCTACCGGGACCGGTGGAGCCATGACAAGGTGGTGCGCTCCACACACGGGGTGAACTGCACGGGTTCGTGCTCCTGGAAGGTGTACGTCAAGGACGGGATCATCACCTGGGAGGCGCAGCAGACCGACTATCCCAGCGTGGGTGGCGACCGGCCGGAGTACGAACCGCGCGGCTGCCCCCGCGGCGCGGCCTTCTCCTGGTACACCTACTCCCCCACCCGAGTGCGCTACCCGTATGCGCGCGGCGTCCTGGTGGAGATGTACCGCGAGGCCAAGGCCAGGCTGGGCGACCCAGTCGAAGCGTGGGCGGAGATCACCGCAGACCCGGACAAGCGTCGCCGCTATCAGTCGGCCCGCGGCAAGGGCGGCCTGGTGCGGGTCACCTGGGACGAGGCATGTGAGATCATCGCGGCGGCGCATGTGCACACCATCCAAGCGTACGGCCCCGACCGGGTGGCCGGGTTCTCCCCCATTCCCGCGATGTCGATGGCCTCGCACGCGGTCGGCGCCCGGTTCATCTCGCTGATCGGCGGCGCCATGCTGTCGTTCTACGACTGGTACGCCGACCTTCCGGTGGCCTCGCCGCAGGTGTTCGGCGACCAGACGGATGTGCCCGAGTCGGCGGACTGGTGGGACGCCTCCTATCTGATGTTGTGGGGCTCGAACGTGCCGGTCACCCGGACGCCGGACGCCCACTTCATGGCCGAGGCGCGTTATCGGGGTCAAAAGGTGGTGGTGCTCGCGCCTGACTACAACGACGCGGCCAAGTTCGCCGACGAGTGGCTGGCCCCGCACCCGGGGACGGACGGGGCGCTGGCCATGGCGATGGGGCATGTGATCCTCAAGGAGTTCTTCGCCGAGGGTCCGACGGCCTACTTCGCCGACTACGTCAAGCGGTTCACCGACCTGCCGTTCCTGGTCCGGCTCCGCGAGCACGACGGCGGCGCGTACGTGCCGGACAAGTTCCTCACCGCGGCCGATCTCGGCCAGGGGGAGCAGGAGGCGGCGTTCGCCACGGTGCTGCTGGACGCGCGGACCGGTGAGCCGGTCGTGCCGAACGGTTCGCTCGCTTTCCGCTACTCGCAGCAGGGGCAGGGACGCTGGAACCTCGACCTGGGCGAGGTGGAGCCGCTGCTGACCTGCCTTGGACAGGAGGCGGTGGCGGTTGCGCTGCCGCGTTTCGACGGTCACGGCGACGGGGTGCTGGAGCGTGGAGTGCCGGTGCAGCGGGTCGGTGGCCACCTGGTCACCACGGTCTACGACCTGATGCTCGCCCAGTACGGGGTGGCCCGCGACGGGCTCCCCGGCCGCTGGCCCGCCTCGTACGACGACGCGGCGGAGCCGTACACGCCAGCGTGGCAGGAGGCGATCACCGGCGTGCCGGCCGCGGCGGCCGCCCGCATCGCCCGTGAGTTCGCCGCCAACGCCGAGGAGTCCCGCGGCCGGTCGATGATCATCATGGGGGCGGGGACGAACCACTGGTTCCACTCCGACACGATCTATCGCTCGTTCTTGGCGCTGACCACGCTGACCGGTTGCCAGGGCGTCAACGGCGGCGGCTGGGCGCACTACGTCGGTCAGGAGAAGTGCCGGCCGATCACCGGGTGGGCGCAGATGGCCTTCGGCCTGGACTGGTCGCGGCCGCCCCGGCAGATGATCGGCACCGCCTACTGGTACCTGCACACCGACCAGTGGCGCTATGACACGTACTCGGCCGACGTCGTCTCCTCGCCGCTCGGCGGCGGCGCGTTCACCGGCAAGGCCACCGCCGACCTGCTGGCCGCCTCGGCCCGCATGGGGTGGATGCCGTCGTACCCGACGTTCGACCGCAACCCTCTGGATCTGGCCGACGAGGCCGCCGCGGCGGGTGTCGAGACGGGGCCGTACGTGGCCGGACAGGTCGCCGACGGGCGGCTCGGCTTCGCCTGCGAGGACCCCGACGCGCCCGCGAACTGGCCGCGCGTGCTGACCGTGTGGCGGGCCAACCTGCTCGGCTCCTCGGCCAAGGGCAACGAGTACTTCCTGCGCCACCTGCTGGGCGCCGACTCGGCCGTCCGCGCGGAGGAAGCCGCGCCCGGGCAGCGGCCCGACAGCTTGGCCTGGCCGGAGGAGGCTCCCAGGGGCAAGCTCGATCTGCTGCTGTCGCTGGACTTCCGGATGACGTCCACGACGCTGTTCTCCGACATCGTGCTGCCGGCCGCCACCTGGTACGAAAAGCACGACCTGTCCTCGACCGACATGCACCCGTTCGTGCACGCCTTCACCCCGGCGATCGACCCACCCTGGCAGACCCGGACCGACTTCGCCGCCTTCCACGCCATCGCCAAAGCGTTCAGCGGCCTGGCAAAGACCCGCCTGGGCACGCGCACGGACGTGGTTGCCGTGCCGCTGCTGCACGACACGCCCGACGAGCTGGCCACCCCGCACGGGCAGGTGCACGACTGGCGCGCGACGGGACGGCCGCCCATGCCGGGACGCGACTTCCCCAAACTGGTCACCGTGGAGCGCGACTACGGGGCGGTGGCAGAGAAGATGGCCGCCCTTGGCCCGCTGCTGGAACGGCTCGGCGCCACGACCAAGGGGCTGACGTTCGACGTCTCCGGTGAGATCGACCGGCTGGGCAGGATGAACGGCACCGTCCGCGGCGGCGTCGCCGCCGGCCGCCCGTCCCTGGCCCGCGACAGCGACATGTGCGAGGCCATCCTGGCCTTGTCGGGCACCACGAACGGGCACCTGGCCGCGCAGGGGTTCGCCACGCTGGGCCGGCGTACCGGGACGTCGTTCGACGGGCTGGCCGACGAGCACAAGCAGATCACCTTCGCCGACACCCAGGCCCGGCCGGTGCCGGTGACGACCTCGCCGGAGTGGTCGGGCAGCGAGACCGGCGGGCGCCGCTACTCGGCGTTCACGATCAATGTCGAGCACCGCAAGCCCTGGCACACGCTCACCGGCCGCCAGCACTTCTACCTCGACCACGACTGGATCCACGAGGCCGGCGAGGCGCTGCCGGTCTACCGGCCGCCACTGAACATGACCGCGATGTTCGGCGAGCCCGGCGTGGGGGAGTCCGGCGAGAACGGCATCACCGTGCGCTACCTCACCCCGCACTCCAAGTGGTCCATCCACTCCGAATACCAGGACAACCTGCTCATGCTCACCCTGTCGCGTGGCGGGCCGACCATCTGGATGAGCCCGGCCGACGCCGCCAAGGCGAAGATCTCCGACAACGACTGGGTGGAGGCGGTCAACCGCAACGGCGTCGTCGTGGCCCGCGCGATCGTCTCGCACCGCATGCCAGAAGGCACGGTGTACATGTACCACGCCCAGGAACGGGTCGTGGACGTGCCGAAGAGCGAGACCTCCGGCCTGCGCGGCGGCATCCACAACTCTCTCACCCGCCTGCTGGTCAAACCCACGCACCTGATCGGCGGCTACGCCCAGCTGTCGTTCGCGTTCAACTACCTCGGGCCCACCGGCAACCAGCGCGACGAGATCACCGTGATCCGCCGCCGCAGCCAGGAGGTCGACTACTGATGCGTGTCATGGCACAACTGGCCATGGTGATGAACCTGGACAAGTGCATCGGCTGCCACACCTGCTCCGTCACCTGCAAGCAGGCCTGGACGAACCGGGCGGGCACCGAGTACGTCTGGTTCAACAACGTCGAGACCCGCCCCGGCCAGGGCTATCCCCGCACCTACCAGGACCAGGACAAGTGGAAGGGCGGCTGGGAGCTCAACCGGCGCGGCCGGCTCCGTCTGAAAGCGGGCGGCCGGCTCAAGAAACTTTTTTCCATCTTCGCCAACCCGCTGATGCCGTCGATCCAGGACTACTACGAGCCCTGGACCTACGACTACGACCGGCTGTTCTCCGCCCCGATGCAGGCCGACACCCCGGTGGCGCGGCCCCGCTCGCTCATCACCGGCGAGCCCACCAAGATCAGCTGGAGCGCGAACTGGGACGACAACCTGGCCGGCGGGCCCGAACTGGCGTCCGCCGACCCCGTGCTGCGCAAGTTGTCGGACCAGGTGAAGCTGGAGTTCGAGCGGGCCTTCATGTTCTACCTGCCGCGCATCTGCGAGCACTGCCTCAACCCCTCCTGCGTGGCCTCCTGCCCGTCGGGTGCGCTGTACAAGCGCTCCGAAGACGGCATCGTGCTGGTCGACCAGGACCGGTGCCGCGGCTGGCGCATGTGCGTGACCGGCTGCCCGTACAAGAAGGTGTACTTCAACCACCGCACCGGCAAGGCCGAGAAGTGCACGTTCTGCTTCCCGCGCGTCGAGGTGGGCATCCCCACGGTCTGCTCGGAGACGTGCGTGGGACGGCTGCGCTACATCGGCCTCGTCCTGTACGACGCCGACCGCGTCGCCGAGGCGGCCTCCGTCCCTGACGAGAAGGACCTGTACGAGGCGCAGAAGAGCGTACTGCTGGATCCGCACGACCCCGAGGTGATCGCCGCCGCCCGTGCCGCCGACATTCCCGAGGACTGGCTGGAAGCCGCCCGCCGCTCCCCCATCCACCGGCTGATCTTCGACTACGGCGTCGCACTCCCGCTGCACCCGGAATACCGCACCATGCCGATGGTCTGGTACATCCCGCCTCTGTCACCCGTGGTGGACGTGCTGGCGAACACCGGCCACGACGGCGAGGACGCCGGCAACCTGTTCGGTGCCATCGACGCCCTGCGCATCCCGATCGGCTATCTGGCCGAGCTGTTCACCGCCGGCGATGCGGAGCCGGTCCGGGCGGTGTTGCGCCGCCTGGCCGCGATGCGCTCCTACATGCGCCGCCTCAACCTCGGCCAAGACACCGACGAGTCGATCGCCACGGCGGTCGGGATGAGCGGCGAGCAGATCGAAGGCATGCACCGGCTGCTGGCCCTGGCCCCCTACGACGAGCGATACGTCATCCCCAAGGCTCACGCCGAGCAGGGCGCGCAGCTGGAAGAGCTGGCCACCGGCTGCAGCCTCGACTATGAGGGCGGCCCCGGCATGAACGGTCCCTTCGGCGAGGCATCCGGGATGCCCGCCCCGGTGGCGGTGGAGAACTTCCACGCGCTGCGTGAGCGGCAGACAGGCGAGGACCTGGACGACGCCGACGAACTGCGCGGTCGGGTCAACCTGCTCAACTGGGACGGCAAGGGCACACCCGACGGGCTGTTCCCCCGGAGGAAGAAATGAGCGAGCGTGACCTGCGCAGCGCCCACATGGTGGCCTCGGTGCTGCTCGGCTACCCCGACGAGCGCCTCTACGACGGGCTTGACGTGCTGTCCGCCGAGGTGGCCGACTTGCCGGCGGGCGAGGTACGAGAACGGCTGGCGGCCTTCCTCGCCCACGTGGCCACCACCGCCCCCGCTGAGCTGGCCGCCCACTACGTGGCGACGTTCGATCTGAAGCGGCGCTGCTGCCCGTACCTCACGTATTACGCCTACGGCGACACCCGCAAACGAGGCGCGGCGCTGCTGCGCTTCAAACATGCGCTGCACCAGGCAGGGTTCGAGCTCACCGACGGCGAGTTGCCTGACCACCTGGCCGTGGTGTGCGAGCTGTCGGCACGCGGCGCCGTCCGCGAGGCCCGGCGGCTCATGTTGGAGCATCGGGCCGGGTTGGAGGTGCTGCGGGCGGCGCTGGAGGAGGAGCACTCGCCGTACGCCGGCGTGGTCGCCGCCGTGCTGGCCACGCTGCCTCCGGCCGGCGCGCGCGAGCAGGAGGCCGCGCTTCGGCTGGCCGCCGAGGGGCCGCCCGTCGAAGCTGTCGGCCTGGAACCGTATGCGATCATGGAGGCGGGCCGATGAGCATCCTGCTATGGGTGATCTTGCCGTATGTGGCGCTGACCGTGTTCGTGCTCGGCCACGTGTGGCGCTACCGCTACGACAAGTTCGGCTGGACCACCCGCTCCTCCCAGATGTACGAGTCGCGGCTGCTGCGCATCGGCAGCCCGCTGTTCCACTTCGGCATCCTGGTGGTGGCGCTCGGCCACGTCGGCGGCCTGGTGATCCCCAAGAGCTGGACCGAAGCCATGGGGGTAAGCGAGGAGCTTTACCACGTGTCCGCCATCGTGCTGGGCACGATCGCGGGCATCGCCACGGTGGGCGGCCTGGCCATCCTGATCTACCGGCGCCGTACCGTCGGCCCGGTGTTCAGCGCCACCACCCGCAACGACAAGCTGATGTACGCCGTCCTGGCCCTCACCATCGCCCTCGGCCTGGCCGCCACCGTCCTGGCCAACATCACCGGCGGCGGCTACGACTACCGCACCACCGTCTCGCCGTGGTTCCGGTCGATCTTCTATTTCCAGCCGGATCCCGCGCTGATGGCGGGCGCGCCGCTGCTGTTCCAGCTGCACGCGCTCAGCGCGCTGGTGCTGTTCGCGATCTGGCCGTTCACCCGGCTGGTGCACATGCTCACCGCGCCCGTCGGCTACCTCACCCGGCCCTACATCGTCTACCGCAGCCGAGACGAGGGCCGGCCGCCCGCCCGGCGCGGCTGGGAACCCTCGCGCTGATCGAAGAACGGGTGCCCGCGCGGCGGTCAGGGCGCGTACCGCTGTGGTAGTCAACACCACGGACAGCGCGGCGGTGATGCCAGCAGCCGCAACGTCGCCGGCCCAAAGACGCCGCCTCCAGGCAGACGGCCACATGACGCCGTCATGCCGAAGCCGCCCCCAGCCGAAGAGGGGCCTACCGACGTTCACGATGCCGACGCCAGCAACGGTGTTGACCTCGTCACCATCCGTACTCCTCGTGAAGGGCGGCCTCGTCGCGCAGCAGCGCGCCCGTACCGGCGCGGTCGGTGACACCGAAGGACGGGTTGATCCCCAGGGCCACCATGCGGAACCGGTGCGGGTGACGCACCGTCAGGCTGGCCGGTCCCAGGACCCAATGGTCTTCGATGAAGTACCGCGCCTCGTAGAACGACGCCTCGATCGCGTACCGGAGTGTCACCAGGTCCAGCAGTTGCGGGCCGTCCAAGACGCCATGCCACAAGGCGTGAACAAGCGTCGGCGTGAACGGAACCAGCTGATCGCCCGACCCGAAGCTCGAACCGGCGAGAATGAACGAGGTGGGGGTGAGTTCCTTGAACCAGTACACGCCCGCACCGTCAAGGATGACGACGGACCGCTCCGCCCGGCTGGTGCCCAGGAGCCCGGCGACCACTTCCAGCCCATCCAGACCGGCGGCCCCGGCGGCATTGAACCCCTGGTGCCGCGAACCGGTCCCGGCATAGTAGAACAGCAGGGTGTCGGACGCCTCCCCGGCCGCCAGCCGGACGGCGTCGAACACCTCGGCAGGACGTTCGGGGTTCACCAGCACGCAGGTGTGCGCGGCGTCGAATGCCATGCCCGCGTCGGGCGAGGTGAGTGCCCCGGCAAGGTCGCGGGCCATCTCTTCTGGGCGCCAGGATCCAGGTGAGCCGGGCGCGTAATCGCCACAGCCGACCAGCACCGCTCGGGAATGCTGCAGGTCGGGCAGGAGAGAGTGACGCGGCAGCAGCGGAGACATCGTCATCCCTCAACGATGCGCCACCAGCGTCACGACGACCAGCCATCCAGCACAAGGCGATGCCGGTAGGCAGGCCAGTCTCCGGCGGTGCCTTCAGCTCAAGGTCACATCGCCGACGTACTGACGCCATCGCGTATCGACGTGTCGTGAGTTGGCACGTGTGAGTGCTCTGGACTCTCTGTTCAGGCGGTGAGGTCCACCCAGATCCCGGGATCCTGGTGCCATATCCTCACCTCGCCGACGAGTAGTTCGATTGTGGTTCCCGCTGGCGGAAGATCTTGGGCCAGTCGGCGGACTCCGGGTTGACTGCCACGCCGGATAATGTCCAAGGACGCGCCGACCTTGTCATATCCCTGGATCTTGGCCGTGATGCCCCAAGGGTGGTGGCTGAGGATAGTCACCATGACGGGCTTGCCTGGATGAAGTTCGCTAAGCGGGCGGGAGGGCTCGTCTGGCATGACGACATCATGCTCGTTCAAGGCTCGAAGGAAAGCGCGATCACTGGCGTCGGCGGGAAACATCGCGTGACGCTTCTATGTTTGTCGAGCGCCGTGCATGGTGGGCGGCGGGTGTTCGAGCGCTCGATAGATCTTGTGAGCGAGGTAGCGCTTGAGGCAACGAATTGATTGCCGTCGCTCGTGCGTCTGGCCAGGTAGTCCCGAGTTTCGGGATCGCATCGCTCGAGAGTGAGAGCGATGGGGTGCAGGGCGCGGTTCAGCGCCCTGTCTCCGAAGGGGTTGAGCGGGGTGGCGGGTGTTCTTGCCGCTGCTGGCCTCGATGGGGCCGACGCCGGCGAGGGTGGCGAAGGCCGCCTCGTCGCGAAACGGCCGGGGCCTGACCAGGACATCCAGCATTGGGCTGCGGTGATCCCCCGCGCATCTGCAGCAGGTGGCCGGCATGCTCGTCGACGAGCTTGGCCAGTTCCTCATCGGCGGCGTGCACCTCGTCGGGCGTCAGCGGCTCCCAGCCCTCGGGTGAGCTCCCCGACCGCGGTTGCCGCGTCGTCCCCGATGCTGATGACCGGGTCCGCGCCGAGCTGCTTGCCGGGCCTCCATCTGGGCTGGGGCCGGATCGACGGCGACAAAGTGCTCGGAGTGAACAGGTGCGCTGTGGTGATCGCCGCCGGGCCGATCGATCCGGCCGCGACGACCATGACCGTGTAGCCCGGCCGGACCCGCCTGTTCAGTTCCGGCCTCGCGGGAAAGGACTATCGCCTCTGTTTGCCGGCGTCAAGGTTCACGAGCATGAGTACGCAGACCCATACGGGCATCAATTCGCCGACCGGGAGAAAGGGCGAGCATGAAGGATCTGGAAGTGACGTCTTCGTCTGGGCTGTCGTCGGCAGAGGCGGCCTTGAGGCTTGAACGGGACGGAGCCAATCTGCTCCCGCAGCAGCCGCCCGTTCCTTTGTGGCGGCGTATCGCCGCGCAGCTTCGCGATCCGCTCATCGTCGTCCTGCTCATCGCGGCGGTGCTGACCATCACGACAGGTGATTGGGCGGACGCGGCCGTGATCATGCTGGTGATCGTGGTCAACACCACGGTGGGGGTGGTGCAGGAGGTTCGGGCCGATCGGGCGATCACGGCCCTGGCGCAGCTCGCGAGCCCGGAGGCACGGGTGGTTCGCGATGGCCGCCAACAGCAGATCCCGTCCGGTGAGGTGGTGGTAGGGGACCTCCTGGTGCTGGCCGAGGGCGACATTGTCCCCGCCGATGCCGTGGTGGTGGAGTCGGCGGCCTTGCTCGTCGACGAGTCGGCGCTGACGGGCGAGTCGGTGCCGGTGGACAAGGGCGGCGAATCGCCGGTCTCGTCTGGCACCGTCGTGGTGCGCGGCCGGGGCCGAGCGGTGGTCACCGCGGTCGGCGCGGCGAGTGCGAGCGGTCGCATCGCATCCCTCATGGTCAAGGGGGCCGGGCTCACACCGCTGCAACGCCGCCTGGTGGGAGTGGGCCGGTTGCTGGCCGGCGTCGCCGTGCTGCTGTCAGCGGTGGTCCTGGCACTGGGATTGGTTCAGGGACAGCCGGTGGAACTGATGGTGATCACCGCGATCAGCCTGGTGGTCGCCGCCGTACCCGAGTCCCTGCCCGCTGTCGTGACGTTGAGCCTGGCCTTGGGCGCTCGCCGGATGGCCGCACGCCATGCCCTCGTACGCAAGCTGCCCGCCGTGGAGACGCTGGGCTCGGTCACCGCGCTCGCCACCGACAAGACCGGCACCCTGACCGAGGGCCGGATGGTGGCCCGGCACCTGTGGACTCCGGCGGCGGAGGCCACGATCAGCGGCACCGGATACGCGCCCGACGGCCAGATCGTCAGCGATCAGGTGTCAGACCCCAGCGCCTTCAGCGAGTTGCTGACCGCGGCGGTGCTCTGCAACGACGCACGGCTGTCGCCGCCGCAAGACACACATGGCAAGCATGGTGAATGGACGGCGCTGGGCGACCCCACCGAAGCGGCCCTGCTGGCCGCCGCCGCCAAGCTCGGCCTCGACCGCAAGGAAGTCCAAACACACTTCCCCAGGGTGGCCGAGCTTCCCTTCGACAGCGACCGCAAGCGGATGAGCACCGTGCATCGCCTGCCCACCGGAGACGCCCGGCTGATCTGCAAAGGCGCGCCCGAAGCTCTGCTCCACCAACATGTTCTGGTGGATGATCCAGACCTGCTCGCCGCTGCTGCAGAACGTGCCGACCAGTTCGCCAGGGCCGGATACCGGGTTCTGGCGGTGGCGAGCACGGATTTGCCCGCCGTTCCACTCACGGTTCAGGAGAGCGGTCTGTCGCTGCTCGGGCTGATCGCGATCCTGGATCCACCACGTCCCGCGGCAGCCACTGCCGTCGCCGACTGCAAACGGGCCGGGATCAGACCGATCCTCATCACCGGAGATCATCCCGGCACCGCCCGCGCCATCGCCACTGACCTGGGCATCATCGAGGCCGGCGACCGGGTCGTCGACTGCCGCGAGCCCGGAGCGCTCGATCAAGGCCAAGCAGGCGTCTACGCGCGAGCCACGCCGGAGCAGAAGCTCGACATCATCCAGAGCCTGCAAGCCCGGGGAGGCGTCCTGGCCATGACCGGCGACGGGGTCAACGACGGCCCGGCGCTGCGACGTGCGGACATCGGCGTAGCCATGGGCAAACGCGGCACCGAGGTCGCGCGCCAGGCGGCGGATCTGGTGCTTGCCGACGACAATCTGGACACCGTCGTCGCGGCCGTCGAGGAGGGCCGCCGGGTCTATGCCAACATCCGCCGCTTCCTGGTCTACGGCCTGTCCGGGGGCGCGGCCGAGATCGCCGTGATGCTGCTGGGCCCGTTCGTGGGGCTGCCGCTGCCTCTGCTTCCCGCTCAGATCTTGTGGATCAACCTGCTCACGCACGGGCTGCCCGGCGTGGCCCTGGGTGGCGAGCCGACCGTGCCGGGAGCCATGGCGGGGCCGCCCCGACCTCCGAGCCAGAGCATCCTCGGCGCGGGGCTGTGGCAGCGTGTCATCCGGATCGCCGTCGTGCTCACCGCCGTCACCCTCGGCGTCGCCCTCTGGGCTTCCCACACCGGACGGCCGTGGCAGAGCATGGCCTTCTTCGCCCTCGGTGCCACCCAGCTCGGGGTCGCCCTCGGTTCGCGAACTCGTCCAGGGTCTCTGGCCAACCCCATGCTGCTGTTCGCCGTCGCCGGCGCGTTCGTCCTGCAATTGGCGGCGCTGTACGTGCCGCCGCTGCGCCAGCTGCTCAGCACCCAACCACTGGGGGCAGGTGACCTGCTGATCGTCACCGGGCTGTCCGTACTCGGCTACGCCGCAGCGCGCCTCGACCGGATTTTGCACCCCTCCCCCGCGCCCAAGGAATTCCAGCCGATCCATCCGCAGACAGCCGCCGAACCACTGCGCCGGACCGGTCATGACAAAGAGCCCCAGTAACGCGACACAACCTGCGCGGGTAGTCACCTGCCGAAATCACGCAGTCCGCCCATGAAACCTTCGATACAGGAGTGAGCACATGATCGTAGTTGGAGTCGACGGCTCTCGTGCCGGACTGGAGGCTGCTGGCTGGGCCGCCAGCGAGGCGGCGTTGCGCGGCGTCATGCTCAAGGTGGTGCACGCGATGCCCGGGTGGGCGCTCGAGACCCCCGAGCGCGGCCAGTACGGCGGTGTGGCCCGGTGGATGCGTGAGAACGCTCACGTGGTCCTGGCAGCCGGGGTGGACCGGGCACGCCGGGAGGCGCCGGAGGTCGATGTGAAGTTCGAGCCCTTGCCGGGAGATCCTCGTCCGGCGCTGGTCCGCTGTGCGGCGGACGCGGAACTGCTCGTCGTCGGAAGTCACGGTCTGGGTGGTTTTCGCGGGCTGCTCCTCGGCTCGGTCGCCCAAGGCGTGGCCGGGCATGCACCGTGTGACGTGGTCGTGGTCAGGGAGGTGCGTCCGCCGAGAAGTGAGGTGGTGGTCGGCGTGGACGGATCTCCCGCCGGCGACAAGGCGGTCGGATTCGCTTTCGCGGAGGCCGCGTTGCGCGGTGTGCCCCTGCGTGCCGTACACGCCTGGTCATCGCTCGATCTACGCGACGGGTTCATGCCTCTCCCGATTGACGGCGAGGTTGAGAAGGGAGACGTACGGCTGCTCGACAAGACGCTGTCGGGCTGGATCGACCGCTACCCCGGAATCGAAGTGGTGCAGGAGGTCGTCCATGGCCATCCGGCGGATGTCCTGAGACATGCGTCGCAGGACGCCGCGCTCCTGGTGATCGGCTCCCATGGGTACGGCCAGCTCGCCGGCATGTTGCTCGGCTCGGTGAGCCAGGCTGTACTGCATCACGCGTACTGCCCAGTGGCCGTCGTACGGACGCGAACATCGGGCTGACGACTGCACACTCCGCCCGGGAGCATCCCGCAGCACCAGCCACGCGACGCCCGCGTAGACCGCAAGCACGACCGCCGTGACGACGAACGGCGCGGCCGTGCCGCCGGCGCGCACCAGGGGGCGGTGGTCAGCGCACTGATCGCGGTGCCACCCATCCCCGCACCGAAGACCCCACCGCCAGCCCCCATGCTCAGCCCGTTGGGGCCGCGGTCGCCCGGCTACCCACCTCGCCCGATTGTCTCCTGCCGGTCTCCGTCGTGGGGTTCTGCCTCATTCCGACCGCCTCGCCGGCCGGGCTCCGCCGCCGCGCATCCTTGGGGCGATCGTCCGCGGCGGGCCTCACCGTGCCCTGAATCCCCGGCTTCCCTACCCCAGCCCCGCCACACAAAGCAGGCATATCCCCGATGGACATCGGCGGGGCGGCGTGTCAGTGGCGTATAGCCCCTTCCACCTCGTCCTCACGGTCGGCGTTCAGTTCGTCGTCGCGTACCTGGGCGGCGGTGATGGCCACGGTGGTGACGATGTCAGCGACGGTGGCACCGCGGGACAGGTCGTTGACGGGCTTGCGCAGTCCTTGGAGCACCGGCCCCACCGCCACCGCCCCCGCGCTGCGCTGGACGGCCTTGTAGAGGTTGTTGCCGGTGTTGAGGTCGGGCACCACGAAGACGGTGGCGCGTCCGGCCACCTGGCTGTCGGGCATCTTGGTCCGCGCCACCGAGGGATCGACTGCGGCGTCGTACTGGATTGGTCCTTCCACCGGTAGGTCGGGGCGGCGCTCGCGGACCAGGTCGGTGGCGGTGCGGACCTTGTCGACATCGGCGCCGGCGCCCGAGGCACCCGTCGAGTACGACAGCATGGCGATCTTGGGGTCGACGCCGAACAGGGCGGCGGTGCGAGCCGAGGAGATCGCGATGTCGGCGAGCTGCTCGGCGGTCGGATCGGGGTTGACCGCGCAGTCGCCGTACACCAGCACCCGATCGGCCAGGCACATGAAGAACACGCTGGAGACCAGCCCCAGGCGCAGGATCTCGAACGCCGGCCTGATGGTGTGCGCGGTGGTGTGCGCCGCGCCCGAGACCATGCCGTCGGCCATGCCGGTGTGGACCATCAGCGTGCCGAAATAGGACAAGTCGGTGACGGTGTCGCGGGCCAGCTCCACGGTCATACCCCGGTGCGCCCGGACTCTGGCGTACTCACGGGCGAACCGCTCGCGCAGCTCCGCATCGAACGGGCTGAGCACCCGGGCCTCGTCCAGGTCCAGGCCGAGCTGGGCGGCCTGGACCCTGATCCGCTTCTCGTCGCCGAGCAGGGTGAGTTCGGCCACGCCGCGGCGCAGCAGGACGTCGGCCGCGCGCAGGATGCGGGGTTCCTCGCCCTCGGGTAGCACGATGTGCCGCCGCTCGGCACGCGCCCGCTCCAGCAGCTCGTACTCGAACATCAGCGGCGTGACGACGTCGGTCTTGGCGATGGCCAACCGGTCGAGCAGCAGCCGGCCGTCGACGTGCTCGGCGAACAGCCGAAGCGCCGTGTCGATCTTCCCGTCGGCCTCCGGCGTGAACTGTCCCTCCACCGCCGACAGGCGGGTCGCGGTGTCGAAGGTGTCGTGGTCGGTGGCGATGACCGGCAGAGGTATGGCCATGCTGCGCAGCAACCGGTCCACCGGGGCGGGCAGATCCGTGCCACCTGTCATGATCAGCGCCGACAGGGCGGGGAAGCCCGGTGCCGCATGTGCCGCGATCAGCCCGGGCAGCAGCGCGGCGGCCCGATCGGAGGGGATGATCACCGCTGCGCCCTCGGTATAGCGGTCCAGGATGCCGGGCAGCGACATCGCGCCCACCATCAGCGCGCTCGCCTCCCGGCCGAGCCCGTCACGCTCGCCGAGGAAGAACCTGCCCTCGCAGGCATCCAGCAGGTCGGCGACGGTGGGAGCGCGCAAGGAGGAAGCCTCGGGCAGCACGAACACCGGCGTGGGATGGCCGATCGCGATGCGCTCGGCAGCCGCACGGGTGACCACGACCGCGAGTTCCCGGGCGTGGTGCTGCGCCAGTTGCCGGGACGACAGCTCGACCGCGGCGGCGATCTCCGAGACCGTCCTTCCTCGCCCGCTCACCACGCTCAGCACGGGCGTTCCCAGATCGGCGGCGAGCCTGGCGTTGAACTCGAACTCGGTCGGCGCGCCCACGTCGGTGTAATCGGTGCCGATCACGACCACCGCGTCGCACCGCCCCGCGAGCGCACGGTAGCGGGCCACGATGTCACCGGCCGCACGCTCGGCGTCGGCGTGCACCTCGTCGTAGGTGACGCCGGCGTACGTCTCGTAGGGCAGGGCGAGTTGGAACCTGCTCCGGATGGTGTTGATCAGGTTGTCCTCACGGCCCGCCCGCACCACCGGACGGAACACACCCACGGCCTCCACCTGCCGAGACAGCAGCTCCACCAGGCCCAGAGCGACCGCGCCCTTGTTGCTTCCCGCCTCGGCCGCAGCGACGTACACCGCACGTGTCATGTTCACCATTCTCGATGGCGCGGCAAACCCCGCACACCGGGAAGGCGGAATCAGATCAGCCAGCGGGTTACGGCGCACCACGGTCAGCGGAGTCCAAGCCCTGCCCAGGCTCCACGCAGTGCTGGCGTAGCAGGCGGAACGCGCGGCGTGTCGTCCCCGCGGATCTCGCGTTCCGGGGTCGGCTGAGGTGTGAGGAGTGCCGGTGGCCGGACAGGTTCTGCAGGGCACGCGAGGACAGGATCGTTCGCACCTACGCCTACCTGCTGGTGGATCACCTGCGATGGCTGGAGTTCCGGGTCTGAGCTGCGGCCCGAGACCGTCAAGATGGCCAATCCTCGGGCGGAACATGGCGGCGGTGGGCGCGGGGAGTTCGCCGGCCCGTTCGGGGCGGCGCCGTCCGTCATAGCATCTTCAGCAAAGGAGGATCGTCCGCCCCCTTCGACGGCAGGAAGGCCAGGGCGCGAGAGGTGAAGCGAGCCGTGAATGCATCCAACACCGATGGCCATCGCATCACCTGGACTTTCCTCACCCATCACGCCCGGGTACTGGTGGAGATCGCGCGTGACCCCGAAGTACGCATACGCGACATCGCCGCCAGAATCAACATCACCGAACGCGCGGTGCAGACCATCGTTACCGACCTGCAGGAGGCCGGGTACCTGACCCGCAAGCGCATCGGCCGTCGCAACCGTTACAGTCTCGACCTCGACATGCACTTGCGCCATCCCACCGAGGCCGGGCTGCCCGTTCGCCTGCTGATCACCATCTCCACCGACAGTGACCTGCACCCCCACACGGATTGATCGCCTGCTCTTCGCGCCTCAGGCGGCTGACTGGGGAACCGCGACCGGCATGGGCGTCTGGGGAACACCGTGGTGACTCCGTTTCCAGACGCCCATGCCCTGCACCAGCCGGCTTCCCCTCCTCAGCCAGCCGCCACTCATGCATATCAGTAGTCATACGGACACGTAAAGTGAAAGTCAGGCCGGGGCGCCGGCGGACTTCAGGAAGGGGACCGTTTCCCCGTTACTCCTGCAAGGGACGACCTCCAGATCGGTCAGCCGCCTGTCGGCCAAGCCCCCGCCAGCGCCCAAGGGGGCTGATCATCTGATGCCGTAAGGCCACCGCCGAGTTCTTTGTCGTGGAGGACCGAGACTTGGTGACCGACCGACTGAACGTGTTCCCCGACCGCCAAAGGCCTTTGCATGACCGAAGGTTCATACTCAAGATGACATATGACCTTACGCCGGACTCCTGGGGCGTTCATCGCGCTGGTCTTCGCCCTCGCTGTGCCGTTCTGGGTGGTGGGAGCGTTCTCCGGGAGCATTCCTGGCATGCCCATGGAACTGCCCGTCAGCGCACTGATGGTCGTCTGTCCGATCGTCGCCGCTGTGATCCTGCTGCGTCG
>DASUCK010000432.1:0-2222 GCA_036276095.1 Nonomuraea sp. | reverse complement strand
TTACCCCGTGCTGGTCGTGCCGCGACCGGAGACGCAGCCGGCCACCCCCGAGCTCGCCCACGCGCTCGCCATGACCCGCGCCGACGCGGCCCAGAGCCAATTGGGCCTGACCGGAGCCGGCATCAAGGTGGCCGTGATGGACACCGGGATCGACTACCACCACCCGGACCTGGGCGGCGGCTTCGGCGACGGCTACCGAGTGGCGACCGGCTATGACTTCGTCGGCGACGGCTACGACGCGGGAGGCTCGGGCGGCGCGTTGATTCCGCATCCCGACAACGACCCGGACGACTGCAATGGCCACGGCACGCACGTGGCCGGCATCATCGGCGCGAGCGGCAATCCTGCCGCCGGCGGCGCCCGCGGCGTTGCGCCGGGCGTCACGTTCGGCGCCTACCGCGTATTCGGCTGCGGTGGATCGACCAGCTCGGACATCATGCTGGCGGCGATGGAGCGGGCGCTGGAGGACGGCATGCACGTGCTCAACATGAGCATCGGCGCTGCTTACCAGACCTGGCCCCAGTACCCCACGGCCGTCGCTGCGGACAACCTCGTGGCCGCGGGAATGGTCGTGGTCGCCTCGATCGGCAACAGTGGTGCGAACGGCCTGTATTCGGCGAGCGCGCCGGGCGTCGGGCGCAACGTCATCGGCGTGGCCTCGTTTGATAACAGCCACGTGGCGCTGCCGGTCTTCACGGTTTCTCCCGACGGCACCGTCATCGGCTATACGAACGCCACCGCGGCCCCGCCCGCGCCGACCTCGGGCACCGCGCCGATGGCGCGCACCGGGACCACGGCCAGCACGGCAGACGCGTGCGCTTCGCAGGGCGCCCTGGGCGATCTCACCGGCAAGGTAGTGCTGATCCGCCGCGGGACCTGCGGCTTCTACGAGAAGTCGCGACGGGCGCAGCTCGCCGGCGCAGCGGGCGTCGTGCTCTACAACAACGTGACGGGACGAATCAATCCCTCGGTGGCGGTGGCGGCAGGAGCGGACGGCCAGCCGGTCACGATCCCAGTGGTAGCGATCTCCGATACCGAGGGCGCCCTCATCGACGGGCGCCTGGCGACCGGCCCGGTCACCATGACCTGGACCGCGGACACCGCCATCTTCCCGAACCAGACGGCGGGTCTCGCCTCGTCGTTCACTTCCTACGGGCTCACGGCCGAGCTGGGCCTCAAGCCGGACATTGGCGCCCCGGGTGGCCTCATCCGTTCCACCTATCCGCTCGAAGCCGGCGGCTACGCCACGATCAGCGGCACCTCGATGGCGGCGCCCCACGTGGCGGGCGCGGCGGCGCTGTTCCTCGAGGCGCGCCCAGGAACGTCCCCCGCGGCGGTGCGCACGGCCTTGCAGAACACGGCCGGGCCCAGGCCCAACTCCGGCAACCAGGCATTCCTGGAATATGTTCACCGGCAGGGTGCGGGCCTGATGGACATCTACGAGGCGATCGTCGCAACCGCCGACGTGACCCCGTCGAAACTGTCGCTAGGCGAGGGCACGGCCGAGAATCCCAAGGCCGTCACGCTGACGATCGCCAACAAGGGGACCGCGGACGTGACCTACAACCTGTCGCACGCGGCGGCCCGCGCAACGACGGCATCCACGTTTACGCCGACGGGCATGGCGACAGCGGCCACCGTGACTTTTGGCGCGTCGTCGGTGGTGGTGCCTGCCGGCGGAACCGCGACCGTGAACGCGACCATCACGCCGCCGACGAGCCAAGGCCGCATCTACGGGGGATATCTCGTCCTCACGCCCACCAGCGACGCGACGCAACTGCTGGTGCCGTATGCGGGCTTCAGCGGCGACTACCAGGCGATCCAGGTCCTGGCCGCCGGCGGCTGTGCGGCATCTCCCTTCCCCGGCATCTTCAAGCTGGGCGGAGAAACGGCCTGCACGCCGACGACGAAGCTGGACGTCGCGGTGACGCGGCAGGCGGCCGGCGCGGTGTTCAACATCGAGGAGGCCACCGACCGGCCGGTGATCCTGTATCACCGCGCCCACCAGTCGCGGCGCCTCGAGATCCGTGCGGTCGATGCGACGACCAACGAGTCGTTCCTGGTCGCTTCCTCGGACTACCTGAGCCGCAATGCCGCCAACGGCATCAGCATCGTGAGCGGCGGTTTCTCCGCGTACACCTGGGACGGCAAGGCGATCTTCCAGAGCGCTTCCGGAAGGGTGCAGCGCCGCGAGCTGCCGAGCGGCCCGTACAAGCTGCAGC
>DASUCK010000431.1:0-4405 GCA_036276095.1 Nonomuraea sp. | reverse complement strand
AGCACCACGGGGTGAAGTTCTCGATCGACAGCGACTCCCACGCGATCCCCCACCTGGCCAACCAGCGCTTCGGCATCGGGATCGCGCAGCGGGCCTGGCTGACGACCGACGACATCATCAACTCCTGGCCGCTGGAACGCCTGCTCGCCTTCTTCGGTCGCTGACCCCGGCCTGCGGCGGGTGATCCGGGCGGCGCAGCAGGCCTTGATCGGGTCTTCGGACGGCTCCGGCCTGCCGCGCTCCTCGTGGGTCTTGCCCGGTCCTGATCTGACCGGCACCGGGGTGCCGGCCCCCGCACCTCCCCCACCCGGCGGGACGGAGTAGGCGACAGGAGACCGAGAAGCGCGTCACGGGGTAGTGGGGACGAAGGGCGACAGGACAGGACAAGGATCCGTGCGGGAGCCGCCCTGCGGGGGAGCCGGGGGGTGACAGGCGACGTCATCGGGCTGCGGGAGACGATTAAATGGTTTACAGGTAGGGAATTGGTGTTGAGGAGGTGAGGTCGTTGAAGCAAGCCGTCGCGACGATCGTGAAGCCGCTGCCCAGCCACCTGTTCAGGGTGCACGGCGAGAGCGCCGAGATGCGGTGGGAGTCCATGTCCGGGCAGGGTTACCACACTCCCATCGACCGGTTCTTCGTCAGGAACCACACCTCCACGCCGCTCATCGACGCCACCACCTGGCGCTTGCGGCTGCACGGCGCGGGGGTCCGACGTCCGCGGGCGTTCGGCTACGACGAGCTCCTGGCCATGCCGTCGCGGACGTACGACGTGGCGATCGAATGCGCCGGCAACGGCCGCCGGTTCTACGGGACGCAGCAGCACGAACGCGCGCCGGGAACCCAATGGGGGCTGGGCGCGATCGGGGTCGCGCGGTGGCGCGGGGTCCTGCTGAAGGACCTGCTCCAGCAGGTGGGCGTGCGGCTCGACGCCGTGGACGTGCTGCCCTCGGGCCTGGACGCGCCGTTCGAGGACTACGGCCACGTACGCCGGCCGCTGCCGATCGAGAAGGCCATGGACGACGTGCTCGTGGCCTACGAGATGAACGGCGAGCCGCTGCCCCCCGATCACGGATTTCCGGCGCGGCTCGTCGTGCCGGGGTGGGTGGGAATAGCGTCCATCAAATGGCTCGGCGACATAGAAGTTTCAACGAGCAGGCTCTTCACCGCGTGGAACACGGTCTTTTACGCGAACGTCACGACGCAACCGGTGAAGAGCGCTTTCGAGCTCCCCTGGAATGCCCGCCTGCCGCTCGGCGGCCGGCACGTGCTGCACGGACGGTCCTGGTCGGGGCGGGGCAGGATCGTCCGGGTCGAGGTCAGCTTCGACGGCGGGCTCACCTGGCGGGAGGCCGAGCACCACGGCCATCACCTGGTCGGAGCCTGGTTGCCGTGGCACGTCGCGTGGGCGCCACGCCGCCCGGGCGCGTACGTGCTCATGGCCAGGGCGACGGACGAGACGGGCTCTGCCCAGCCGCCGGTCACGCCACACCACCCGCAGGGCTATCACTTCGACGCGGTAGTGCAACATCCGATTCAGGTTGTCATCGGATAGGTAATTGTCACCGATCCCGGCTGAGCTGGAGATTCCCTTTACCGTGGTTCTGGGCAGCTGAATTTATCTGGAAGACTTTCGCGGAAACCTTCTTGAAATCCCCCCATGTGAGGCTGCACACACGACGGGAAAAGGAGAGCAGATGCGTCAGCTGACCGCACTCGACGCCCAGTTCCTCAACGTCGAGACGGCGACCACCGCCGCGCACGTGGCGGGTCTGGCGGTCCTCGACCCGGCGGACGGGGCGGTCAACCGCGACGCGCTCGCCGCCCTGCTGCTCGACCGGCTGCACCTGTCGCCCGCGCTGAGCCTGCGGCTGGCCGAGGTGCCGTTGGGGCTCGACCATCCCTACTGGGCCCCCGATCCCGGCTTCGACCTCCGCAACCACCTGTTCGAGCTGACGCTGCCCACGCCGGGGGACGACTGGCAGCTGGCCGAGGCGGTCGCGGAGATCCACGCCCGCAGGCTCGACCGCGCCCACCCGCTGTGGGAGATGCACCTGATCCAGGGCCTGCAGGAAGGCAAGATGGCGATCTACACCAAGGTCCACCACGCCGCCATCGACGGGATCTCGGGCGCGGAAACCCTCGCCACGCTGCTCGACCTCACCCCCGACGGCCACCAGACCCGACGCTCCACCCGCGCCCAGCCCCATGAGCCGACGCCCGCCGCCTCCCCGCCCCCGGACGCCGGGGCCCGCGCCGGCGGACACGACCCCGGGGTGGCCGTACCGGAGCCGGAAGGGGAGGTGCCGGGGGTGGCGGGGATGCTGGCGGGGGCGGCGGTGCGGGCGGCCACCCATCCGCTGCTGACGGCCCGATCCGTGGTCAGGACGGTCGAGGACCTCGACGCCATTCCGCTCGCGGCCCGCCTCCCGGGGGCGAGGGCCATCGCCAGGGCGGCGCGGAAGGTGGTGCGGGGTCGTCCCGACCGGCCGGAGCTGCCGCGGCTCGCCGCCCCGCGCACGCCGTTCAACGGGCCCATCAGCGCGCAGCGGCACCTCGCCTTCGGGTCGCTGCCGCTCAAGGACGTCAAGCAGGTCGCCAAGGCCAACGGGGTGAGCGTCAACGACGTCGTGATGACGCTGTGCACGTCGGCGTTGCGGGCGTGGCTGGAAGAGCGGGACGCGCTGCCCGAGGAGCCGCTGCTGGTCGCCGTGCCGGTGGCGGTTCGCACGGCGAAGGCGAAAGATTCGGTCGGCAACCAGATCTCGGCCATGGTGGCGCCCATGCCGACGAACGTCCCCGACCCGCGCGAGCGCCTGGAGGCGGTCGGGGCGACGATGGCGCGGGCCAAGCGGAGGTTCGCCCTGGCGCCGGCGACCTGGCTGAGCGAGCTGTGCTCGGTGTTGCCCGCCCCGGTCACCAGCCTGGCGATGCCGGCGATCTTCCGGCTGGCGGGCCTGGCGTTCCCGCCGATCAACCTGATCATCAGCAACGTGCCCGGCCCGCAGTTCCCGCTCTACCTGTGCGGCGGCAGGGTGCTGTCGTACTACCCGCTGTCGGTGCTGACCGACGTGAGCGGCGGGCTCAACATCACCTGCTTCTCCTACGACGGCATGCTCGACTTCGGCATCGTCGCCTGCCCCCAGCTCGTGGACGACGTGTGGTGCCTCCTCCGGCACCTGCGCGCGGCGCTGGAGGAGCTGTCAGACGAGCGAGTGGGCGATGAGTTCCGCGACGGCGTCGGGATCGATCTGGTGGCCGGTTAGCTGCCAGAGGTTTTCCTGGTAGATCAGGACGGCGGCGTACATGGCGGCCGCCGCCTCCAGCCGGGCCGCGTCGCCGCGCGTCCCGGGCAGCGCCAGCTCCAGCGCGAACCGGGCCCGCCGGGCCAGCTCGCCGTTGAGGCGGCTGAGGCGTTCTTTGACCGAGCCGTGCGTGTCGGCCTCGCGGAACAGGATGCGCCGCATCGCCGGTGAGGCCCGCAGCGGCAGCCCGTGCGCGAGCCGGGCGAGCGTGCCGGCGGGGTCGCCGGGAACGGCGTCGATCTCGCGGGCCTCTTCGATGTGCGTGCGCTCGTTGACAAGAGCGACCAGTACGTCGATCTTCCGCGGGAAATAGTCGGAGAACAGCCCTTTGGGCACTTTCGCGAGCCTGGCGATGACCGCCGTGGGAGTGGCCTCGTAGCCGGAGCCCGCGAACAGCTCCTCTGCCGCGTCCAGGATGCGCGTGCGCGCGTCACCCGTCACCACAGCACGAACCATAGCGCCACCTGCGGGTTCTGTGCCACGCCGACAGGCTGTGAATCGTCCGTGTCCAGCAGCGCGAGGAGCCGATGGTGGCCCTCGGGCACCGGGCCCGCGACCGGTGGGGAGGTGGGGCCGGGTTGCGGGGGCGGCTTCCGTCAGCGGGGGCGGGTGGCGAGCGTGGTGCACAGGGTGCGGAGGTCGGCGGCGGCGGGGAGGTGCTTGTCCAGGGTGGTCAACGCTGAGGTCACGTAGTGGGTCGCCAGGGACTGGGCCTCGGCGCGGGCGCCGGTTTGTTCGATGAGAGCCGCGGCGTGCTGGGCCGATGGGGTGGTGGTGATGCCCGAGGACAGCAGGGCGGCGAGGTCGCGGGCGGCGCGGGTGCCGGTGGAGAGAGCGGCCAGGACGGGCAGGGTCTTCTTGTCGCGGCGCAGGTCGTTGTGGACGGGCTTGCCGGTGACGGCGGGGTCGCCCCAGATGCCGAGGATGTCGTCGGCGATCTGGAACGCGATGCCGAGGTCGCGTCCCATGGCCTGCAGGTGCGGGCCGAGCTCGGGCGCGCCCCCGAGCGTGACGCCGGCCGCCGCGGCGGCGCCCAGCAGGCCGCCGGTCTTGCCGGCGGCCATCTCGGTGTACTCGGCGATCGTGACCGCGCCGGGTCCGCT
>DASUCK010000430.1:0-18058 GCA_036276095.1 Nonomuraea sp. | reverse complement strand
AGCTTGGCGTTGATGGGCGTGAGGTCGATCTGGGCGACCACGGCGAGGGCGGCCGCGGCCTCGTCCCTGAGCGTGGCTGTTTTCTGCATGGTCATCTCTCTCTCGGCAGATGTGGCCTCGGGCGAACGCACGCGACGGTGAGCATGCGCCGATGCCGGTCAGACGTGCTCTTTGCTGATCTGGGTGGGGAAGACGTCGCCGCTCGGGGTCCGCTTCAGGCTGTCCGGGTCAACGTTGAAGGTGGTCTGCGTGAACCGCAGGACGAGCTTCCCGTCCTGCACGGAGTAACGGTAGAGACCGTCGGACGCCATGGGCTTGCGCGTCCCGCCGTAGGCGAAGAAGTCGGCGTATCCCACCTGCGTTTCCTGGACGACGAGGTCCTCGCCCTCCATCCGCATCTCGACGAGAAAGCACGTGCCCGCGAACGGGTCGGACGCCGTATTGGTCGAGCTGAGGAACCGCGCGAATCCGAGCAGCCGGCCGGAACTGGCCCGCTCGGTCATCTCGTAGCGATAGAGGCGGACGGCGTCCAGCGTGCCCGCGAGTTCCTTGTGCTTGCCGTCGCCGTCGAGCACGTAACGGCGGCCCAGCGTGACCGAGGTCAGGTCGAAACGGAAACCGTCCGCGCTGCGCAGCAGATTGCTGAAGAACGATTGATCGATGTACGTGCTCTCGATCTGATTGTCACTCGTGCAGGTCGTGACCGGCTCGGCGATCACCGTTTTACCGATGACGTTCCGCTCCAGAAAGTCGATGACCTGCGTCCGCTCCATTGTCTTCACCACGAGCCCCCCATTGCCCGCCGGCCGCGGAAAGCCCCGATCAGCGATCGAGCGCGTGTCACGCGGTCTGTGAATGCATTCTTTCGGTACGCCGGAGATCACCCGGAGGTCGATGTCCGGGCGCGGCGCTCCCCTTATCTGCCGACGTCGTAGGTGACGAATTCGCTGGTCAACGGCATTGGCGGGGCCGCTGGGTGTGGCGGTCGTCACTCAAATTTCGACATAAGCAGCAATTTCTTGAGATATGGGTCTAAATGGCATTGTGTATCGTGTCGAATTGCCAGACAGCAGACCCTCAACCACCAAGCCCTTAGATCGGGATCACCGACACCGAACCGCCCTTCGGCGTCGTCGCGTACAGCCGGGTCTCGTCCGGGCTCAGCGCGAGCGCCTTGGGCCAGCCGCCGAGTGTGATCCTTTCGACGACCTTCTCCTGAGGCACGTCGATGACGGAGATGGCGTCGTACGGGAAATGGGCCACATAGAGCCGGCCGCCATCGCGGCTCACGGCCATGCCGTAGGGGCCCTTCTCCGTCTCGATCTCCTTGACCACGGACAGGCTCTCAAGGTCGATCACCGACACGGTGTTCGCGAAGTAGTTGCTCGCGTAGAGGCGCGTGCCGTCCTGCGTGACCGCCAGACCCACCGGAAAATCGATGTTCGGGATGAAGACGTCCTGCCCCATGGCGAACTTGTCGGTCAGCATGATCGCGTCTTCCAGAGCGAGCGCCAGATAGACCGGACCACCCCGGGCGCCCACGGCGACCCCGTAGGGCGCGTGCCCGAACCCGCTGGAGTTCCTGAACGACAGCTCCTCATCGGAGACTTCGATCAGCGACAGCGTCATGGATCCCGGATCGGCCACACTCAGCTCCGGCGAGCGGGGATTGGCCGCCACGCCGTAGAGCCCCTCACTGAGCCTGATCGTGGCGATCACCTGCTCCCGAGAGATATCGATCATCGAGACCAGGCCGGAGTGCAGGTCGGTGACGTAGAGCCGGGTCCCCTCGTTGTTCACCGCGACGAACTGCGGGCTGCCGCCCGCCGGGATCTGCCTGATGTCACCCGTGGCGATCCGCGCGGTGGACGCCGCCGCCTCCGACAGGTCCGGCACATCCCGGCCCTGCCTCCTGGCCTTGTCGAAGAGCCGCTCCAATGGCGGATCGGAGATGAGCCTCATGGCGTCGTACGACCTGGTCGTGTGGCCAGGCGGAGAATAGGCGTTCTTGCGGGGTGGCGGCGGGCTCGGTTCGGTGGTCATGGCGAAGTCCCCTGACGTGGTTGGGTTCTGCGGATTGAGGGTCGGCTTCACAGGGGGCTTCTCAAGGGGGCTGCCCAGGCGGCGGGCGAATGACGGAGCCAGTGCCGTGCCGGCCAGGGCAGCCCGGGACTGCGCCGCGAAGGCCCGCGGCTCAGCCTGTCAGATGATTTTGGGGCGGCAGCATCCCGCGTACTTGCCCTTCCCGTAGTAATGCCCGCCGGCGACCAGGACCTCGTCGCCGCCGCCTTCGAGTCTTCGGTCACAGTTGGGGCAGACGGGCACATGGGGAGGATTGACGTGCAGGAGGGCCGAGTTCCTCAGCCCGAAGATGCCGCGTACCACCTCGGGCCCGTGTTCGCGTATTCCCTGCTGGAGGAACTCGAATGCGCCGTAGGTCTGCCCGCACCCGCACTGGATGCGGTTGCTGCAGAAGGGGCCGATATCCTCGATGCCGAGCTCCGACGCAATTCTGGCCCGCTCCTCGCGGGACACCTCTTCGAGCCCGGTCGCCTCGACCCAGTCCGGAGTCCAGTACCACTCGTTCACGGCGTCGGCCTGATATTGAGGGAGATAGAACGATGCCGACTTACCGCTCTCGATCGCTTTCTCGATGATGGGAATGAGATACTCATCATCGACGGACATCACATTGTGCCCATCACCGACAAAAGCGTCGATGGCGGCCAGGGCGCTGTTGTTCATGTCTCATCCTTCGGATGGGTCGTCCAGCACAGACCTCTCTGCACTGCCAGGGTCAGTGGTACCCGTGGCCGTTAGGCCGACACACCATCCATACTTCAAGGATTCGCAACGCCACACCTTGGGCAAACAACAGCGCCGGTTCTCTTAAATGCCACCTCATTCGGCGGGTCGGCGGCGCATAAGGCCGCGGCGGAGCGGCGGCGCTCGGTCCTGGTCGGCGCTGGTCCACGCTGGTGACCCTGGTCACCTCGGTCACCACGGACAGCTTGTGGTGACACCCTGCGAGATCTCAGCGGGTGGCCGCTCCTTCCCCACCCGGATCCGACCGGGTCTGCACCAGGATGTCCTCAGCGCTCGGACACGCTCTACCACGTCTCCTGGAGAGCGGCACGTGCGACCGGGAGTCCTCGGCCCGGCTCGGCGGCGGCCGGCCATCGCGAACCTGGGCGTCGACGGCCCCGCTTCCGCCTGTCCTCCGGCATTGCCCGCCTGCTCGGCCGATGTCAATCATTCGGGTCATCGGCGCCCACATCCGCACGGCGGCAATGGCTCTGCCACCGACCACCGGCTCAGCAGGCCGCTGCCAAATGTCCGCTAAATGGCCGGTAGGCGTGCTTGCCGGACGTACACGCCTTGGCTCAGACTGTACGGGCATGAAGACATCCAGATCGGGACGCAATCGGATCATGGCGATCGCGTCCGGAGCTCTCATATTCTCTGCCCTGGTGCTCCCCGGAGGAACCGCGTCGGCGTCAACCTCAGCTGCCTGCAGTTCGGGAATCTTCTGCATTTACCGCTATACCAACTACGGGGGCTATGCGTTTCAGCTCACACCGGCATCCAGTGGGACATGCGAAGGATTCGGCTCGACATACTACTCGTACGACAACAATCGTAGTATGGAGGGTTATTTCTATTCGACCACGAATTGCTCTGGAAGCACGGTGAGGGCCGTCTACCGTTACAGCCAGGCCAACATCGGATTCGGCGCCAAGAGCTTCAAACACGCGTGCATCTCCTGCCGCACGGCCAGCAACGTCCGCTGACTCACCGCGCCGCCCGCCGAAGAGGGTGGACAGCAGGGCTCGGCCGCCGCGTTCGCGTCGGCCTTCTCATAGCCGTTCAGGGGTACGGCGGGCGCGTGCCGTACCCCTGAACGCCGGCCGCTCGCCGTCCCACGGTCAGGGTGGGACGGCGAGCCGGCACGCTACCCGGAGTAGGTCTCGAACTCGGCGACCCTCGGCGTTCCGGTCGAACTGGTGATCCTGAAAGTGATCTTGGTCAGGGAGACGGGGGCGAAGGCGATGGCGCCCGCCCCGCTGCCGGAGCTCAGGACGGCGCCCGTGTCGTGGTTGACGAGCTGCCAGGACCCGACGGCGCCCGCGGAGCCCGACGCCTCGCGGATGACGGCCCTGGACACCGTCTTGGCGGAACTCCACTTGATCGAGATGTCGCCGGTCGAGCCGGCCGGCGACCAGTAGGTGCTCAGGTTGCCGTCCCGTACGTTGCCGTAGCTCGTCCCATCGGCCTTGCTGGAACCGTCGGAGCCGGCCCCGATGCTGAGGTTGGTCCCGCCGGGCGTCGGGGTGACCGTCGGGGTGGGGGTGACGGTCGGCGTGGGCGTGGTGGGCGTCGGGGTCGGGGTCTGCGGGACGCAGTTGCCGTTCGAGACCTGCAAACCCTTGTTGGCTCCGGCCGTCTGGCGGACGATGTCCGGCACGCAGCTCGCCCCGTCCAGGGTGTAGGGGTACGGGACGCTGACGGTGGTGTTGGACTGCGGGTTCGGGCCGGCGGGGTTGTTCTCGCCGCCGGGGCTCGACCAGGTCACGTTGTCGAAGATGTTGCCGCTGACCTGCCAGTAGCCGGCCTCGTCGGTGTAGAAGGTGCCCAGGACGTCCTTGGAGTCCTTGAAGTAGTTGTTGTCCACCTTCGCGCGACCGCCGGCGCGGCTGTTGATGCCGGACTCGTGAAGGTCGACGTAGGAGTTGTTGTAGATGTGCGCGATCCCGCCACGCAGCAGGGGCGTACGAGAGTCGATGTTCTCGTACAGGTTGTGGTGGAACGTGATGAAGCCGTTCGAACGGTCGCTCTCGCTGGATCCGATGAGCCCGCCGCGGCCGGAGTTGCGCAGGATGCTGTAGGACAGGGTCACGTACTGGGTGTCGTCCTTCATGTCGAAGAGCCCGTCGAACCCTTCCGACTCCCCGCCCGAGGCCTCCAGGGTGACGTGATCGACCCAGACGTTGCGGACGCCGCTCTCCATGCCGATCGCGTCACCGCCGTTCGACGTGGGCGAGCCCGATTTTTTTAACGTTCCGGACGGTCACGTTCTGGATGATGATGTTGCGCGCCTCGCGGATGTGGATGCCCAGCTGGTCGAAGACGGCCCCGTTGCCGACGCCGATGATCGTGACGTTGCTGATCTGCTTGAGCTCGATCACGCCGTCGGCGGTGTTGCAGCTGTCGCCCGACACCTTGCTCGTGTTGCCGTGATTGATGGTGCCCTCGACCTGGATGGTGATCGGGGTGCTGCTGCTGGCCCGGTTGCACAGCGCCGCGTGGATGGCGGTCCCCGTGGTGGCCCGCACCGTCTGCCCTCCGGCGCCGCCGGTGGTGCCGCCGTTGGCGGTCGCGTAGCCGGTGGCGCCGCCGGCCGCGGCCGACGCCTGGATCATCGGTAAAACCCCACCCGCCACGGCCGCAACGGCCGCCGTGGCCAGCGCCGCCCGGAGTCGCGACACGGCTGCTCGTCTCATCCTCGTCTCACCTTCGTCTGCGAATGCCTGGTGCGTTCTTCTGCCGCGGATGACGCGGAGACCGGCGAGGTGGTGCGGCGTGCTGCCACCACGACCAAAGGGAACGCCCGGAGAGCCCCTACGCCGGGAGGCTGTTCTCCGTTCGACAGGTCGGAAAGCGCTTACCATCCACTCGGAACATAGGGGCGGCCGTCAAAAGGTGTCAACGGCGAAGGCGAAAGCTGCAACAAAGCTGCACACGTATGCGGGGTGAAGCAGAACAGCGCGGCCCGCGGCCGGGAGGACGGCCAGGCGCCCGGACGCGTCAGCGGACCTCCTGGATGCGGATCAGGTTTCCGGCGGGGTCACGGACCGCGCAGTCGCGCACGCCGTACGGCTGGTCGGTCGGCTCCTGGACGACCTCGGCGCCGCCGGCCTCCAAGCGCGTGAAGGCGCCGTCGAGGTCGGCGGTGGCCAGGATGATCCAGCCGTAGGTGCCCTTGGCCATCATCTCGGCGATGGTGCGGCGCTCGTCCTCGGTGACGCCGGGGTCGGCGGCGGGCGGCGCGAGGAGGACGGACGTGCCGGGCTGGCTCGCGGGCCCGACCGTGATCCAGCGCATCTTGCCCCTCCCGACGTCGTTGCGGACCTCGAAGCCGAGGGTGTCGCGCCAGAAGGCCAGGGAGGCGTCCGGGTCGTCATGGGGCAGGAAGGTCGTGTGAATCGTGATGTCCATGGCGATCACGCTAGCCGCGCCTCGGTAACCCGAGTCTCCCGGTTCCTGATGGGTCCGGTCACGCGCGACGGCGGCCGCAAGGTCACGGGAGCCGGCCGGTGACGGGCGGGCCCGGTTCGGATGATCAGCGCTGCCGCGGTCGCGAGCGCGGGGAGCCCCACCACCACGGCGACGAGATGTAGAGGGCCTGGCCGGCCACGGTCGCCCGCAACGTCCTGGGCGGGGCGCCGATGGCCGCCATGGTCGCCTGCTCGGGCCGCAGGTCGGCGGCGGCCAGGCGGGTGGCGGCCAGCGTGCCGCCGACGACGAGGACGAGGGCACCGCCGAGCCAGCCCCACAGACCTGGGTCGGGCAGGTTGCGGTAGCCCTCCTCGAAGTCGACGCTGACGCGGGGGCTCACCTTGTGCAGGTCGCGCCACAGCGGCGAGCTCTTGGCCGGCCGGTACATCGCGTAGAGCTGGCGCTCGGCCGTGGCGAAGCCGGCCTGGTGGACCAGGGCGCGCGGCAGCAGGGCTCTCTCGGGACCTTCCCGGAGCGCTCGCCCGCGCTCACCGGACGTGGAGCGGCGGGTCGGGTGGAGCGGTGTCTGGGGCGGGGGGCGGCCCGGTCGCGGCGAGGGTGAGATCCCGCAGGCGGTCGGCGAGGTCGCGGCGGGCGGACGCGGGCATGCGTTCGAGCGCGGCCGCGAGGTGCCTGCGCCGGATGTCACGGAGCCGGCGCAGGTGGCGGCGTCCGGCGTCGGTCGTGTCGATGCTGACCTCGCGGCGGCTGTGCGGGGCCGGGACGCGGGCGAGCAGCCCCGCCTCGTCCAGCCGGGCGACGAGGCGTCCGGCGGCCGAGACCGACATGGCGAGGTGCGCGGCGAGCGCGCTGAGGTTGAGCGGGCCGTGCCGGTCCACGGCCAGCAGCACGCGCAGCCGGGTCACCGACAGCTCGCCGTGCCTGGCGATGGCGTTGAGGGTCATCTCGACCAGGGCGAGGGAGGCGTCCTCCACTTGCCACGTCAGGTGATCCGGTCCCGCGTCGGCGGTGTGGGAGCTCATCGAGCGGCCTGCCTTGTCGTGTGGGGAGGAAGGCGCCGGGCGCGGGCGCCCGGCCGCCTCGGAGGGCTTGGAGGGTTGGGCGAGCATGGACGGGTTCGGACGGGTTCGGACGGATTGGCGGCAGGTGGCGCGGGGTGTCACCGGGCCCCGGCCGGCGAGGTCACGTACGCGGCGAGGAGCTCGGCCAGGTGCAGCGGGCGCCGCCCGGTGCGGGCGTGCTGGATCTGGGTGCGGCAGCTGAAGCCGTCGGCCAGGATCACCGTGCGCGGGCCGGCCTGGCGGACTGCGGGGAGCAGCTCGTGCTCGGCGCAGGCCAGCGACACGTCCAGGTGACCGGCGGTGAAGCCGAAGTCGCCGGCCAGGCCGCAGCAGCCGCCGACGGTCCGCAGCCGCACCCCGGCGCGGGCCAGTAGCTCCTGGTCGGCCTCATGGCCGAGGACGGCGTGCTGGTGGCAGTGCGGTTGGCAGATCGCCTCGCGCTCGATGCGCGGCGGCTGCCAGCCGTCGGCGCCGGTGAGGAGCTCGGCCAGGGTGGTGGTCTGCTCGGCCAGGCGGACGGCGTCGCGGTCGTGCCCCAGCAGGGCGGTGGCGTCGTCGCGGAAGACCGCGGTGCAGCTGGGCTCCAGGCCGACGATCGGCGTGCCGTCCCGTAGCAGCGGCGCCAGGGCGCGCAGGGTGCGGCGCAGCACGCGCTTGGCGACGCCGAGCTGCCCGGTGGAGATCCAGGTGAGGCCGCAGCACAGCGTGCGGGGCGGCACGAGCACCCGGTACCCGGCGGCTTCCAGCACCTTCACCGCGGCCGCGGCGATGTGGGGCGCGAAGTTGTCGGTGAAGGTGTCGGGCCACAGCAGCACGTCGCCGCGTTCGCCGCCGCCGCGCGGGCCGCGCCGGCGGTAGGAGTCGCTGAAGCGCACGCCGGCGAACGACGGCAGGGGCCGCAGCGGCTCCACTCCGCCCAGCCGCTTGACCAGCCCGGCCAGCCCGGGGGCGTGCGTCAGGACGTTGACGGCGCCCGGGGCGAGCGCGGCCAGGCGGGCCCACAGCGGGAGCCAGCCCATGCTGTAGTGGGCGGCGGGCCGCAGCCGGCCCGCGTAGTGGTGGGCGAGGAACTCCGCCTTGTACGTGGCCATGTCCACGCTCATCGGGCAGTCGCGCTTGCACCCCTTGCACGCCAGGCACAGATCCAGCGCGTCGTGGACGGCCCGGGAGCGCCACCCGTCGGTGATCGGGGTGTCGGCGTGGCCGTCGAGCATCTCGAACAGCAGCCGGGCACGGCCGCGCGTGGAGTGCTCCTCCTCGCCGGTGACGCGGTAGGACGGGCACATGACGCCGCCGGTGTGGCTGCGGCACTGGCCGACGCCGACGCAGCGCATTGACGCCCACTGGAAGCTGCCCTCGTCGTGCGGGTAGCCGAACTCCACGTCCGGCTCGGCGGGCGTCCAGTCGCTGCCGAGGCGGAGGTTGTCGGTGGCCGCGTACGGCTCGACGACCTTGCCGGGGTTCATCCGGTCGCCGGGGTCGAACAGCGCCTTGACCTCGCCGAAGGCGTCCATGACCGCGGGGCCGAACATGACGGGCAGCAGTTCGGCCCTGGACTGTCCGTCGCCGTGCTCGCCGGACAGGGAGCCGCCGTAGGAGACGACCAGGTCGGCGGCGCGGCGCACGAAGGCGCGGAACGCGGCGATGCCGTCGGCGGTGACCAGGTCGAAGGGGATGCGGGTGTGCACGCAGCCCTGGCCGAAGTGCCCGTACAGGGCGGCGTCGCCGTAGCCGAACTCGGCGAACAGGTCGCGCAGGTCGCGCAGGTAGTCGGCGAGCCGCTCCGGCGGGACGGCGGAGTCCTCCCAGCCTTCCCAGGTCACGCGCATGTCCGGGACGCGGGCGGTGGCGCCGAGCCCGCCCTCGCGCAGCGCCCACAGCTGGCGTTCCGCCGTCTCGTCGTCGAAGGAGGACATGTGCGGCTCGTGCTCGCCGCCGCGCAGCTCGTCGATGAGGGCGCGGGCGCGCTGGTCGGCTTCCTGCCTGCTGCGGCCGGTGAAGGAGACCATCAGCCAGCCGCCGCCTTCGGGGAGCCTGGCCAGGGCCTCCGCGTTCATGTGCCGGCGGCCCTCGTAGCCGACGAGCTTGTCGTCGATGCCTTCCAGCTGGAGCGGGTGGTGGGCGGCGACGCGCGGCACTGCGCGGGCGGCGGTGACGATGTCGTGGTAGCCGAGCAGGACCAGCGTCTCGGCCGCGGGCACCGGCACGAGCTTCAGCTCGGCGCGCAGCACGGTGACCAGCGTGCCCTCCGAACCGACGAGGGCTCTGGCCACGTCGAACGGGCCGCCGGGCAGCAGCTGGTCGAGGTTGTAGCCGGACACGCGCCGCGGGATGTCGGGGAAGCGGGCCCGGATCTCGTCGGCGTACCGGTCGGCGATCTCCCGCAACCCGCGGTGGACGTCGGCGCGGCGGCCGCCCTCGGCGAGGATCCCGGCGTACTCCTGCTCGCCGGTCGGGCCGACCCACATGCGCGTGCCGTCGTAGGTGAGCACGTCCAGCCGGACGACGTTGTCGGCGGTCTTGCCGTAGGCCTGGGCGGTGGAGCCGCAGGAGTTGTTGCCGATCATGCCGCCGATCGTGCACTGGGCGTGGGTCGACGGACGCGGACCGAACATCAGCCCCGTGGGGGCGAGCTGCCGGTTGAGCTCGTCCAGCACGATGCCGGGCTCCACGACGCATGTCGCGGCCTGCTCGTCCACGGAGATCAGGCGGTGGCAGTACTTCGACCAGTCGATGATCACCGCGGTGTTGCACGTCTGCCCGGCCAGGCTGGTGCCGCCGCCGCGGGAGGTGATGGGCGCCTGGTGCTCGCGGCAGACGGCCACCGCCTCGGCCGCGGCCTCCACGGTGCGCGGCACGACCACGCCGAGCGGGACCTGCCGGTAGTTGGAGCCGTCGGTGGAGTAGGCGCCGCGGCTGCCGGGGTCGAAGCGGACCTCGCCGTCGACGCGCGCCTTCAGGTCCCGTTCCAGGTCGCGGACCCGCACGTACGGCCGGGCCGCGCGGGTGCGTACCGGGTCGGGCAGAGGCAGGGTGCGGGCCATGGAGATCACTTCCCGGGCTGTGGAATCCCGTCGATGCCGGCGGCGGCGGCGAAGGACGCCACGGGAACCGGGCGTTCGACGAGGACGTCCGCGACGGTCGCGGTCATGCCTGCCGCCCTGCCCGGCCTCACCGTCCTAAACCTTCGCCCTCGGGAAACACTCGCCGGCCGTCCGCATTACGCGTTTGGACAACGTCGGCCGGGTAGCACACATGGCTGCTGCCACACGAGGCGAGAGTGGTGGTCATGAGCACGATCGACAAGGTCGCCGCGGCGGCCTACCGGATCCCGACCGACCGGCCCGAGGGGGACGGGACCCTCGCGTGGCAGGCCACCACGCTGGTCGTCGTCACCCTCACGGCCGCGGGCACGAGCGGGACCGGCTGGACGTACGCACCAGCCGCCGCGGCGAAGCTGGTGACCGAGACGCTCGCGGACACGATCATCGGCTCCGACGCCGCCGACATCCCCGCCGTCTGGGCCGCGATGGCCCGCCAGGTGCGCAACGCCGGCCGGCCCGGCGTCGCCGGCTACGCCGTCTCGGCCGTGGACGTGGCGTTGTGGGACCTCAAGGCCCGCCTGCTCGACCTGCCGCTGGGCCGCCTGTTCGGCGCGGCGCGCCACGAGGTCCCGCTGTACGGCTCCGGCGGCTTCACCACCTACGACGACGACGCCACCATCGGCCAGCTCGGCGGCTGGGTCCACGACCAGGGCTTCGACCGCGTCAAGATCAAGATCGGCGAGTCGGACGGCACGCGCGCCAGCCGCGACCTGCACCGGGTGGCGCTGGCCCGGCGCGTCATCGGCGACGCGACCGAGCTGTACGTCGACGCCAACGGCGGCTACGGCGCCAAGCAGGCCGTCCGCGTCGCCGAACGCATGGCCGAGCACGACGTGACCTGGTTCGAGGAGCCGGTCTCCTCCGACGACCTGGCCGGCCTGCGCCTGGTGCGCGAACACTGCCGGGCCGACGTGACCGCCGGCGAGTACGGCTGCGACCTGGCCTACTTCACCCGCATGTGCCAGGCGGGGGCCGTGGACTGCCTGCAGGTCGACGCCACCCGGTGCGGCGGCTACACCGGCTGGTTCGCCGCCGCGGCCGTCGCCGCCGGCCACAACCTGCAGGTGTCCGCGCACTGCGCCCCCAACCTGCACCTGCCGGCCGCCGCGGGCATCGCCAACCTGCGTCACATCGAGTGGTTCCACGACCACCAGCGCATCGAAGCCGAGTTGTTCGACGGCGCCGCCGACCCGACCGGTGGCCGGGCCCGCCCCCGCACCGACACCCCCGGCCACGGCCTCACCCTGCGCACCGCCGCGGCCGGACGCTACCGCGTGACGTAAGCCCCGATCAGAATCCGTTCAGACCCGTTCAGAACCTGGCCAGAACCTGGTCAGAGCCGGGGTGAGGACCCTGGGTCAGGGCTGCGGGGCGGCAGGGGGATCGACGGCGGGGAGGCGGAGGACCAGGCAGGCGCCCTGGCGGCCGCCGGGCGGGTCCTGGGCGTGCAGGGTGCCGTGGTGGGCGTGGGCGAGGTCACGGGCGATGGCCAGGCCGAGCCCGGTTCCGCCCTGGCCACGGCCACGGGCGGTGTCCAGGCGGGAGAAGCGCTGGAAGACGAACTCACGCTCGCGTTCGGGGATGCCCGGTCCGTCGTCGATGACGCTGAGCTCGACGACCTCGCCGCTCTCCCCGTCCAGGGCGTTCGCGCCGTTCCGGTCCGGCGCGGGAGGCCCCGGCACGTGGTCGACGTGGACGCGGATGGCGCTGGCGGCATGGCGCTGGGCGTTGTCGAGCAGGTTGGTGAGGATCCTGCTGATCTGTACGGGGTTGGCGCGTACCCACGCCCCGGGACGCAGATCCGTCGCCACCGGGTGCGGCTCGTTGACGCGCCGGGCCAGCTCCTTCTGCACCAGCACCGACAGGTCGACCTCCTGCATCTGCTGGTCGCCTTCGCCGGGACGGGCCAGCAGCATCAGGTCGGAGATGATGGCCTGCAGCCGGTCCACGTCGCGCAGAGCGTCCGCGATCATGCCAGGAACGTCGGTGTCGTCGGGGTGGAGCTGCGCCCCCTCCAGTTGCGCCCGCAGCCCCGCCAGCGGGGTACGCAGTTCGTGAGAGGCGTCGGTGGTGAACCGGCGCTGTTGCCGCAGCGCGCCTTCCAGGCAGGTCATGGCGTGCTCCTGCTCGGTCTTGGCGTGTTCGAGCCGCTGCAGCGTGGCGTTGATGGCGCGGGCGAGGCCGGCGATCTCGTCCTGCCCGCCGGATTCGGGGACGCGCATGGTGAGATTCTGGCCATTGATCTCGGCCAGGCGGCTGCGCATGCCCTCCACCGGCGCCAGGACCCGGCCGGCGATCGCCCAGGCGGCCCAGGCGGCCAGCCCGACCAGCACCGCCGCCTGAGCGGCGAACAGGGCGTCCAGGATCGCGGTGGAGACCGGCGTGGGGGAGGCGCGGCCGGCGTAGACCACCGGCGAGTCCGGCGCGGGCGACACCCGCACGGCGGCGATGCGCACACATTCGCGCTGGTGGGCGTCGCAGAACTGGACGTCCTGCTGCGGATCCTCGGCGCTGGGCCGCGCCCTGGTCAGCGGGCCCAAGCCGTGCGCCTCCGGCGAGGCGGCGATCACCCGGTTGTCGGGCGCGACCACCTGGACCAGGTCCACGCCCGTCACGCTCGGCGTGATCGTCGCGGTCATGCGCCCCTCGCGAACGGCGGCCGCGGTGACGGCCGCCTGTTGCCTGCTCTGCTGCCAGATGCCGTTGGCCACCGCCATCCGCGCCACGCGGTCACCGGCCACCGCGGCCGGCACCAGGATGACGATCGCGATGAGGGTGACGAGGGCCACGATCTGGCCGCGTACCGATCGCGGCCGCAACCACCGCGACGGCCGCGCCGCTCGGGAACCGGGCACGTTGTCCATGCTCACCACTCCCCCAACCGTGAGCGTCGCCACGCTGACCGGCCGTGCCCCGGCCGGTGCGATCCGTCATCGAGCGGCGCGGCCCCTTGCCCCCGCCCGGACCATGGCTCCTGGACGTCTTCCGCCCGGCGCACCCCGGCGCCGTGCTCGGGCACGCTGCCCCGAGCGCTTCCTTATCCGCTCTCCCAGGCTAGCATTCGGTAACCGGCCCTGACCTGCCACGATACGGCCTCCCACGGCCCGATCGGCGAGCCTGCGGCCGGGCGCGGCCCACAGTTTCCGAGGATGGCCGAGGCCCGCCTCGCCCCCGCGGCCGACCCGCCGCCCGCGCCGGACGAGTCGGCGGGGCACGAAGGGTGGCGGAAACTTGACCACGCGCTTCCCGTCGCGTGCACCTGACCGCGCCCACCGAGATCGAGATCTCCACGGATTTCACCGACGCCGCGCCATTTTCGACCGTGCCGAAGGGCGGATGTGCTATCCAGTGAGCGTGCCGGAGCGTCATTTCGAGGTGGTTCGCCGGGAGATGCTCAACCGCCCGGTGGACGAGACGCGATACCGCGGCCTCGTCCGCCCGGACAAGACGCTGAAGTGGGCCCTTGAGCAGCTGGCGCTGGTCGAGGGCAGGCGCAAGACCGGTGAGCGGTCCACGAACGCGCTGCCGAAACCGCTGCGGCAGCTCGCCGAGCTGCTGACGGAGTTGGGCTGGGACGACCTCGCCGCGCTCGCCCGCCGGGAAGAGCTCATGGCGTACCGGAAGCTGGACGCCGTGCGACCGGGCGCGTTCGCCGACCGGATGACCGAGACGATGATCGCGCTGCGCGGCAACCTCGTCGACGACGGGCGCTATGAGGAGGCGCTGGCCGTCGTCGAGGAGCAGCTTGCCCTGACCCGGCACCTTTCCGCGCGGGTGGCGGACAGGGAGGCCAGGCAGTGGCGGACGCTGCTCCTGTCCTGGCTCGGCCGCCACGAGGAGGCGGTGGAGTCGGCGGCCGCCGCGGTCGCGGAGCTCCGTGACCGGCTCGAACGGGCCACCGGCGACGGTGGCGCCATGCCCGAGCGTGCCGACTTCGAACTCTGCCACGCGTTGACGCTTCTCGCCGAAAACCTGGACCGGGTCGGCCGGGTCGCCGAGGCGGCCGACGTGACGGCCGAGGTCCTGGCGTTCTGGCGCGGGCGCAACGACTCCAGGTACGAGTTCGCCACGACGGTGGACAAGCTCAGCGACCGGCTGGCCCGCAGCGGCCGGGCCGCGGAGGCCTACACCGTCATCGCCGACGCGTGGCCACGGCTGCGGCGCGATGACGGTCACGGTGGGCTGGCCAGGATCTGGCAGGCCATCGCGGCCCGCCTCCTCGCCTCAGGTCATGGGAGAAAGGCTCTTGCCGCCGCCAACCAGGCGGTGAAACGACACCGGGCACTCGTCCGCCTGGCGCGAGAGCGGCACGGCGCCGTACAGGCACGGGACGACTGGGACGACGACCATCGCTACCACCCCGGCCATCTGTGGGAGCGGCACCGCCGGGACGTGGAGAAGGCGCAGCAAGAGGTCCGCCGGGCCGCACACGACCTCCGCCAGGCCCTGCTCACCCTGGCCGCCTGCCTGCGGGAGCTCGGCCGTCCCGACGCGGCCGCTGTCGCGGACACCGAGGCCGCCCTGGCCCTCGAGACCTGGCCTGCCACCGACAGGGAATGATCAAATCGTCACCGTTCTTTCCGTCGGACCGGCGGGGCCGACGGACAGGCGGGCCGACGGACAGGCGTCAATGCCGCGGTTGACGAGGAGAAGCCCCGCGCTCAACCCCGCGACGCGTCCGACGTGGCATACCGGTCTGAGGGGTGCGCTCTCAGGAGCACCCTCTCGTTCTCCCCCTCAATCCAGCCATACGCCGTGGACACACCACACCACACGGTACGGGACACCGCCGGCTCACGATGCTGCCGGGACGGCGGCTCGCCAGAATCCACTCGCGACACCGGCTGGACGGACACCGAGTCCCATTGCCACCCCGGCGGCAGCGTCAATCTCCTGGCCACCTTTGCCCCCTTCGTTCGTTTCACAACAGTTGTCATGGGTACGCCTGGCGGTTCGTATCCTCGACGCGGCAGCCACGAGAAGCGAGGGCACCTGCCGGACATTGACCGGACTTTGCTGCCGAGTCCCGTCGCGTCAGGACGAGTCGACCTACGGCCGTGAGCGGGAACGCGTGAGGCGGTCCAGCACCAGCCGCCGGCGATCGACGGGAATGCCGCAGGCGGTCATCGCCCGTCGCAACAGATCACCATCGAAGCCGTGCGTACGCATGTGGTCGAGGAGAGGCCGATATCGGTCAGGCCGGTCCCGCAGGAGTTCCGTGGCCAAGCGGAGCTCCAGCCGGACCGCCGGCACCTGGTGAGCGCCGCACGGGATCAGGACGTAATGCCGCCATGGCCCGGCGCCCGTGCATTCCATGGCGTCCGAATCGACGGGGCGTTCGACGGTGCTGAGCTCCAGCTCGATCCCCTTCACCTCGAACCTGGTGAAGTATTGCCAGGATTCGGGCAGCCAGGAGGCGGCGTGCAGGCAGGGAAAAGAGGAAAGAGCCGCGGCGAAGGTGTCCACGTCCTCGCGGGTGGCGAGCAAGACGTCGATGTCCCCGGCGGGGAGCGGAACGCCTTGCAGCAGCGCGGCGCTTGTGCCGCACACGCGATACGCGACGGTGATTCTCGCGGCCCGGAAAGCATCGAGCGCCGTTTCCAAGGTCGCCGTCATCGCCTCCCGAGTGAATGATCTGGTCGCGTCGCCCATGTGGATCAACGTAGCAAGCCCGGTGCGGCGGGCCACGCGTGCGGGCCGATCCGAGGTTGCACCGCTCTCGTCCGGTAAGACGTACCCTCCGGAGCTGGTTGCGCCCGTTGGCGCAGGGGCTGAGGCTGAGCTGCCAGCTGTCAGCGCTGACGAGGTAGCCCTAGCCGCGCGATGGCTGCAGAGAGCACCGGGCCGCCCCTCGCGCCGTGGAATATGTCGCAGTGGAGACCACCCGGCTTTCGCAAGCGGCTCCCGGGTCGCGCCGGCGCAGTACCAAAGGCGCTGCCCACCCATCCCAGGCCGGCGCGTTGCCGCCGGCCCGGGCCCGGCCATGGGTTCCTGGGTCAGACGAGGTGGCCGTCGGCCGGGAGGATGGGCGCGTCCACCGGGACGGTCCGCGGATACTTCAGGCCGGCCCCGGTGTTCAGCACCACGACCTCCTCGTCGGCCGCGATCCACTCCAGGGCGCGCAGCTTGCGCGCCGCGGCGAAGGCCGCCGCGCCCTCGGGCAGACGAATGCGCCTTCCAGGGCGGCGACCGCGCGGAGTTCGGCCAGCAGGTCGGCGTCCGTGACCGTGACCGCGGTGCCGGAGGTCTCGGCCAGGGCCTCCAGGATCAGGAAATCGCCGAGCGGTTTCGGCACGTTGATGCCGAACGCCACGGTATGGGAATCGGCCCAGTGCTGGCTCTCGCGCGCCCCGCGCTCGAACGCGCGCACGATCGGCGCGCACCCCTCGGCCTGCACGGCGACCAGCCGCGGCGGCGGACCCGCGATCCAGCCGAGCTCCAGCAGCTCGTTCAGCGCCTTGTGGATGCCGATCAGGCCCACGCCGCCGCCGGTCGGGTAGAGGATCACGTCCGGCGTACGCCAGCCGAGCTGCTCGGCGATCTCGATGCCCATGGTCTTCTTGCCCTCGATCCGGTACGGCTCCTTGAGCGTCGAGGTGTCGAAGACCCGGCCCTTCGAGGCGGCGACCAGTTCGCCGACGATCCGTCCGGCGTCGCTGATGAGCCCGTCCACCAGGTGCAGATCCGCGCCGGACGCCACGCACTCGCGGCGGGTGATCTCGGGCGCGTCCACCGGCATGACGACCGTGGCGGTCAGCCCGGCGCGGGCGCCGTAGAGTGCCCAGGCGGCGCCGGCGTTGCCGTTGGTGGGCATGGCCAGCCGCTCGATCCCCAGCTCGGCGGCGCGTGACACGCCGACGGCGGCGCCGCGGGCCTTGAACGAGCCGGTCGGGATCAGCCCTTCGTCCTTCATCAGCAGCCGCGGCAGGCCGATCCGCTCGCCGTAGCGCGCCATCGGCAGCAACGGCGTCATCCCCTCGCCGAGGGTGGTCACCGATCGCCGGTCCCTGACCGGCAGCAGCTCGTGGTAGCGCCACAGGTCCGGCGCGCGCCCGGCGAAGTCCGCCGGGCGCACCGAGGAGCCCACGGCCGCCAGGTCGTAGCGGGCCAGGAGCGGCGAACCGCAGGTCGTGCACAGGTTCTGCGGGCGCTCGCAGTCGTGTGTGGCGCCGCACCGGCCGCACTCCAGGTGGGACAACTGGCTGAAGCTCATACCTGCTCCCTTTGGCGCTCACCGGCGGCCGCCCGGCGGGGAAGGCCAGCGGCGCCGCCGCGGCACCCGGCCACACCACCATGAGAAACGTCCCCATCGTAGGGGAAACGCCGCCGATGACCGGCGTCGCCGCCTTGGTGGTTCGCGGTCCGGCGGCGCCGCCCGTCCGGAATCGGGATGATCGCGGTGTTCGCCAGCCTGGGCGAACGCGAGCGGGAACAGGTCGCCCGGCGTGAGACCCCTGTACTGCTCGATCCGGCCGACGATCCCGGCATGGGAGCCGGCGGCTGAGGTCCGATCGGTTAGTACTCCAGTGACACTTCGCGATCATCGGTCGGATCTGCGCTGGTAGTGGCAGTGCCGGGCCGTGGCTTGGTGGCGTCGGCGCCAGTATGACCAGCGCAGGATGTCGGTGATGGAGTGGTGCCGGGTCAGGACGAGTG